>PLEW01000041.1 GCA_003136555.1 Planctomycetota bacterium | reverse complement strand
CTGAGGAGAAACTCACGCTAGGGCCCCGATGTGGACGAACCGCTTGCCATCGCAGCTGGTTCCGGTGGTCCTGCCAATACTAGCTACCTGCACACTAACAGGGTATACAGCGTCGCCGCGCTAGCCAATTGCTCGGGACGTTGGTGGAACGTGAGCGGTGAGAGTCAGACAGCCTAGCTAAGGGCGATTCCCATTGTACAAGACGTACGATACGTACAAGATGACGAGCGGCCCAGGAGCCTCGACATGACCATCTCTAGCGCCCATAAGCTGAATGCGAGCGATGCCCGCGAGCACTTCTCGGATGTTATGAATCAAGTCGGTATCAAAGGCGAACGCATAATTCTCCAGCGTAACGGCAAGGATCTCGTGGCCGTGGTTCCGGTTGAGGATTTGGAGCTGTTGGAGGCGTTGGAAGATCGAATGGATGTTGAAGCTGCCAAACATGCGCTCAAGGTACGCGGCTCACTGCCATGGGGCCAGGTAAAGACCAAGCTTGGACTATAGCTCGGATCCGCCATGTCCAACTACCGAATCGACATCAAGTCGATCGCGGCTAAAGCACTTGCCGACTTGTCCGCAGCCGACCAGCGACGGATTGCAGCCAAGATCGATACCTTAGCGGCAAACCCACGCCCTGAGGGTTCGCGAAAACTGGCTGGTGTTGAAGACCTCTATCGCATCCGCTCGGGAGATTATCGGGTCATCTATCAGATTTTGGATCGGCAACTCGTCGTCCTTGTCATTCGCATTGCCCATCGCCGCGAAGTCTATCGCTGAATGTTCAGCAGACAGGTGTGACGACATGGGTGCCACGTTGTATATGATGCCTACTCCATGACCGCGGTCAGCGAACGCTTATCGCCATTTGACCTGGTCGACTGAGCGGTTGGCGTGGAAAGCAATGGAGACTGCGTGGTCCGCAGATATTCATCGCAGCCTAAACTATCACTCGACACTGGGGAAGCCAGCTTTCGATTGCTGCCAGATGAGCAATTCACTGTCAACAAAATCGCAGCGTAGTCAGCCGACTCGGATGATCTTCCGCGGCGATATCTGTCTGTGGTCAAAGCCGCGCCTTCCGCCAGACATCACATTGGCGGCTCCACTTCCCCTTTCTCCTGACAATTCAGGCGGCGATTCGGTAGTAGTGTCGCACCGTCCCTCGGCACCTACTCACGCATCGAATCTGACTGGCCTTGAAGCCCGCGATGGGTTTCTGCGGAGGTGCTTTATCCTGCTCGAAGGCCGGCAAAGGCCGGTTTCCCTTCCCTTGGTGCGGTCTCTCCAGCTTGTGGTGGACTCGCACGTATTCGTTCAGGACATCGCACAGTCCTTGGTAATCGATAAACCACAATCTGCGCACACATTCGGATTTAATTGTCCTCACATAGCGCTCCGCGAACGAATTCAAATTGGGGCTCCGCGGGGGAATCGGCACGGTTTCTATGCCAGCAGCATTGAGTACATCCTTCCAGCGTCCGCAGAACTTGGTGTCCCGGTCGTGAATCAGGTAGCGGCACCCGACCTGCCTCAGCCAACCAGAGTCCTCCATGGTGGCGTTCCTGGCTACCTGGGTCATGTAATCGGCGTTGGAGTGCTCAGTGACGCCGAGGAGCTCGGCTCGTCGAGAGGCCAGACGGATCGCAAAGAGGACATCATAGGTGGTCTTGCCGAGCAGGCCCAGCACATCGACAGTGAGGAAGTCGGTGGCAACGAGCGCGTCCGCCTTCTCGGTGACGAATCGCTTCCAGGACCAGTCCGTGGTGCGCTCGGGCGCAGGCAAGAGCCCATGGCGGTCAAGGATGGCAGCAATGGTCCTAGGACTGACTTCGATCTCGAGCTTCAGCAGCTCGCCGTGGATGCGGTGCTGACCCCAACCGGGGTTATCCTGAGCCATTCGAATGATCACCTGCTCGATTTCGGCGTCGATTCTGTGGCGGCCTGGACCAGCGCGCTTCAGGCCGAATTTGCCCATTGTCATCAGGCGGTGCCAGACTCGGGTCGTAGCAGCCTTGGCGACGGAGGCAATGGCAGCAAGGCGCATCCAGCCCACTCCCAGAGCAGCTCTGGCAAAGCGCATGCGCCGGCGGTCGGTGAAGCGGAATCTATGGCCCTTGGGGATCTGCTCTCGCAGATAGCCGATCTCGAGCCTCAGGTAGGCAACCTCAGCGATCAGGCGCTTGTTCTGTCGAGCCAGGATGGTGGCGGCAATGAGTCTCGTGAGGAATGGGAGGGAATTCATGGTGGGCGACTGTCTGCCCGCGCTATAGAATTTGCCACTGTCTCGATAAGAGTGCCATTAGCCTCGCTTCCTGGATCAGGGCAGGCTGCCTTGCGCTTGGCGTCCTAATGGTCCAGAGCTAGCGCATTATCATGTAGAGTTTGTGGATGCTTGAAGATTATCGAATTTTTGCAGATTAGGGGGTGATCGTATCCCCACTCAGTCTCGTCGAAAATGACGCCTGAAGATGGCGGCTGGGTCATTGGCTGTTCGAGTATGATGGCATCGGATCAGTCGTAGACAGGTATAATCACCGAGCAGGCTGTGCTGTGCACGGCGACGTGTACCCACGGGGAAACATGCAGTGATCCAGGGATTGCGAACGATCGTTGACCTGCGCATAGCCGCAGAATGCGCCGGCAGTGCGCAGGTATGGTCCGTTCCGCTCGTCATCCTGCTGATCCTTTCTGTCCAGATCACGGCCCCGTCCCTGCCGGCTGCCGATGCTGCACGGGATCCGGCTCAGGCGACAGCGGATACTGCCTCCATCGCCGATATTCGCAGCGACACCTGGCGGGCAGTCGAAATTCCCTTTTCCAGCGCCATCCTCCATCCTCGTCCCCTGGACACGGATCTGAACGTCACCTTCATCTCCCCCTCCGGGGAAAGCCGTCTGGTTCCCGGGTTCTGGGATGGCGGCAAGGATTGGCGGGTGCGATTCGCTGCGGATGAGAGCGGCACATGGACCTACACGAGCACCTGTTCCGATACCGCCGACAGTGGGTTGCACGGACGTAGCGGCCGGCTGCAGGTCGCCCATTACAGCGGCCCACTCGACATCTATCGGAAGGGCTTCATCAGGACGATGCCTGGCATCAGGCATTTCATCTATGCGGACGGCTCCCCGTTCTTCTACCTGGGCGATACCCATTGGAGCATGCCGCAGGAACCCTTCGACGAGATGTTCACCACCATCGTCCGCAGGCGTGTCGCACAGGGCTACACGGTCTATCAATCGGAAGTCCTGGGTGCCCATTACGACTTGAGTAATGGCTTCGATGAGGCGGATTTGCCCGGATTCCGCGACCTCGACCGCCGCTTCCAATACATCGCTGATGCGGGCCTCGTCCATGCCCATGCCCAGTTGTTCTTCCCGCCGGAGATCGTCAAGCCCTGCTATACGGACGACTATCTGAGGAAGCTGTGCCGCATGTGGGTGGCGCGCTACGGTGCATACCCCGTCATGTGGACCACCGCCCAGGAGGTCGACAACGACTTCTATGCCGATCGTGGGAATGCCCCCTTGTTCGACGCGGCTTCGAATCCCTGGAAGAAGATACTGGGATGGATGCATGAATACGACCCTTATGGACACCCTGGATCGGCGCACATGGAGTTCATGGGTCGAGAGCCCGAACCGAAGCCGCTGCCGCCGAAGGACCAGCGTCCCCGCTGGGGGTATGGCGTCGTCGCTAGCACCTCCAGCTTCAGGGATGTACCGGGGCACACCTGGTACGCGATCCAATGGACGCCGCCGAATAACGCCGGCATGCCCTGGCAGCCCTTGAAGGACTTCTGGGACCATGGCCAGGGGAAGCCGCTCGTCAATTACGAGGGCAGCTATGACCATCTCTGGACGCTCAACGACGGCGCCCGCCAGCAGGGTTGGGCGTCCTACCTGAACGGGATGTCCGGCCATGGTTACGGTGCCGCGGACATCTGGTACTACCGCAGCACCTATGATATGGGCACTGACTCTTTGCGGGGCCGCTTCACCATCACCGTCGAGCAGAAGAAGACCCCCTGGACGAGCAGCATCGATTTCCCGTCGGCCACGGAACTCGGCATTCACATGAAGGGGTTACTGACCTCAATCGCCTGGTGGAAACTGACGCCCCGGTTCGATGACCGGCAGTGGTTTGCGCCGGACGCCGACGCCTGGTACTGCCTCGCCACCATCGATTCCGATGTCTATGTGCTCTACCTCTACAACTGGTCATCGACCGCATCCGGCACCTTGCGCGGCATGAGGGACGCGTCCTATGAGGTGAGATGGTTCAACACCCGGTCAGGCGCCTACAGCGAGGTGGGAACCATCCATCCGCGGAAGGATCCGGTGGACGGGTCATCAACATGGAGGATCCCACCGAAACCCGATGCCTCCGATTGGATACTGCTGGCGCACCTGCAGACGAAATAGGGTCAGGTGGTGGCGGACTCGGATCTCTGGCACGGATGGCCCAGGCACGCGAGGTGGCCAATTCCCCGTCTTGGGCAGGGATCAGCCCGGTGGCCGCGCGGCGCTCCTGGGCAGACGACGTCGCTGGAGCGCAGCAGGATGGTCCGCTCGACGACGCCCTTGCACCGGAGCATGCATGCGCACCCTGGCGGATCACGGCCCGCCGCCTGACAGATGCCCCGGAGTCGACCATGATGAGCCGCTTCAACCAACTCCCGACCATGCTCATCGCCGCCCTTGCCGGCGGCCTGGCGCTCGCCCCATCTTACGGCGCTGATGATACCACGGAATCGGCGGTACCGACGAGACCCTCGCCGGAGCGAGTGCTGGTGGTCAGGAACGCCTCCAGCGCCATATCCTGCGCCATCGCCGCCGATTACATTGCGCGCCGCCACGTCCCCAATGCGCTCGCCATCTCCTGCCCGGACTCCGCCGTCAGTCAGGGCAATGAGACCATCGATCTGTCGGCCTACACCCATGACATCAGCGCACCGATCCTGGACTTCCTCGCCCGCCATACGCAGATCGACTTCATCGTCCTGACCAAGGGCATCCCCATCCGCGTGCGCGGCGGGACATCGGGCTGGGTAGAAGCGGATGGGCCCAACCCCTCGGTGGACAGCTGCCTGGCTGCGCTCGGCTACGACCAGCTGCCCGACGCCAAGGCGGTGGTCTTCTCCGGCAAGGATGTGCATGGCCGCGCCTGGTTGAACCGCTACTGGAACGCCACCGTGCCCTTCACCCACGCCCGCTTCGGCGGCTACCTGGTGACGCGACTCGACGGCTATACCGCCGAGGACGCATCCGCGCTGCTGACCCGGGCGCTGGAGTCGGAGCGTCAGCGGCCCCAAGGCTCCTTCCTGCTGGACATCCAGCCCGAATTCGGCCTGGGGGACAAGGCCTCCCAGCCCGCACCGCTGCCCAGCCTGACCATCACCGGCGAATCGGCGTGGAGCGAGTTCAATGCCGACATGGCGCATGCCGCCGAGATCCTGGGAAGCCGCCACCTGGCATGCGAGCTCGACCAGGCACCAGCGTTCGTCGGCGGCCGCAGCGGCCTGCTCGGCTATTTCTCGTGGGGGAGCAACGATGCGCGCTTCTCCAATGACGCCTACCAATCGCTGCGCTTCGGCCCCGGATCGCTCTCGGACACGGCGGTCTCGACCAGTGCGCGCACCTTCCTGCCGACCAGCGGAGGCCAGACGCTGATCAGCGACCTGATCGCCCACGGCGTCACCGGGGTCAAAGGCTACGTCAACGAGCCGCTGCTCCAGGCCATCGCCTCACCGTCGATCGTGGTCGAGCGCTACACCGCCGGCTTCTGCCTGGCGGAGGCCTTCTATGCGGCCTCGCATTTCGTCGGCTGGGAGGATGTCGTCATCGGCGATCCGCTCTGCAGCCCCTTCTCACCGCGCTGAATGCAGGTCCTGGTTGCCCTGATCGCCCTCGCCGATGGCGCTGCTGGTCCTGATCAGGCGCGATCCCGGGCCTTGCCGGCCAGATCCCGCTCGCTGAGCGTGCGCTCGGCGAAGCGGATGGCGGGATTGAGGATGCCCCTCTCCTTCTCCTCGTGCAGCGGCAGGTCGGCGAGCATGGCCATCAGCGCAACGACGATGGCCACCGCATCGGCATCGACGCCGAAGAACGGGAGGCGGCTCATCTGATTGAGCAGGTAATGCAGCGACGAGGTAGCGGAATCGTGGCCCAGGTTCAAGGTGATCGCTTGCAGCACATCCTGTTCGACAGGCGGCCCGTAATGCTCGCGCAGATGGTCCCGCTCGACGATGATGCTGAGGGGGAAGACCACCAGCTCCTCCTGGTCGAGGTGGGCGATCACGCTGTCGCTGAAGTGCGAGAATTGGTCGCGCAGATCGGTCGGTACCTGCCCGGGATTATCGGCGCATAGCTGTTCGATGAGGATGCTGCAGCGTTCCAGTTCGTTGCGCAGCGGACGGTGATGGTGCTGGACGATGTCCTGGACCAGGTCCTGCGTCGTGCGGCCAGCAGGAATGATGCTGGCGGGCGGTGGCGGCGGCTTGGCTGCGCGCGCCAGCTCCAGCAATGCCTGTTCAGGCTGCTCGCAGAATTGGCCGATGGGGGCATTCCAGCCGATGTGCAGGTGCTCGCATGTCGAATTGAGTTCAGGGTAGGCGGCCACCACATCGATGCGGCGCCGTTGCAGCGAGAATACAGGAGGTGCGATGCCGGAGCGGGCGGGGCAGGCGATTCGCCGCAGGCGCAGGCCCGGGGAGGCGCAGTACACGGGGAATGGAGTGGATGGTGTGGGTACTGTCGTAGTTACCGGCAGTGGCGTGGCAGCATGATCCATGGCGTCATTCCTCTGCGAACACAGTAAAACAGTCTAATAGGATAAATATATCCTAAATAAAGGTGTCTGGGCATTCATCTTCCGCACATCGACGTCGTGTGTCACACCACCTGCAATCAGACGAGGGTAAAGACCAGTGCACCAGGTCGTTGGGAGCATCGCAGGCGAATTCCAGACAGGCGTCCGTGTCGACGATGAAGCGCTCGTCGTTTGTGAATAAAGTAACAGCCATTGCCTGCGCTCTCGTGCTCGGAAACGCGATCGACATCGAACTGGTTCGGCTCAGATTGCGGCGCCAAGGTGTCGGGGACATGGCACCGCCCCTGCCAACAATCCAGGTTGCCGCCGATGATGGCAGTGGTGGCGTCGAGGTCGCCCTCGGCATGAACCGCCTGCCTAAGCGCCTCATCGACTGCTGCTGGATGACGCGCGACCAGCCAGAGGCAGATCGGCACGGTGTCGGAGCAGGCATTCAGATGGCGATGGCCCATGCAGCGGATGTCAGTGGCGAGATGGCTGGCCAGCGGCAGATCGGCCGCCATGCCGCAGGACCCAGCTCAGCCAGGTGCTCAGCGCCACCCGCCGCGCAGTCATGGCGAGGATTCCTGCGCCAGCCACCAGAGGGCGGCATGGATCTTGAGATCGACCAGCTGGCCGGCACGCGCGCGCTCTGCCAGCCAGCCGCCCACCTGAGCCAGCGGTATGGCATGGACGGTGATCGTTTCCCCTGCGACCCCGCCGCCAGCACCGGTCTGCCGCAGATCGATGGCGCGGATCAGGGTGATGATCTCGCTGGTCAGACCTGCTGAGGACGGTCCGCGCGCCAGGATGCGGCATCGCCCCGGCTCCCAGCCGGTCTCCTCGCTGAGTTCCCGGTGGGCTGCCGCCAGGACATCCTCATCCGCCTGGTCATCGCCGACCAAGCCGGCGGGCAGCTCGATCACCTGGCTGCCGACCGGAATGCGCTGCTGCTCGACCATGAGCAGCTCGCCCGCCGGCGTCGTCGCGACGATGCCGACCACGGCGCTGGCGTTGCGGCGACGGACGAACTCCCAGCCCTGCGTTTGGACCAGTTCCAGATAGCGTGCGGAATGGAGGACGGTGATCATCGGGCGCCTTGGTGGAGGAGTTCGAGACGGGAACGGATGGTGGATAGCAGGGCATCGGAGGAATCGAGATGCGGAACCTGGAAGCGCTCGCAGACAGCCCGGACGTTGCCGCGGCGATGGAATCCAGCCGGGCAGCCGACCACCAGCCGGCCCGGGCGTGCATGCAGGCCGAGCTCGAGCAGGAAGGTCGGGGCGCATAGGTGTGGTAGGCGACCGGGTTGAAGTTTGGCTGGCCCGCCAGACGGGGAGGCCATCGGCGGAAGCCCGAGGCCCGCAGGAGGGCGAGCTCAGCGGCACCGTTGGGGCGGTACATGGTCATGGTGTGAGCCACGCTCATGCTCGCCGTGCGCCCGAGGCCGCGATCACCACTCCCGCCTTTCGCATCGCTGCCAGCGCAGCTGGGATGTCGCCGGCCTGCATGCCGACGCCGCGGCAGGCCTCCTCCACCAGGATGCTGCGCAATCCCAGTCCGGCGGCGTCGATGGCGGTGGCCTTGACGCAGTAGTCCGTCGCCAGGCCGCAGACCAGCACTTCGTCGACGTGCTCGGCGCGCAGCCACTCCCCCAGCCCGGTGGCCTTCCCCCGGCCGTTGTCGAAGAAGCCCGAGTAGCTGTCGATGCTCGCATCCATGCCCTTGGGGAATACCCGGGCGATGCGGCGGGTGTCGAGCTGGGGATGGAACTGGGCGCCGCCGGTCCACTGGACGCAGTGGACCGGCCACAGCACTTGCGGCAGGCCTGCCAGCGTGCCGAGCTCGAACGGCGCGCGCCCGGGGTGGTTGGCGGCGAAGCTCCCATGGTCGGCGGGATGCCAGTCCTGGGTCGCCACCACCAGGTCGACCTGCGACATCAGCTGGTTGGCGATCGGCACCACCGCCTCGCCCTGCGGGACCGCGAGCGCACCGCCGGTGCAGAAGTCATTCTGGATGTCGACGAGGATGAGAGCGGTGGTCATGGCGCGGTCGCCTGGTTCATCGTTGCGGTCGGGAAGGCAGCGAGGATCGCACTCGTCTGCGCGGCCTGGGCGCGCAGGTCATTCCGTGGGTGCGGACGTTCCATGGCAGTCCTCAGAGCTCGAAGTTGAAGCCGTCATTGATCTTCTGCCGGTACTTGCGCTCATCGAAGCGGTAGAGCCTGGCGGCCCGGTGCGCGACATCCTGCTCGACCTCCTCGAGATCCTCGAGGATGTCCAGGGACAGCACCTTCTTGCGGAAATTGCGCTTATCGAGCGGCCGCTCCAAGATGATCTCGTACATCTGCTGCAGACGGGTGAGCGAGAATTTCGGCGGCAGCAGCTCGAAGCCGATGGGCTGGTAGCGCAGCTTTCCCTGCAGGCGCTGGAGGGCCATGCTGACGATGACGTCGTGGTCGAAGGCGAGGCGCGGGAGATCGTCGGCCGAGAACCAGGCGGCATTGCGCGCGTCGGTGGCGGCCTGGACATGGTGGTCGCCGAGGCGGACCAGGGCGTAATAGGCCACCGTGACCACCCGCTCGCGCGGATCACGGCCGATGTCGCTGACCGTGTAGAGCTGCTCGAGGAAGACCTTGGCCAGGCCGGTTTCCTCCTGCAGCTCGCGCCGGGCGGCCTGGTCGAGGGTCTCGTCCATGTGGATGAAGCCGCCTGGCAGGGCCCAGCGTCCGGCGAAGGGCTCGAGGTCACGCTGGATCAGCAGCACCTTGAGATCGGCCTCGTCGAGACCGAACACCACGCAGTCGACGGTGAGGGCCGGGCGGGCGTAGTCGTAGGCGAAAGGCATCTTCGTGTCCCCTGTACACACTTATAGTGTCATACATACACTATGTCAAGCAGCCGGATGCCGATGGCCCATGAACCTGTGTTCGACGATGGTTGGCGGGTCGTCCTGCAGTTCGCGGTGGAGCGACGGCGTCCGCCATCACCGGTGAGCGATGGCTACGCGACACCGCCGTGCTAGAGGATCAGCGCGGTCAGCCCCGCTGCTGCTCCCAGCTGGATGGTCGCGGTCGCTCGGGGTTCATCAGGCTCGTCGGGATCGGGATTGATGCGGATGACCGCACCGCCCGCACGAGCGCAGAGGTGGCGAATGGTGGGGATGGCGCTGCCGGCGCCGATTTCCAGCGCCAGCGCACCAGGGTGGTCTGCGAACCAGGACGCCAGGGACTGCTCCTGAGCGTCGGTGCGCCGTGGCACCCAGGTGCCGTCGCAGAACATCAGGATGTTGGGACGGGCCACGCTGCCGCACCATGGGCAGCGCGGCAGCTCGCCAGTCAGCTCGAAGCGCTGCGCATCCACCGCCACCTCGCCGGCAGGCCAGAGATCGTCCCGGCAGGGGACGGTGCATTGCCAATGATGGATGCTGCCATGGACCTCGGCATGGAGGATGCCCGGCCAGGCGCGCACCGCGATGCCGTCGACGTTGCTGGTGACCGAGGCGACGTGCCGGCTGCCGATGCGGCGGATCACGTCGCACAACGCGGCGTGGCCGGCGTGCGGCGCGGCGGCGCGGTAGGCGGCCAGGCGTACATTCTCGGTGAACCCACGATGAATGTTGTGCCGGTCATAGCGATGCTTCCGATCACGGAGGCATCGCCATGTCATCACCACCCTGGACCCCAGCGGAAGCCAGCGCCATCTTGGATGAGCAGCGCCGCAGCGGCCTGACCCCAGCTCAATTCTGCCGCCAACGCGGCTGGTCCCCCGACCGCCTGCGCTACTGGCTGAGCCGGAGCACCATCGAGCCCGATGGCTTCGTCGAGGTGCGGCCCGCCGCCCCGGTAGCCGTCATGGAGGTCGCTGTCGGGCCCATCGCCCGCATCCGCGTCCAGCCCGGCTTCGACGCCGGTCTGCTGCGCTCGGTGGTGGGAGCGCTGTCGTGATCGGCACCGGCGTCAGGCGCATCTTCCTCGCCCGGGCGGTCACCGACATGCGCCGCTCCTTCGATACCCTGGCCGGCATGGTCAGCAGCCAGCTCGGGCAGTATCCGCTCAGCGGCGATGCGTTCGTCTTCGTGGGGCGCAAGCGAACGACGCTCAAGGTACTGCTGTGGTCTGAGGGCGGCTTCTGGCTGTGCAGCCGGCGCCTCGCCCGCGGAACCTTCGCCCTGCCCAGTCCGGCTGAAGCGCGTGACGCCACCGGGGCCATCGCGCTCGACGCGTCGCAATGGGCGCTATTGCTGGCCGGCATCACGGTGGTGGTGCGGCGGCGTTCGCCGCGATATGCCATGCCGACTGAGCATGCTATTAATGTCTGATTAACATGGGTGTGCGGCCAAGTCGTTATCCCTGCGGCAATTGCGCAGCGGACCTATGCTGCCCATCATGGTTCCCGGCGATCTTGATGGGCTGACGCGCCAGCAATTGGTCGACCTCGCCATCACGCAGCACCAGCGCTTGGCCGACCAGGGTCTGCATTTGGCCGCCCAGGAAGCAGAACTCACGCTTCAGCGCGAACGGCTGGCCGCCCTGGAAGGGGAGAAGGCCGACCTCGCCGCCAAGCTGGCGCGCGCCACCAAGGCGCTCTTCGGCCCCTCCAGCGAACGCAGCAAGCGCCCCGAGGAGCCAAGTGGGCTGTTCGGCACCCCCCAGGGGGATGCCGAGGCGCAGAACAGCCAGCCGCGCGAGAAGCAGAAGATCAGCTACGAGCGCGATCGTCCAGCCCCCAAGGGCCATGGCCGGCGACCGGTCTCCCTGAAGCTGATCGAGAAGGAGCACATCGTCCCTGTTCCGCCAGAGCAGCGCATCGGGCCGAACGGGGAGCAGCTGGTGCTCCTGGGCTATGAGGTGTCGGAGAAGCTCGACGTGGTCGAGGAGCATCTCCGCCGCCTGATCATCAAGCGGGAGAAGTGGGGACTGCCGGATACCCGGGAGACCGTGATCACCGCCGCCGTCGAGCCCTGCCTGATCCCCAAAGGCAAGGCCAGCGACGCCTTCATCCATGAGCTGATCGTCAACAAGTTCCACCTCGGCCTGCCGCTCTACCGCCAGCTGGTCGACCTCAACCACCGGGGCGCCGAGGTGAACAGCGCCTGGCTGAGCGACCTGGTGCGCCAGACCGCCGGGCGCTATGCCAGCATCCACCAGGCGATCCGCCTCCAGGTCCTGGCGCACCCCTTCGTCCATGCCGACGAGACGCCGGTTCGGCAGCAGACCGGGGAGGAGGCCCGGACCGGGTACTTCTGGGCCTGGCTGGCCGGGCGGCAGCTCTACCTCCACTACGGCCACGGGCGCTCCCAGGCGGAGGCCCTGGAGGTGACCGGGGTAGATCCCGAGGGCGGTTGGCCGCCGGGTTCGACGCTCGGCTTCGTGGTCTGCGACGGCTACGACGGCTACAATCCCCTCTTCGCCGATGGCACCGTGCAGCGGGTGGCCTGCTGGTCGCACGTCCGGCGCAAGTTCACGGACTACGAGGAGACCGACCGCAACGCCGCGGCGATGGCCGAGCGCATCAATGATCTCTTCCGGGTCGAGCGGCAGGCGACCAAGGACATCCAGAAGGGCCGGCTCGACGACACCGCCGCTGCGGCCCTGCGGCTGACGCGCCGGCAGGAATCGGGACGGCCCATCGTCGCTGACATCAAGGCGCGTCTGGAGCGGCTCCAGCCCCTCTACACGCCCAAGAGTGGCATGCGGACGGCCATCAATTACGCCCTGACGCTCTGGACGGCGCTCGAGATCTTCCTGGCCGATGGACGACTTCCGGCGGACAACAACGCCGCAGTTGCGTCCAGGTCAGCCCTGGAATGGAGGACGTCTATGAACTGAAACCATTCATCGGAATCCGGTGGGTTCACTCCCACCCAGCACGGATTGGCAACCCGCTGGAAGCGAGTCTTGCAGAGTCATCGGCGACGATGGCCTGAAGCGTAGACAACAGATGCTAAAGCTACGTCATTGAATCTCGAAATTTATACGACCGTCGGGGCCTTCGTTATCAGCTTCGCGGGGGCGACAACCTGCATCCTGACGCCATTGGGTGAAGGGACCGGCCGGGATCTGAGAGCGCAGCAAAGGCACGTGTGGATTCCCAGGGAACTGGAGAGACCTCATTCTTCCGACATAATGTCCCGGGATCGGACGGCCGGGTGATCAAGGTCCTGGCATGCAGTCAGCCGCCGCTGGCTGCATGAGCGAACGACTGCGGCGGGTTGTCGGTATCGTGGCACGAGGGAAACCGAAGCGCCTGAGATGAGAATGAGGAGTCGTAGTCGCCTCATAGTAGCGTTGATAGCGGGGAACTCCTCCCAGGAGGACCCGGAGGAGCGAAGGGGATCGAGCGATCGTGTGATCGAGCGATGGAGCGACCGAGTTAGGCAATTCATGGAGGTGAGCATGGGAAACACACCCGCACTGTGCGGCGGATCAGGTGTGTCAACGAGACAGGCTCGCATAGCAGAGCTTGCGCATCAATTGTCCCAGACGGGGCTGGATAACATCCATCCATTCATGGACCTGGCGTGGTTGACGGAAGCATATCACTGCACACGGAAGGACGGAGCACCCGGTATCGACGGCGTGACCTGGGCAGAATACGGGGACAACCTCGCATCCAACCTGGCCTCGCTGCTCAGCCGAGCAAAATCCGGCACCTACCGTGCTCCGCCGGTGAAACGAGCCCATATCCCGAAAGGGGATGGGGAGACTCGTCCAATCGGCATCCCAACGTTGGAGGACCGTGTCCTCCAACGGGCAGTGGTCATGCTCCTGGAGCCCATCGTCGAGCGGGAATTCCTCGACTGCAGCTATGGTTATCGACCGGGCCGTTCGGCACACCAAGCGGTGGCACGGATCTGGAAGGGAATCATGGACGAGGGGACGACCTGGGTGGCCGACATCGATATCAGAAAGTTCTTTGATACGATCGATCACGGTCATCTGCGAACAATGGTGCGCAAGAGGGTGCGTGACGGAGTGGTAACGCGCTTGATCGACAAGTGGCTATCGGCAGGAGTGATGGAGAACGGGGCCTGGCACGACGCGGAAGCGGGAACACCGCAAGGGGGCGTCATTTCCCCCATGCTGGCGAATCTCTACCTCCATGACGTGCTGGATACCTGGATGGCAGAGGTCGTCCCGCCGTACTTGAAGGGACGAGTATTCCTGGTCCGCTATGCCGATGATGTAATCATCGGCTGTGAGCGAAAGGAAGACGCGGATATGCTGCTCACGGTGTTGCCGAAGCGACTTGGGAAGTATGGGCTCGCCCTGCATCCCGATAAAACCCGACTGATTCGCTTTGGGCGACCCGTCGGGCGCGATGGCAATGACCGGGATGGAAAACCACCTGAGACCTTCGACTTCCTCGGCTTCTGTCATTACTGGGGCCGAAGCAGGAAAGGGCCATGGGTGGTCATGCGCAAAACGGCAAAGAGCCGCTTGGCACGAGCCATTTCGCGGATTGGGGAGTGGTGTGAAAAGCATAGGCGACTCCCGATTCGTGAGCAGCACAAGGCTCTCTGTGCAAAGGTGCGTGGACATAACGCCTACTTCGGAATAACCGGGAACTACCGCAGTCTGGGCCTCTTCGTCCGTGGAGTGGCCGGTCGCTGGAGATTCTGGCTGAATCGACGTGGGAATGATGTCTCATTCACCTTTGAGAAACTCGACAAACTTCTGGAATGGTTGCCTCTTCCCCGGCCAAGCGTTGTCCAGTCTGTCTACAAAGCGAAACCATGACTCGAAGAACCGGATGCCTTAATTGGGCACGTCCGGGTCCGTGGGGGGGCCGTTCGGGAGACCGACGGCCCTACCCGGCAGCGAGCGCTGAGATTAGTCGCAGTCGGCAGAAAAAATTGGCTCTTCGTCGGCTCAGAGGATGCCGGGGAGTGGGCGGCGATCTTCTACTCGATCGTAGAGAGCTGCCGCTTGTGCGGGATAGACCCCAGGCGGTACTTTGCCCATGTCACGCCGCGACTGGTGGGTCCGGCACCACCGGACCCGGCGCTGCTGACCCCGATGGCGATCAGAGAATCGCTGACCCTGCGATAGGGATCGCAACGCGCCTGGACGACTCGGCGGAGCTCCAGTATTGGGGGTTCACCGAGAAGTTACGGCCAGGCGCCAGCCGTAGAAGTCCCAGGCGAGGCGCGGCTGCTCGACGAACCAGCGGGGGTGGGCGAGCTGCTGGAATCCGAGACCCAGGCGTCGCGCCGGCGGGAAGGCCTTCCATAAGTCATCCGTGCCGCGGAAGGTCGGCAGACCGCTGTCGGCACCCTTGCCGGCGCCGGTGCCGATCAGCAGCGCCGAGGCCTCAGCGAGCAGTCCCCTGGCACGGGCCAGGGTCTGCTGCGCCGGACCGCTCATGGCCCCATCTCCCCCAGTTCCCGGCGGAAGCCGCCTGAGAGGATGGGGAAGCGGCACCAGGTCTTGGGGTCGAGGTTCTCGTCATCGAGGTGGAAGGCGGGGGCGAAGCGCTCGCGCTTCCATTGGTTGCGGCACCACAGGGTGGTGAAGCGCGCGATCCAGGTGCGCAGCTGCATCGGAGCATGCTGCGGAAAGTCGGCGGTCAGCTGGGTGAGGATGTCCTTGGGAGCGAGCTTGTCGCGGATCGCCAGGCGCTCGATGCGGTCGAGCACCGGGAAGGGCATCAGGTCGCCCTCGCTCTGCTGCGCCGAGGACTGCGGCCGCAGCTCGGGGGTGGACCGTTGGCGCACCACGCATGCGAGCGCCGGGATCGCACCCAGACTGGCGGGCCCGCTGCTCTCCAGCCATTCCAGCCAGCGCCGCAGGAAGGCCTTATCGATGCCGGCGATCGGGCTGAGTCCGCCGCAGGTATCGCCGTCCATGGTGGCGTAGCCGACCGCCGCTTCGCTGCGGTTGCTGGTGGCCACCAGCAGCTTGTCCTCGAGGTTGGCGATCATCCACACGCTCGGCGCGCGCGCCCGCGCCTGGATGTTCTGCAGCGCCAGATCATCCGTCTCCCAGGTCGGCGTGCGGCCCAGAGCCGTGGACACGGTGAGGGTGTACTGGCGCACGAAGGCGTCGATGTCGATGTCGCTGTGGGTGGCGCCGACCGCCGCGGCGATTGTGCGGGCGGCATCGCGGGTGGTCTGGCTGCTGTTGCTGGTGCCCTGGTAGACGGTGGTCAGCAGCCGCGCCACCACCTGTGCAGAATCGGACGCCTGCTCCAGGGCGTTGATGTGGCCCAGGCGGTCGCGCAGGCCATCCAGGCCGAGCTCGGCGAGCGCCCGGCGCACCATCAGGGCGATGAGGCAGACCACCGCAGCGGAGTCGCAGCCGCCGCTGAAGCTGACGACGAAGCCCTGCGAACGGCTCTTGCGCAGGTAGTCGAACAGCGCCAGGGTCTCCGCACGGGTGAACACCTCCTCCTTCAGCCCGGCGCTCGCCTCCCAACCGCTGGGCGCCGCATGGGGCGGGGTGATCGCTCCCGCCGCGGGCCAGTCATGCGCGGCGCGGACCAGGCCGGGATGCTCGGTCAGCGACGGGCTGAAGCTCGCCGAGCGCGCCTGGGCGAGGCGGGCGGCGGCGATGTCGACGGTCGCCGCAGTCAGGTGCCATTCGGCGAAGCCCAGCCGCGGCCCCTGCGCCACCAGCACCCCGGAAGCGGCGATCATCGCGCCGCCATCGTAGATCGCCCGGCCGGCCTCGTTGCCGAGCAGGTTGGCATAGACGTAGGCGCAGCCGAAGGCGCGGCTGCCCTCGGTGACGAAGCGGTGGCGCACATCCAGCTTGCCGAAGGCGAAATGGCTGGCCGATGGGTTGAGGATGACGTCGGCGCCGTGGGCGGCGAGCCACGCACCCGGGCGCTCGGCGACCCAGGCATCCTCGCAGATCTCGAAGCCGATGCGCACGTCGCCGATGTCGAACAGCAGGTCCCCGAGGGCGACCTCCTGGCCGGCGACCAGGGTGGTGGTCACCACGCCATCATGCCAGGGCTTGAACCAGCGCGGTTCGTAATGGATGCCATCGCCGGCAAGATGCTTCTTGGCCACCAGGCCGAGCAGGCGGCCATCGGCGAGCACGGCGACGGTGTTGAACAGCGCCCGATGGTGCAGCCGCGGCAGGCCGACGCAGACCACCAGGCCGCGGCTCTCGGGCGCGATCTCCAGCAGCACCCGCTCGGCCTGCACCACGACGTCCGGACCATGGAAGGCATCCTCGCAGCCATAGCCGGTGATGCACAGCTCGGGCAGGCACACCACCCCGGCACGCAGGTCGCGGGCGGCGCGGATGGCGGCGACGATGCGGCTCTGATTGCCATCCCAGTCCAGCGGGGTCTGGTTGAGCACGGCGGCGGCGAGGGCGATGGTGGTCATGGCTGGTCTACCTTGAGCTGCAGGCGGATGCGGGCAACCGCGACGGGGAGGGGGCGTTCATCCGGAGTGCGCAGATCCACCGGCCTGCCCGCGGGCGGCGAGGATCAGCTCGGTCTTGCGCGCATGCAACCCGGCCTCCAGCCCCACCGGATATTGGTGGGGGTTGTCGAGGCGCTTGATGCCGGGGTGGAAGAGCCGCAGCTGGGCCTGGGTACGCGAGCGGATGTCGGAGAGCGGCGGTCGGGCGTACACCAGCCCGCCATGGCGGAAGATCGGCACCAGCAGATCCTCCGACGGGGTGCCGGGCTGCAGCTCATGCCGCCTGGTGTGGTCGGCGGGGTCGACCATGATCCAGCGGTCCGGCTCGCCCGATGACTCGTCCCAGATCACATCGCCGACCGCCTCCCCGGCGCGGATGAAGCGGCGGGTGTTCTGGATGCCGGGGTTCGACACCTTGATCGCCTGCTCGCTGAGCTTGATGCGCGGCTTCCACGCCCGGCCCGGCTCGCGGATGGCGCTGAGCTTGTAGACCCCGCCGAGCGCCGGCTGGTCGTAGGCGGTCACCAGCTTGGTGCCGACACCCCACACCGCGATCTGCCCGCCCTGCTGCTGGATGCTGGCGATGGTGCGCTCGTCGAGATCGTTCGAGGCGACGATCAGCGCCTTGGGGAAGCCGGCCTCATCGAGGAGCTTGCGCGCCTCCACCGACAGCCAGGCGAGATCGCCCGAGTCGAGCCGGATGCCGACCAGCTCATGGCCGCGCTCGCGCAGGCGCAGGCCGACGCGGATCGCCTTGCGTACGCCGGCGAGGGTGTCGTAGGTGTCGACCAGGAAGACGCAGTTGTTGGGCATCGCCTGGGCATAGGCCTCGAAGGCGGCCTCCTCGTCATCGAAGGACATCACCCAGCTGTGGGCATGCGTACCGCGTACCGGGATGCCATAGCGCTTGCCGGCCAGGACGTTGGAGGTCGAGGCGCAGCCGCCGATATGGGCGGCGCGGCTCGCCGATAGCGCGCCGTCGAGGCCCTGCGCCCGGCGCAGGCCGAATTCCAGCACCGGTCCGCTGCCGGCGGCCTGGCAGATGCGTGCTGCCTTGGTCGCGATGAGGGTGTTGAAGTTGACCAGGCACAACAGCGCGGTCTCGAGCAGCTGCCCCTGCAGGATCGGACCGCGCACCCGCACCAGCGGCTGGTGCGGGAAGACCACCGTGCCCTCGGGCACCGCCTCGATGTCGAGCTCGAGGCGCATGCGCCCGAGATGGTCGAGGAAGGCCTGCTCGAAGATCGGCTTGCCGTCATTGCCGGGAATGCGCGCCAGGTAGGCGAGGTCATCCGGCGCGAAATGGAAGCCCTGCAGCCATTCGATCACCGGCTCCAGGCCGGCGGCGATGGTGTAGCCGCCGCCGAAGGGGGGCTTGCGGAAATGCAGGTGGAATACCGCTTCGTGATGGGCGCGATGGCTCTTCCAGTAGCCATAGGCCATCGTCAGCTGGTAGAGATCGGTGAGCAGGACGCTGCTATCCATGGCGCCTCCAATATGGTGTAGTTATTACACTAAGTCGGCATTGTCAAGGAGTCGCTGGAGAGCCCAGCGCCGTCGCCAGGCGATGGGCGGCGCTGGCGAGGTGGGCATCAAGCAGCTTGCCGTCCAGGCAGGCCGTCAGCGGCGTCCACTGCAGGCTGTCGGGGCTGCCGCGCGTGCCATCCGCTCGGCTCTCGCCCCGCACGCCGCCCAGTGGTCCAGGCAGGCGTCGGCGAAGCGTCCCGCCAGGGCGAGTACGTCATCCCGGCGGGCGCGCGCGGCGATCCAGGCCTCGGGGATGGCGGATGCGCCGTACCGCAGGCCGGCCATGCCGCCGGCCACCGCAGCGGTGGTATCGGCATCGCCGCCAAGGTTCACCGCCGCCAGCACGGTTGCAGGATAGTCCCGCTGCTGGGCCAGGCACCAGAGCGACGCCTGCAGGGTGGAGACGACATAGCCATCGCTCAGCACCGCGCTGCGGGCAACGTCGAGGATCGAACCATCGAGGATGCGCGCGAGGCATGGCAGCTCGGACGCGGGAACGTGCCGGCGCAGCAGGTCGTTGGCGGTGCGCGTCGCGGTGCGCACATCGCGCCCGCTCAGCACGGCATCGCACCACAACGCGTGCCAGGCGCAGCACAGGCGCGAGCGCAGGTGCGCATGGGTGAGCGCACTGGCCTGGCCGGCGGCTTCCAGTTGGCCCGCGAGGCCATTGCCGAAGAGCCAGCAGGAGACCGGCATGCAGCGCATCAGCGAGCCATTGCCGTTGTCGCCCTCATCATCGCCGCCGCAGGCTGTCCAATCGCGGTCGATGCGGTAGAGCATGATGGAGTTGCGTGTGCGGTTGCCGATATCGAAGACCGCCCCATGCGCGGTCCATTCGCCGGCATCCAGCCAGCGCAGGAAGCCATCCATCATCCCCGGGAGATCCCAGCCGTTGAGCGCGAGCACAGCGGCGGCGACCAGCGTCATGGAGCTGTCGTCGCTCCACGTCCCGGCGGGCTGGTTCCAGGTGCCATGGCCGCGCATGCCTTGCACCGGATCGGCGTCACGGGCAGAGCGCGCGGTGAACTCCACCGGCACGCCCAGGGCATCGCCGACCAGGGTTCCGATCACACCGCCGATCAGCCGGTCGCGGAGAGGCACTGCAGTCATGGTGGTCCTTCCGTCGGCCACTCACCATGGCTCTGCTTGCCAGGCCCATCCGTGGCATCCGCTATAGTGTATATATAACACTAAGAAAGGACGGTCAAGCAGTCTGGGCGTAGAGTCCAGCCAGCATCCGGCATGACGCGCTGCGGCGGATGGCCGGCCCCGGTCACTGCGACGTGCCATTGCTCCCGGCTGGGTCGCGGCGCAGCTCCAGGGCAGCCTGGACCATGTTGCGCAAGCTCACGCCGATCTCGGCCCAGCCCCTGGTCTTCAGCCCGCAATCGGGATTGACCCATACCTGCTCGGGACGCAGGTGCCGGCAGGCGCGCCTGAGCAGCGCAGCCATCGCCCCGGCATCGGGGATGGCCGGCGAGTGGATGTCGTACACCCCCGGTCCGATGCCGTTGGGGTAGGCGAAGCGCTCGAAGGCATCGAGGAGCTCCATGCGCGAGCGGGCGGTCTCGATCGAGATGACGTCGGCATCCAGGTCGGCGATCGCGCTGATGATGTCGTTGAACTCGCTGTAGCACATGTGGGTATGGATCTGGGTCTCGTCGCGGACCCCGCTGGTCGCAAGGCGGAAGCACGCCACCGCCCAGCCGAGGTAGGCCTCGCGCTCGCAGGAGCGCAGCGGCAGCCCTTCGCGCAGCGCCGGCTCGTCGACCTGGATGATCGGCAGTCCGGCGGCCTCGAGATCGGCGATCTCGTCGCGCAGCGCGAGCGCGATCTGGCGGCACACGCGTGCGCGCGGCACATCGTCGCGCACGAACGACCACTGGACGATGGTGACCGGACCGGTGATCATGCCCTTCATCGGCTTCGCGGTCAGCGACTGGGCGTAGCGCGCCCAGTCGACGGTCATCGGCTGCGGGCGGCTGACATCGCCGACGATGATCGGCGGCTTGACGCAGCGCGAGCCGTAGCTCTGCACCCAGCCGTTGAGGGTGAAGGCGAAGCCAGACAGCCGTTCGCCGAAGTATTCCACCATGTCGTTGCGCTCGAACTCGCCATGGACCAGGACGTCGAGGCCGCAGTCCTCCTGCAGCCGGATGCAGCGAGCGGTCTCAGCGCGCAGGAAGCGCTCGTAGCCCGGCTCATCGAGCGACCCGGCCTTGAAGGCCGCCCGCTGGCGGCGCACGTCCGCCGTCTGCGGGAAGGAGCCGATGGTGGTGGTGGGGAAGGCGGGCAGCCGCAGACGGGTGCGCTGGAGGGTGTCGCGCTGCCTGAAGGGGGATGTGCGCTGCAGATCATCTGCCGTCACCGCCGCCGCGCGCGCCTGGGCCACGGCATCCTGGCGCAGCGGCGAAGATGCACGGGCCGCCGCCATCGCCCGGTTCTCCACCAGCAGGTGGGCGATGGCGGCATCGCCGCTGGCCGCACCCAGGGCGATGCTCTTGAGCTCATCCAGCTTCTGCACCGCGAACGACAGCCAGGAGGCCATGGTAGCATCCATGCCCCGCTCCTCGTCCAGGTCGACCGGCACATGCATGAGCGAGCAGCTGGGCGCCACCTGGATGAGATCGGCGGGATGCTGGGTTGCCGCCCGCCGCACCAGGGCGAGGGCACGGTCGAGTTCGGCCCGCCAGAGGTTGCGTCCATCGACCACGCCGAGGGACAGCAGCCACCAGCGCGGGATGGCGGCCAGCGCGGCGTCCAGCTGGCCGGGGTCGCGCACCAGGTCGAGATGCAGGCCGTGGACGGGCAGGGTGCGGATGAGCGCCAGCTGGTCGCCGACGCCGCCGAAGTAGGTGGTCAGCAGCAGGCGCAGATGCGGCTGGGCGGCGGCCAGCGCGGCGTAGGCGGTCAGGTAAGCAGCGCGCCCGCCGGGCGTCAGGTCGGTCGCCAGGCAGGGCTCGTCGATCTGGATCCACTCGGCGCCGGCATCGCGCAGGGCGCCGAGCACCGCCGCATAGGCCGGCAGCAGCCCCGGCAGCAGCTCCAGGGGATCGCCCCCGTCGCTGCGCTTGGCCGACAGCAGGAAGGTCACCGGTCCCAGCAGTACCGGCCGGGTGCGGATGCCGAGCGAGAGCGCCTCGGCGAATTCGCGCAGCGGCTTGGAGGGATCGGCGGCGAAGCGCGTGGCGGAGCAGAGCTCCGGTACCAGGTAATGGTAGTTGGTGTCGAACCATTTGGTCATCTCCAGGGCGGCGATGCCGGCCTGGCCGCGGGCCATGCGGAAGTAGGTCTGCAGGCCGGGTGCCGGCGCACGGCCAAAGCGTTCGGGTACGGCACCGACCAGGCAGCAGGTGTCGAGGACGTGATCGTAGAGCGAGAAGTCGTTGCTCGGGATCGCGGCGATGCCGTGATGCGCCTGCCGCAGCCAGCGGGCGGTGCGGATCTCGGCCGCCGCGCGCTCGAGCCCGGCAGCATCCAGGCTCCCGATCCAGTACGCCTCGAGGGCGTGCTTGAGCTCCCGTCGGGGGCCGATGCGGGGGAATCCCAGGGTGGCAGCGCTGAACATGGAATGTACCCTCGTCGTTGTGCGCACCAGGATGCATCACCAGCCGTGAGCCGAGCATGACCATCCCTCACGCTTCGATGAGCCGCCCTCATGGCAGCCAGCTGATCGACGTACGCCATCTCCGTGCCCTCGATGCCATCGGCCGCCACCAGCGCCTCGCGACGGCGGCGCGCGACCTGCATTGCACGCCATCGGCGCTGTCCCACCTGCTGAGCGATCTCGAGCGGGCCCTCGGGCTGCCGCTGGTGCATCGCGATCGGCGTCCGCTCCAGCTGGCTCCCGCCGGCCTGCGGCTGGCCGCCTGCGCCGCACGCGTGCTGCCGGCGATCCAGCAGGCCGGCGACGAGCTCGAACGCCTGCGCAGCGGCTCATCGGGGCGGCTGTTCATCAGCCTGGAATGCCACTCCTGCTTCGAGTGGCTGGTCCCGGCCCTCGATGAGTACCGGGTGCGGCACCCGGACATCGAGATGGATCTGCGCGCCGGCGCCAACTTCGACCCCTATCCGGCGCTTCGTGATGGCAGCGTGGATGTCGTCATCAGCTGCGACGGAGGCGCCCAGCCGGGCACCCAGGCGGATGCGCTGTTCCGCTATGAGGTGGTCGCGGTGCTGCCGCCTCGCCATCCGCTCGCTGGCAAGCCGGCACTCGCTCCTGCTGATTTCGCCGCTGCCACCGTCATCACCTACCCGGTCGACGAGTCGCGCCTCGATCTCTACACGCGCTTCCTGGGCCCAGCCGGCATCTCGCCCCAGCGCCGGCGCACCGCCGAGCTCACCGCCATGGTGCTGCAGCTGGTGGCCAGCGGTCACGGCATCGCCGCCCTGCCGCGCTGGGCCGCCGCCGGGGCAGAGGCCTCGGGCAGCGTGGCGCTGCGCCCTCTCGGCAGCGGCGTGTGGTCGCAGCTCGCCGTGCTGCGCCGCAGCAGCGACCGCGAGGCGGTGGCGATCGACCGCTTCGTCGCCATCGCCCGCAAGGTCAGCTTCGCCACCCTCGAGGGCATAACCGCACCGCGCAGCGCGCCTGCGGTGCGCGCGACCGCCCGCTCCGCGCTCCGGCGGCGCTGAACCATCGCCGCCGCGGGGGAAGCGCGCGGCGGCGGCGGCTCAGGGTGCGCGCGCGAGCTTGAAGGCCAGGTGGCGGGTGAATCCCGGGACGGTGAGCGCGAGCATCCCGCCGGGATGCTCGAACATGCGGCTCTCGACCAGCTCGCCGCTGTCGGCATCCCACCATTCGAGATGGCAGGTCCCGGGTGCCACCTGGTCGCCGATGACCAGCCGCATCTCTCCGGCGGCGTAGCTGCGCGCGCTCCCACCGCCCTGCCAGGTGGTATCGAGGAGGTATCCCAGCATGCGGCCGGCACGCGACCAGGCATGGGACCACAGGCGCGGCTGGTCGGGCAGGGTCGCGATCAGGACGCTGTGCGCTGCTTGGCCGCGCAGATCCTCGCCGGCGATGAAGCGAGCGATCGCCCGGAACGGCTGGTAGAGGCCTTGCTGGTCCACCCATTCGAACCACCACAGCATGGGCGAGCCGGAGCAGCCCGACACCAGCGCGGCGAAGGGCCCGGAATGATGCTCGGCGATGATCTGCGGCTGGGGCCCGGCGCCCGAGGTGCCGCCGTATTCGGTGACCAGGACGGGCTTGCCGAAGCGCGCCAGGCTGTCACTGGCATTGCTGCCGTCCCAGATCAGCTGCGCCAGCAGGGTCTCACGCCCATGGTAGGCATCGATGCAGACGTAGGAGAGCGCCGGCTGTTCGACGATCGCGCGATCCGGGGCCCGATAGTCGCCCGACCAGTGGGTGGTCACCCCATGGCCATAATGATCGAGCGCCTCCCAGCGTTCCGCCGCGTGCACATGCCAGGCGCGCAGGCTGCCGCCGCCGGCGGTGAGATTCTGCTCGCTCCAGAGCTTCCAGCCCAGCACTGCGGGATGGTCTGCCCAGCGGGCGATGATGTAGCGGCGATAGCGCTCCTGTCCTTCGAGCGCTGCGGCATCGGTGAAGAAGCGCTCCGCCGCTGCGACCGGACCGCCATTGGCGGTGTTCCAGGGATTGGCATCCCATTCCTTGTCGCAGCTGGTCGACGCCTGGCCGTGGTTGTTGATCACCAGGTTGACGCGGATGCCGAGGGTCGAGGCGAGGTCGAGCACGCGGTCGATGCGCTCGGCGTTCTGGTCGCTGTAGCAGCCGGCGCCATGGAATTCGGTCCACTCGCCGCGCCATTCCAGCGCCAGGCCCCAGCTGCACATCCAGATCTCGACCGCGGTGCCGCCGGCGGCGGCGATGCGCCGCAGATAGGCATCATAGGCGTTCCACAGCCGTCCGGGGGTGAGGACGGTGCGGCAGCAGTCGCGCGTGCGCAGATCCCAGACCGAATGCAGGTTCAGCCCGATCGGCCAGTAGAAGCGCCGCAGGCCGATGCGGCTGCCGGTGCAGAAGAAGCGCGGATCGAGCGGGTCGGCGCGCACATAGTCATCCCACGGCTCACCCTCGACCACCAGATCCGGCAGCGCCAGGGCGAGCGATTTCGCCTGCCCAGCCCAGGTCGCGTCGAGCCGGATCTTGTAGGTTCCGGGCAGGCCCGGCCGGTAACGCACCTCGAAGCACGCACCGGCGCTCGGCACGCCGAGCTCGCGATCGCCCTGGTCGATGATCGTGAGCGGCTGGCGGTAGAACCCGCCGATGCGGATCTGCTGGCCATCCGGAGTGGTGATCAGGGCTGACAGATCGAAGAGGGACAGGTCGTAGGGCTGCGACGGGAAGGGATCGGGCCGGACGTCCATGGACCAGCGCGCCCCGGTGCGGCCGCGCATGATCCCAGCCCTGTCATCGAAGCCGTCGAGGCGGAGGTCGCGCAGGCTGACGACGGGCGCGTCGCCGACCGCCTTCCCGGCTGGCCCCTGGGAGTCGGCGACGATCTCCAGGCGCACCACCTGGATGGCAGAGCGTGACGCGGTGGCCGACCACAGGAACAGCCCCCCTTCCTTGGCCTGGCTGCGGGCATAGGCGTTCCAGCAGGCCCGGTACGGTTCGCAGACCAGCCCTGCTGCATCTCCGACATCGAAGGTGAGCTGATGGCGACCCGGTTCGAGCGTCCGGGCGATGGGGCTGCGGAACCAGCGCCCGTGCCCATCCGCCAGGTAGCCTCCCACCCCCAGATCCGCCGGCGCATCAGCCGGGACGATGATCTCGGCCTCGATGCGGGTCGGACCAGCAGGAACATGGTCCGCACGCACCATGGTGTTCATCGGCGACGAGAGCGCGACTTGCCTGAGATCGGCAGCCTGGGCACGGCCGGGGCTGCCGGCAAGGATCAGCCACAGCACCAGGAGGCCGGCACACACCCGGCGGACAGCAGACCCTGGTCGCAGCGCCTGGAGCGCGCAGCAGTCGTCCATCTGGATGGTCACGCAGGTCACTGGCAGAAGCCTCTCTCTGGACATCGTCCCGATTCCGCGAACTGCTCTAGGGCACTCCAAGAAATACTGCTGTGGACGCTGCCGTTGAGCATCTCCTCCCAGGTTAGCCCGCCGGCGCGCCGGGTGCAACCACTGCTGGGCCATGCGCCTGTGCAGCAGGTGCATCGGCATGATGCCGGCACGAGCAACGATTGCATCGCTCTCGCTCGCGGCTGTCGGCCGTCAGGGAGGTGGCGTGAGCCCTTCGACCAGCGCCTGGGCCTCCAGGAGATGCTGGAGGGTGCTCGCCATGGCCGCTGCGGGAATGGCTGCTTCTGGCTGGGAGTAGCGCAGCTCACGCACCTGCGAGACCTGGGCGATGGCGAGATTCAGGCTGCGCAGCAAGGCGAGCAGCTGCTGGTCGAGTACGGCGTTCTGCTCCTTGGTCAGGACCTTGGCCGGCACGCTGCGGCCGGCCGCAGCCACCTTGTCCTTGGGCGGCAGGATGCGGTTGCCGAGCGGTGTCTTGTCCTTGCCCGGCAGGATGCGGCTGCCCAAGGGTGTCTTGTCCTTGCCGCTCGGCAGAGCTCGATTGGACTCCGGTGTATGCCCCATGAGGATGTGCCTCGTTGCGGTCATGGTCGTCCCCGGACCATGCGCGCAAGTCCCGAGCCTACGGCTCCGGCGGATGGCCCCGGCGGCGCATCAACCCGGCCGCTGCCGGCCAAGCGGCGGCAGATCCCGGTCAGTAGCCCTCGGAACCGCCATGGCCCGCCTGCCGGATCGACTCCAGCACGCCCCAGGCCAGCGCCGGCGCCACCACGACGAGCGCCAGCACCGCCACGCAGAGGATGCGTTTGGCATCGGACATGTCGTTGAACGGTCGCAGGCTGGACAGCCAGGGCGAGCATCCGGCGAGGATGAAGAGCGGGATCGTCCAGTACGGCAGATCAGACATCGTTGCCCCAAGCACCCACCACATCGGCAGGAGGATGGTCAGCGCGATGACCATGCTCTCGCCGCCGGTCCTGCTCATGCCCCCCCACCAGTGCATCACCGCCAGGACCGCCATCGCGAAGGCGATGATGCCGACCGCCTCGGCATAGGTGATGGTGCCAAAGAGCAGCATCGCTCCAGCCGAGGCGCCGGAGACGACCACCAGGGCGGTTAGCGAAGCTCCTGGCGACGAGGAGCGGGCGGATAGCGACCACAGGGCGCGGGTGGCAAGCCAGCCGAAGATCACCACCGAGAGCAGCTTCGCGTACGTGCCTGCGCTTTCGCCACGGTAGATGGGGACCAGCAGCACCACGCTGGCAGCGCCGATGAGCAGCAGGAATGCGCCGATGCGTAGTGGCCACCTGCCCAGAGAGGATGCCATCAGCGCGACCGGCAGGCCGGCGATGGCGACGAAAGGTGGCCAGAACTTCACATCATGCGGAGGCAGGCCTGGCCAGCCCACCAGGACGAGATTGCTGATCGCGACCACCAGCAGCAGCAGGGCGCCATCCCAGCCGACACGCGCGCGCCAACCCGCCGCCCCGCGGCGCAGCCATGTCGCCGCCAGGGCCGAGAGCACGGCGCCGGCGATCGGTAGGAGGGTGCAGGCGAAGATCATCCCCAGCATGATGCACTTCCAGGTGTCCCAGGGCGCCTGCGCGGACGGATGCCCGCGGCAGACGGCCTGGCCGACTTGCGGCCCTACTTCTTGATGCCTTCTACGGCGACGATGATGGTCACCTCATCGCCGACCACGGCGTTCGGCACGGTGGTGATGCCGAAGTCGCTGCGCTTGATCTCGAACTTGGTCTCATAGCCGACGCGGTAGCTATCCATGACCTTGCCCTCGCCGACCTTCACCACCTTCACCGACACCGCCTTGGTCACGCCGTGGATGGTGAGGTTGCCGCTGACCTCGAGGGTCTTGTCATCGATCGCCGTCACCGCGGTGCTCCTGAAGCTCAGGGTCGGGAACTGCTTGACGTCGAAGAAGTCGGGACCTTTGAGATGCTGGTCGCGCTTCTCCTGGTGGGTGGTCAGGGTGGCGGCGGTGACAGTGATCTCGAAGGCGTCCTTGGCTGCATCGCTCTCGATCTTGAGCGAGCCGGCGATCTCGGGGAAGCGGCCGTAGACATGGCTGACGCCGAAATGGCCGGCCTCGAAGATCGCCGCGCTATGGTCCTGATCGACGACGAATTCGCTCGCACTCAGGCCGGACGACAGTCCTCCGGCCAGGAGCGGGAGGGCGAGCAGGCGTGCAATGGTGGTTGAGAGGGACATGTGTGTTTCCTTATGCTGACGTGGGTGGATGGAGACGGTGTGGACAGGCACCCGCGGCGGCACCGTCGTTCGCGGCGGATGGGTGATGGTTGTTGCCGAAGCACCGGGCAAGGGGGCTCATGCGCGGATCTCCTCGAGCAGCTCGATGAGCTGGAGCAGCCGCGCCTCGCCAAGGCGCTGCAGTCGCGAGCGCGACACGCTGTCCATGCGGTCATCGAGCCCGCTCAGCAGATCGAGGCCCTTGGGGGTGATGCGCGAGCGCACCACCCGCCGATCTGCACGGTCCCGCTCGCGTTCGACCAGGCCCTGCCGCACCAGCTTGTCAAGCAGACGCGTCACGTCCGGCTCATAGGTCACCAGGCGGTCGCAGATGTCCCCACAGGTGCGGGCATGGTCCTTCTCGGCCGGCTCATGCAGGGCTCCACGCAGGATGCGCAGCACATTGTACTGGGCGGGGGTGAGGTCATGGGGGCGCAGCGCCTCGGCGGTCGAACGCTTCAGGAGATCGGCGGTCCGCACCACGTTGAGGTATGCCTCATCGGTGCGACTGCGAAAGGGTCGCCCTTGCTTGAGCTCAGTGAGGAGGAGGCCGGCCATGGCGGGTATTTATTTGTTCAAACGACTATTGTCAAGAGGAATTGTCGTGACGCCCGGCATATCCGGCCCGGCAGCGGCATCAGCGTGTCGGGATAAAAAGATACAACAAATTTTTTAAGATATTGCCTTTGGGTCCCCAATCACAGCGAATGACCAGATCCGGCATCATCATTCCTCTCTGACCGAGAGCGGTCCAGTGAGGATATTGAGTTGAACGAAGGAATTGCGATTAAAACCGAGCAATCATAGGACGGTAACTGCGGCAGAAGGCTACCAACGGCGCTCAGGCGATGGCTCACCGCGTATCTGCCGCCGGGTGACCGATTGCGGACAACGCTCGACAAGACTCCGCTGCAACCTAGATTGCCACAAATTACCCATTACGCGTCGAGGACCGTCCATGGCCTTCCTGCAGACCCCCTCCAGCCCATCCGTCCCTGTCATCGGCCTGTGCGCGCCGTGCGACCCGCGCATCGACCAGGCGGCCCGGGAACGCGCATGGAACATCACCGCCATGACCGGTCGCATCCTCAGCGCCGTCAGACTTCCCGGCGGGGAGCGACCCGGCATCTATCTGGCGCAGCGGACCATCGAGCGCGAGAGCGATGCCGATGCGACCGCCTACGAATTCCGGGCCGCCGGCGTCTCGGTGATCGTCATCGCGCCCGACACCTGGTTCTATCCCGGCAAGAGCGCACTCGCCCTGACCGCGCATTTCCCCCACGCTCCGGTGTGCTGCATCGCCGGCAACAATGCCCCAAAGCCCGGGGTGGTCGGCGTCGATGCCCTGGTTGGCGCCTACGCCCAGACCGGCCGGCTGTGCCATGCGGTGATCGGCAACATGCCCGAAGTCGGGCAGGACCCCGAGTTCGATGAGAAGTCGCGCCTGGAAATCATCGATCTGGTGTGGGCGATGACCGCAGCGGCATGGCTGCAGGGCAAGCGCATCCTGTGCGCCGACACCGACTCCATGCAGATGGAGACCGCCCTCAACCACGTGCACGCCAGCCGCAGGTTCCTCGGCATCGAGTCAGCCCGGGAATCGATGAAGCTGTTCGCCGACATGATCAACAAGGACGGCGGCTACGATGCCCATGAGCTCAAGGAGCTCTACCACTGGACCACCGAGGTGCAGTGGAAGGGACGCATCTATCCGGACGTCGAGTCGATCTGCCGCGAGCGCCTGCCGATCTACAGCGATCCCGCACGCTTCACCCCCAAGCCGCTGACCGAAACCCATCAGGCGAAGCTGCGCGAGGAGCTCAAGCTCTACCTGATCCTGCGCGACTACATGCGCGGCATCAACGCCATCGGCGGTGGCTGGACCTCCCAGCTCGCCTGGGGCTCGGACCTCCAGGGCACGCCGATGGCCTGCGCCGACATCGCCGAGGCGCTGTTCAATTCGACCTTCGACCATCGCGGGCGCAAGCCCGCCCTGCCTTTCGCCACCGAGAACGATGTCCAGGGCCTGCTCACCATGGTCTGCCAGTCGGCACTCACCGGCGGGGAGCCGGTGCTGTTCGCGGATTACCGCAAGGTCTACGAGCCCTGGGAGATCCAGAAGAAGGCCGACGAACTGGGCATCGCTCTCGACCGGCACAGTCCGTACATGCTGCGTGGCACCATCGACATGGACAACTCCGGCTCGGGCTCGCTCGACTGGTGCACGCAGTCCATCCTCTTCGAGGTGTACCAGCATTACTTCCCCGGCGGAGGCTTCTCCACCGGATACATCTCGCCCGGAGGCATCCAATGCCAGGCCGGCAGGCTCGCCTACAGCGACCTGACCGGCACCTTCACCATGATCCAGGGCGAGGCCGAATCGGTCGAGCTGCCCCAGCCGATCGCCGAGGCCTTCTGCCACGCGTCATCCTACTCCTGGCCGCACACCTGGATCACCTTCAAGCACGTGCCGGCCTCGATCACCAAATATGGATGTCCAGCCAACCACATGCACATGGTGCGCAACCTGCCGACCAGGCGCTGGCAATACTTCAGCGACTATACCAACATCCTCAACTTCCAGTGGGAAGGGGCGCCGCGCTTCACCGAGGGCGTCGATCGCATGGAGCCGATGCTGTACCGCATCTCGGGAGGCGAGACCAACGCCAAGCTCAGGCTGGCCGGCCGCTAGGCGGCACGGCCCGCTCGCCGGTGCGGACGAAGCCGCGCCGGCGAGCGGGTGCTCAGGCGGTGGCCGCCTTCTTGGCCTTGGCTGGGACGCCGAACCAGCAATCGGATGAGCCGATGGCGGCAGCGCCGCTGGCCTTGCTGTAGAGGAACAGCTGCATGCGGTAGGCGGTGAAGCCCTTGAGCACCAGTTCGATCAGCCCCGCCGACAGGGTGATCTTCTTGCCCTGCCAGTCCTTGACCACCTTGCGGCGGATAGCGGCGTCCTGGAGCTTGGCGAGGAGCTTGGCGATCGCCGCCACCTGCTTGTCGATGGCCTTGGCGAAGGTCGCCTCGGTGACCGCCTTGGCCGCTTCGGCCTGGGCATCTTAGTGGTCCCAGCTGCCGCTGACCAGGTAGATCGCCGTCGACAGGGGAGAGAAGCTGAGGTACTGCAGCAGTTCGAGGGTGCTGCGCTGGCCGGGCGTGGGCCGATAGCCGAGCTGTCCGGCCGGGATGGTGGTGGCCAGATGCCTGATGATCTTCGCTTCCTTCTTCAGGCTGGCGAGAAAATCGTCTTTGCGGTACATGATGGGACTCCGGGGTTGGAGGTGGAGGAGACAGCAACGAGGGACGACGCCTGGCGTGCCGACGAGGCGGCCGTCACGCAGCCGTCGTCCATACCCCAGTGCCCTGATCCCCGTGGATGACCCGCTGGACGGATGCAGCTGCAGCGCCCAGGCGGGCCGCTGGCAGGATGTGCCGGTCAGGACGCCAGTCCATGGATAACTGCGGGGTGGCGGAGCTGTGCGGTCGGCCGTCCTGGAGCATTCGGCGCGCATGCAGCGGAAGGGGGCGCTAGCGCTGGATGGTCGGTTCGACGCGGGTCGACCGGTGGCCCTCGGCCTCTTCGGCCAGATGGCACCGGCCTATCAGTTCCACCGCCTGGGCGCGCACCTCGTTGTCCATGCTGGCGAAGTCCAACCGCAGCAGCTCGCGCATCGCCTCCTGGTAGCGGGCGGCATGCGCCAGCGCATCCGCCTCGGCGATCAGATCACCCGCTGGCAGGCCATTGATCGCCAGCTGGCGCGCTTGGGCGAAGCTTGCCGCCGCGGCATCGTAGCGGCCGACCGCCGAGAGTCCGCGGGCGCGTGCCACATAAAGCTGGGTCGCCTCGCCGGGATGCTCGGCGAGGCTGGCCTGGAAGGCGGCATCATCGACCAGGCGCTCACTGGGGGGCAGGGTCTGCGCCACCGCAACGGCCGCCTGCTTCTCGTGGCTGGCGATGTCGGCTAGCAGGCGGGTGACGACATGGGCCAGCAGCAGCATCAGGCCGGCTAGGGATGCGATCAGCACCACCGCCACCACCGCCAGCAGGCGCGCGAATGGCCGCGGGCGGGGCAGGCCGACCAGAGGGTATGCCTTCACCGGGCGCCGGTCCATCGTGCTCTCGGCCGAGAGCGCGTTGATCAGGGTGCCCATGCCCGGGGTCCGCTTGACTGCCTCCTCGCCTGCCATGTCTCCCCCTTGTCGCGAGCGCCGACGTCCTGACGCATTCCGCCACACCAGGGCCCGCCGCCCTGCTGGCGCCAGCATCTCAAGCACATGGCTTGCCAAACCCATCCACCCCTGCGCGGCTAAAGCAGGAGCTGCTGCCCGTCCCCACCTAGACCGGCGGGAGGCGCCAGACCGAGATGCTGGTAGGCCCGCACCGTGACCACCCGTCCGGTCGGGGTCTTGATCAGGTAGCCGCTCTGGATCAGGAACGGCTCGTAGATGTCCTCGATGGTCGCCTCATCCTCGCCGATGGTGACCGCCACCGTCTTCAGCCCGACCGGCCGGCGATGCTGGGCCAGGCAGCTGAGGATGCGGCGGTCCAGCTCGGTCAGCCCGGCCGCATCGATGCCGAGCATGGCCAAGCCCTCGTCGGCCACCTCGTGGGTGATGCGATTGCCATAGCGCACCTGGGCGAGGTCGCGCACCCGGCGCAGGTGGTTGTTGGCATAGCGGGCGGTGCCACGGCTGCGCCGGGCCAGCATGCTCAGCCCCTCGGCATCGGCATCGACGCCCAGCAGGGTCGCCGAGCGGGCGAGGATGCGCTGCAGCTCATCGACCGAATAGAGGTCGAGACGCTCGCGGATGGCGAAGCGGGAACGGAACGGCGCGGTGAGCTGGCCCTCGCGCGTGGTCGCTCCCACCAGGGTGAATGGCGGCAAGGTCAGGGTCAGGGTCTGGGTCGTCGCACCCTCGCCCAGCTGGATGGTGATGCGGAAGTCCTCCATCGCCGAGTAGAGGTACTCCTCGACCACGCGCTTGAGGCTGTGGATCTCGTCGATGAACAGCACCGAACCGGGACGCAGGCTCGAGAGGATGCCGGCCAGATCGCCGGGCTTGTCGATCAGCGGCCCCGAGGTGTCGCGGATCTCGGCGCCCATCTCGGCGGCCATGATGTGCGCGAGGGTGGTCTTGCCGAGGCCGGGCGGACCGGAGAGCAGGACATGGTCGAGCTGCTCCTTGCGCTGGGTGGCGGCTGCTATCGCCAGGCTGAGGTTGCGGGTGACGGCGAGCTGCCCGGTGAACTCGGCCAGCCGCTTGGGCCGCAACGCGCGATCGGACTGCTCATCGCGCTGCTCGAAGCCCTGCGGTTGGACCATGGCTGCTCCTGGGCTCCTGCGCGCCTGGCGGTGGTTGCGCGTGGCGGCGCTCCGCGTCCAGTGGAGGGACGCGCGGGAGCAGCATCCTGACCGGGTGCGCTCGCCCTCGCCAGCATTGTGTATAGATGCATGCGCACAGCGGACAAGCAGGCGAACCCGGTGGCAGACGCGTCCTCAGAACCACAGGCCGAGGCAGACCGCCACCGCATTGGTGTTCACGCCGGCTACGGTGCCGGAGTAGAAGTAGGTACCCTCGATGAAGATGGTGCTGCTGAGCAGGTACCCCAGCATGGCGCGACCGCCGGGGCGCAAGCCATCGCTGACGCTGGTCGCCCCGTAGGGATCGGTGAGCTTGACGCGGTTGTAGAAGGTGCCGATGCCGAGGCCGAAGTAGAGCGTGCTAGTCAGCTGCGCGCGTTCGCAATAGCACAGGCCGATGGTGTCGATGCTGTTGCCGTTGCCAGCTGCATGCCCCCAATCCAGATCGATCGACGGGATGCCGAACAGCGCCGGGGTGTTGTCGCTCCAGCCGAGGGCGAGATGCGGCGCACGATCGCCGGTGAGGGTCCGGCTCTCCTGGTCAAGGTAGTCCAGGCCGACGGCGATGTAGATCGGCGGACGGCCCCCGGCGTCAGCGCCTGCGGTAGCGCAGGCCATGAGGAGGATCGGCCATGGTTTCATCAGCATGCTCCCGGAGAGATGCTACCATGCCCCGAGCAAAAGGCAGTGCGTCCCACCCGCTCGGCGGTCACCGGCATGCGGCATCGGACTCGGTGTATGACGAGGCTCCGGGTCGCCGCATCATTTGGGCGCCTTGGCCAGCTCGTCGAGCTTGTCCTTCAGCTCCTTGCGCAGCCGCGATTCCTCGTCGCGAGCCTTCTCGGCCTCGACGCGCTTCTTGTAATCCTCGTCGCGCGCCTGCACCGCCTTGCTCAGCTTGTCGAGGGTGGCATCCAGCTTGTTCTCGACCGCCTTGCGCAAATCGTACTCCTTCTGGTGATCGCTCTCGGCCTGCTTGGCCTTGGCCTTCTCGTCCTCGGTCTCCTTCTGGCTCTCTGCCAGCGAGCCCTGGATCAGCTGCACCTTGTCGGCCGACTCCTTCACCTTGGAGGACTGGACGCTGAGATCGAATTGGGCATGGGTGAGCTTGTCGGTGCTGGTCTCGAGATCCTTCACCGCCTTGTCGAACTTGGGACGCAGCTCCGCCAGCGCGCCGGCAGCCGAGCGCCAAGCGACCACCAGGGAGATCTCGAGCACAAGTGCCAGCAGGCAGACGCCCGCGATCACCAGCACCTTGGGCTGGCGCAGGCGCTCGATCTGCGACTCGTAGGGCTTGAGGAAAGCAGGCAGCTCCTTGGACTTGGCCTGTGCCTCCTCCTCGGCGTCCAACGCGGCCTCCTCCTCGGCGATGGCGCTGGCCTCCTCCTCGGCAGCTAAGGCGGCTCCCGCGCGGCCGCCCCGCCGCACGACCCCCTTCGGGGGACCGGCAGGGGCCTTGGGGGCGCTGCTGCGCTTCGGCTTGACGGCCGGCACGGAGGGGCTTGACGGCGCGCCGGCGGCGGGTGCATCCGTCGATGCCGCCGGCGGTGCGGCANNGGGCGGGGGCGGCCGCCCCGGCTTCCTGGTCGCGCGCCTCGAAGGGCGTCGTCTCCTCGACCGTGATGCCCGGCTCCTCGGCCAGCTCGCTCGGCGCCTTCACCACCGCGGACGGGCGGGACGGGGCGGCTGCAGGTGCTTCCGCGGGGAGTGCCGCATCCCCCGCGGCAAGGTGCGCCTCACCCACGGGCGGGATCAGCTGGGGAGCCTGGCATTTGGGGCAGGAGATCGCCTTGCCGGCATAGCTCGACGCCAGCTTGGCCTGGAACCCGCATTTGGCGCAGGTGAAGCGGATCTTGCCCTGGGCGTCGACCACGCTCACCTGCCCGGTGGAACCCTCGGAGGCGGTCGTGACCTTGGAGACGCTGACCGTGCCGCCGGTGGCGGCGCCGTCGTCAGGACTGGCGATCTGCATCTTCTGGCAGCCTGGGCAGAGGATCACCTTGCCGCTGAAGCCGGCGGGGATGCGCGCTCGGTAGCCACAGGACGAACAGATGAAGCGGACGGTATCAGCCTGAGCCATGATGCCCCCCTAACTCGCCATGTTGGCGCTGCGTTGTGCCTATCACTCACCCGAACCCTAGTGATTTCCCAGAGCGCACACTCTGGCGCCTAACACACGCTCCAAGGCCTTTGGCGGCCGGAGTTTGCCGAGCAGATCCGGCAGGCTATTCTCCGCCTCCTGCACCGACCGCTGGTAGGCCAGGACGCAGGATGACTGGACAGCGAGCCACAGTCCAGATGCTGCCCCGCCTCGGTGAGGATGCCGTGACCACGCGCAAACCTGTCAATCGGGCGGTCTATGAGGGCTCGGACATGATCGCCCTGCGGCTGCGAGCAGCCCGCAAGCCGCTGGTCATTGACCTGCTGGAGATCCCGCCCGAGGAGATCGACCTCGAGCCTGTGCTGCTCGAACCGGTCGAGCTGCAGGAAATGGATATCCAGCCGATCGAGCCACTCATCATCCCCGCAAGCCTGATCCTGCCGGATGACGAGCCGCCGCCGGTGCCGCTGATCGTGCCGCCGGCATCCAGCCCCCCGCGCAGCGGGATGCAGCCGCTGTTCGGTGTCGGCTGGGTGGAGATACAGCCACATGGGCCCAAGCCCTCCGATGCCTGAAACGCTGGCGGGTCCGCTGCAGCTGCGCGTGCGGATGCCGGCCGGCGAGTCAGACGATCACCCCCCGCCTGCATGACAGCGAGCAACCCCACGGCAGTCCGTGGGGTTGCTCGTCTGTCCGTTGGCTCCATCGACGCAGCGCGAGTACTGCGGCGCGCCGACGGAGATGCCGCGTCATCCGCAGGATGCCGCCGGGCGCGCTACTTCTCGACCGGGGCGCCGCTCTTCTCCCAGCCGCTGATGCCGCCGACGAAGTGCTTGACGTTGGTGTAACCGAGGGCCGCCACTGCCGAGGCCGCCTGCTTCCAGGCCGGGCATTCCGGACTGCCGCAGTAGGCCACGATCAGGGCGTGCTTGTCGCTCGGTAGGTTGTCGGCGAGATGGCTGGCCTTGGCCTCGAAATCGATCGCCGTGGGGATGTGCCCGTCCTTGAAGGAATCGGTGCCGTTGACGTCGATGACGATCACCGTCTTGGCGGCGATGGCAGCGGTCAGATCCTGCTGCGAGATGTCGGCAAAATCATGCTCCGCTGCGGACACAGCGGAGGCCAGCATCATGCACAGGAGACAGAGCAGGGTTTTCATGATCGCAATCCTCGGATGGTTGGGTGGTTGGGTGGTTGGAAGATCTGGGATGGGGTATGTGACGGTTCGGCGGCCGGGCCGCGTGGTGGACGGTCGCCTCACTTCATCTACGAAGGTCCACGCCGGGTCGTTTGATCCGGATTGTCTGTCCTACCAGCGGCGGGGGGGGTCCGACGGCAGCGTTCTCATCGAGATCTGCCATCACGCGCGTTGGCGGCTGGGGTTGAGGTTGGGGTTGGCGATGTAAGGACCGGTGCGGCAGGTTGTTGCAGCATGGATATGGTCACGCGGATGGTCACCGCATCGCTGCTGATCTGGGGGGGAGCGATGACCGTGACCGGGACATCGACCGGGATCCCGGGTTGCGGCAGCTGGCTGAGGTTGACATAGGCGATCAGATCGGTGTCCGGATGCAAGGCATGCAGCAGGTTCTCCGGCCCGTGCACGGTGACCGAGACGACGGGCTGACTGAGGTCGATCTGATAGCGGGAGAACACCTCGTGCAGGGCCAGCACATGGACCGGCAGGCTGACCACCGTACGGGTGGTCGTCACCGGCCTGAACAGGATGGTCGCGGTCACCTGGTCGAGCACCGTCAGCTTGGGATTGCGGATGGTGAGCTTGAGCCGTTCCTGCCGCACCTGGGGCAGCAGCGGGTCCAGATCGTCGAAGACGATCGGCTCGGGTGCGAGCTTCTGCTCGCTCTGCCGCAGATGGTCGATCTCGGCGCGCGTGCTGCTGACGCGCACGCGCGTCTGATCGAGCACCACCGTCGCCTCCAGGCCCTGGGGGACTCCGATCAGGCGCGGAGACGCCACCGGCAGGTAATCAGCGGTGACGGCGGCGAACAGCACACGGATGCTCTGCACCGATTCCGGATCGACGCGGACGATGCGGATGTCGTCATCCAGTCCGAGGATGCGGTTGGTGATGGGGAAGGTCTGCATGCCGCTGCTCAGCGCATCGGCGCTGATAACCAGCCGCGGCACCACCGCATCGGCAGTCAGGCTGTGGAGCATGTTCTCCGGCAAGGAGATCTTGACCGAGAACTCGCGCGCCGCCGGCTGGATGTCGGTGATGCGGTAGCCGTCGGGCAGGGAATGCACGGCGCTGTCGGGCAGACGGACGACCAGGGTGCGCTCATGCAGCACCTGGCCGTTGGTGTACAGCCACAGCGCGATGGCGATCACCAGCGCCACCAGCTTGAGCTCCCAATGCGCGGTCAGGAGCTTGATCATCGCCACCCCCGGCCTGTCCGCGGCAGATCCAGCGCTGGCGACCAGGACCGGCGACAGCGTGGCTGCGCGGACGCCGCGCGCGCGCCACTGCCGGTCGCCTGCATGCGCGCGCCGCCGATCACGTGCGCTCCGGATCGATCTTCTCGCTGCGCCGTCCGCCGCCCCGGAATTCGCGCGTGAGGATGATCTCGATGTCCTGGTGCGACAAGCCGCGGTTGATCTTGCCGCGATCGGCCATGCTGATCTGGCCGCTCTCCTCCGAGACCATCAATACCAGGGCGTCGGTATCCTCGCTGATGCCGATGCCGGCCCGGTGCCTGGTGCCGGAGAGCTGCTTGTACTCGATGTTGTTGGTCAACGGCAGGATGACCCCGGCAGCGGCGATGCGGCCATTGCGGATGATCAGCGCGCCGTCGTGGAGCGGCGAATCCTTCCAGAAGATGGTGGTCACCGACTTGGTGGTGATCTCGCAGTCGAGGGGGCTGGAATTCACGTAGTCATCGAGGCGGTCGCTGCGCTCGAAGACGATCAGGCAGCCGATGTGCCGGGAGGACATGTACGCCAAGGCATCGATGAGATGCCCGACGATCGCCTGGTTGCCGCTAAGATCCTGGTTGGGGAAGAAGCCGCCGAGCCTGGTGAACAGGCGGCGCAGCTCGGGCTGAAACACCACCGCCATGACGATGGCGCTGACGCCGATGCCTGCCTGCAGCAGCCAGGTGATGGCGTTCAGCTGGGCGAAGCGCGCCACCATCCAGGCGATCACCACCAGCGCCAGGGTCAGCGACAGCCCCTTGAGCTTGCCGCCGGCGCTGATGCGCTCCAAGGCGAGCAGGAGGTTGTAGATGACCACGAAGATGATCAGGATCTCGAGGCCGGAGCGCAGGTAATAGATGACGTCGGCCCATTCAAGTTGCATGGCGCCCCCGCACCGCGGCACGCAATGCGCCCGCCATCGCCAGGGCCGAGGCCGCGCCGGCGACATCATGGACGCGCAGCAGGGCGCATGACCCTGCCAGGAGCGCATGCAGGATGTGGCTGGCGGCATCGCGCCGACCGGGCTCCAGCGGCGATACGCCGGGCGCGCAGGCCAGCTGTCCGATCAGCGACTTGCGGCTGACGCCCACCACCAGCGGCCGATCGAGACGCTCCTCGAGTTCCGGCAGGGCCTGCAGCAGGGCCAGGTTGTGCTCGTACCGCTTGCCGAAGCCGATGCCGGGATCGACCAGCAGCGCACGCTCCGCGACCCCCTGTGCGCGGGCGGCCCTGATGCGGCCCGCGAGGTAGCTGCCGACCTCCTCGACCACATCGCGGTAGCGCGGGCTGTGCTGCATGCTCGGCGGCAGTCCCTGCATGTGCATGAGGATGAGCGGGCAGCCGCGCTCGGCCGCCAGAGCGAACATCCCGGGATCGGCACCGGCGCTGATGTCGTTGATGGCAGTCGCCCCGGCATCGAGCGCAGCGCGGGCGACGGCGGCCTTGCTGGTGTCGATGCTCACCGGCAGGGTGACTCCGCGCTCGCGCAGGGCACGGATGACCGGCAGCACGCGGGCGAGCTCCAGCGCCTCGCTGACCGGCGCCGCCCCCGGGCGCGAGCTCTCGCCGCCGATGTCAAGCCAGGTGGCGCCGGCTGAGGCCATGCGTTCGCCGGCATCGGCCGCGCCGCCGGCATCGCTGAAGAGGCCGCCATCGGAGAAGCTGTCCGGGGTGGCATTGATGATCCCCATCAGGGCCGCCGGCCGATGCACCGCGATCGTGGCCTGCACGCCGACCGTCCAGGTCCGTGCCGCTCCCAGGCCGTCTAGAGCTTCCACCATCATCATGTGTGATAATGGTGTGGCAGCATGCGTTTCAAGACGTCGCTGTCCCGGTATCAACAGCAGTTTGCGGCGTGAGTCACCAGCAGCGGCGGTATTGCGGGGAATCCAGGCATTTCCATCGGGGCGCGCGCGCTGCCGGGGCGCCGCGGGAGCTTCCTGGCGAGCGCCCCTAGAAGATGGTCAGCTGCTGGCCCTTGATGCGATCGAAGTCGACCTCCTTGGCGAAAGGCGTGAAGGTCTTCTCCCACTTGCGCCGGTAGACATGCTCGGCGAAGTCCTTGAGGTTGACGCAGTCCGCCTTGCAGTAGGTCGTCAGGCGCTTGTAGGCCGCCTGGTCGCCGGCCTTCCAGGCCCCCCACAGCTGGATCGCCTCGATGCCGCGCATCTCCTTGATGTCGCTCGGTCGTTCGATGCCGATCTGCTTCTCCATGTCCTTCAACCCGCCGTTGAGCCCGAGCGAACGCGCCGGCCAGAGCAGATCGAGATGGGGAATCTCAAAGTGGAAATTCGCCTCGCGGAACTGCTTCTCGATGAAGGGGATGTCGAAGTTCTGGCCGTTGAAGGTCACCACCAGCCGGTAGCCCTTGATGACCTCGCGGAAGCGCTCCAACAGCTCATCGCCGGCCTGGGGACGCCCGGCGACGAACACCCGGGCACTGGACGCATCGGCCAGGCCGATGACGGTGATCTGATCATAGCCGGGGGTCAGTCCGGTGGTCTCGATGTCGACCAGGGCGATCTCATGCTCCGAGCACCATCCGCGCCACAGGCGCCACAGCTCGCGCTCCGGCCAATTGGCCTTGAACCAGGCCGATTCGCCGCGCTGGCGCGCCTGCTCCGCTTCGCCGACCGCCTCCACCAGCTTGACCGCGCGTGCCGGACCCATGACCTCGTGGGCCTCGCCGGGATGGCGGCGGAGCAGCTCCCAGCTGGTCAGGCCGCGTCCCCACAGCGCACGCTCGACATCATCGGTCATGCCCTTGGCGAAGATGAAGCTGCTGGTGAGCATGTGGCCTCCAGCCCCCATGGTGGTGCAGCCGCCGAGCCGGCAAGCGGAGAGGTGGGGGGTGCACTGTGCAATGCCCGACCGCCTGGGGATTCCCGCGCCGGGAGCGGGCGCGAGCATGTCGCGACCAGGAGCCGCCATGGCCAAGATCCCCGCCTTCTCACTGCCCGGCTCGGACGGCGAGACCTACAGCGCCAAGGGCCTCAAGGGGCGGGCCTACGTCCTCTATTTCTACCCCAAGGACGACACCCCCGGCTGCACCCAGGAAGCATGCGATTTCCGCGATCAGATCGCCATCCTGGGCACCGCCGACGTGCTGGTGCTGGGGGTCAGCCCCGACAGCATCAAGCGCCACCTGTCCTTCGCCGCCAAGCACGCACTGCCCTTCGTCCTGCTGGCGGACGAGCAGCATGAACTGGCGGGCAAGCTCGGGGTGTGGGCCAAGAAGACCAACTACGGACGCGAATACATGGGCATCGTGCGCAGCACCTTCCTGGTCGGCGCCGATGGCACCGTGCTCAGGGAATGGCGTGCGGTGAAGGTGCGTGGCCACGCCCAGGAGGTCCTCGCCGCGGCGCTTGCCAAGGGGTGAGCGCGGGGGCGCCGCCCCCCTCGGCCGGCTCCTGGTGCCTCACGCACGCCCTGTCAGCTCGGCATTGCCGCTTCCCTCGTCCACTCCCGTGCTGCATGATGGATGTCATCTGCAGGAGGCCCGTCATGCGCCAGCCACTCATCCCCGTGCTGCTCGCCCTGCCCGTCCTGTGGAGCGGCCTGGCCGCCGCCACCGCCCCTGCCGACAGCGACGCCGGACAGCTGTCGATCTCCCGCTGGGGCAACACCCTGCTGGTGACCGCCCCGGGCGGCTCGCAGGGCGATGCCCGGCTGACCGCCCGGCTGACGCAGAAGGTGACCGTCGACTTCAAGGAGACGCCGATCGACCAGGTGGCCGATTTCCTGCGCCAGATCACCGGCGCCAACATCGTTGTCGCACCGGCTGTCACTGCCAGCGGCGCCACCATCACCCTCAAGGCCAGCGACATGACGCTGGGCAACGTGCTGACCTGGATCAAGACCCTCGGTGGCATCCACATCGGCTACGAGCACGGCGCGATCTTCCTCTCGGACAAGCCGATCGACGGCCAGAGCGTGACGCGCATGTACGATGTCAGCGACCTGGTGCTGGTGCTGCGCGACTTCCCGGGACCGGAACTGGCCATGAATGCACCCAGCGGCACCGCCGGCGGCGGCGCCAAACTCATCCCGCCGGTGGAGACCGCCCAGACCTCGCCCACCACCGACGAGCTGGTGGATATGATCAAGAAGGTGATCAGGCCAGGCGACTGGCACGATTAGCCCTGCGGCTGGTTGCGTTCGAGGCGAGTCGGCGCTCCTGGCGAGGCCGCACTCAGGGCTTCGGCGGTGCAGCCACCAGGCGGATGGACGTGATCACCACCGGCACATTCGGCCGATCGCCCTCGCCGGTCTTCACCCCGCCGATGGTGTCCACCACATCCATCCCGCCGATCACCATGCCGAAGACCGTGTGCTTGCCGGCAAGATGCGGGGTGTCGCCGAGATTGATGAAGAACTGCGAGCCATTGGTGTTGGGCCCGGAATTCGCCATCGCCAGGCTGCCGCGCACCGGCTTGTGCGCCCCCGGCAGGGTGTCGTCGTAGGTGTAGCCGAGATCATGGTAGAACTGCTCGAGCGTCACATCCTTGATCTCCTCGAGCACCTTGACGCCGGCCTTCTGCCGTTCGTCGCCCGGCGTCTGGTCGGTGATGCCATGGGCCTTCATCTTCGGCTGGATCTCGACGCGCATGAAGTCGTTGACCATGTAGGCGCACTTGTCGTTGAGGTTCTCCCCCACCAGCGCCTTCTCCAGGTCGAGGCCCAGGGCGTGGGCGTTGATCTCGTCCTTGAAGGTGTAGCCCGGTCCGCCGCTGCCGGTTCCGAGCGGATCGCCGCCCTGGATCATGAAGTGCGGGATCACGCGATGGAAGACCAGGCCATCGTAGAAGGGACGGCTCACCTGCATGCCGGTTTTCGCATCGGTGAAGGGCTTGCGGCCCTCGGCGAGGTCGATGAAGTTGGCCACCGTCTTGGGCGCCTCGTCGTCGAACAGCTCGACTGTGATCGCACCCAGGCTGGTGCTGATGATCGCCTGGGGATGGTGCACCCCCTCTGCTGCCGCCGCCATCGCGGCGAGGCACCAGATGAACGTGGTTCGGCAGGCGCGCAGACGTGGCATGGCCATCTCCTCCTGTGGTGGCGCGAGCCTAGGCGATCCGCCGCGCGAGGCTACCGGCAGGCCACCCTGGCCCGCCTGTCCTGCCCCTCCACCCGGATCAGGCCATCGGCTTGACCAGCCAGCTCCATACCCCGCTGGCGGTCTTGCGCAGGCGGGACTCCTGGCCGGCGATGCGCCTGCGCCTGAGATCGGCGGCGGTGCACACCAGGCCGGAGACCAGGATGTCGGCGAGCTCGGCGCTCGGATCGCGGTTCTTCTGCCCGGTCCCGAGGACCACCGGGAGGTCGAGGACGTCCTTGAGGAACATCGCCAGGCCGCCGAGCGAGCTGGCGCGCCCGACCAGATGGACCTGGCCCTGCTGGCCGAGGTAGCCGTTCTCGCGCAGCTCCTGCGCGCGTGCGCGGAAGAAGCTCCCCATCAGTTCAGCGCACAGGAGCGCCGCCGGGCCGACCAGGCGGTGGCGCTCGCGCACATCGCCCCAGATGAACTGCTGGCCGACCAGGTTGGCCTCCGGGCGCGCCGGGGTGCTGATGTCGAGGTCACGCTTGAGGTCCTCGGCCTGGGCCACGCTGATGTCCAGCCGCTCGGCCAGGGCGGTGGTGAGGTCGTCGCCGCCGAAGGGATGGGTCTCGATATGCACCAGCCTCTCGCGCCGCCGTACCAGGAAGGTGGTGCAGCGCGCACCGCAATCGATCACCAGGGTGCTGCCCTTCTTGGACAGGCTCGAGGCCATGCCGCGGTAGAGCGCTACCGGCTGGGCGATGATGCCCTCGAGTTCGATGTCCAGGCCCTGGACCAGGCCCGCGAGCTCCTCGCGGTAGCCGCGCCTGGCGGTCACCAGCAGGGCCTGGCAGGTCAGGCGGCTGCCGCGTTCTCCCACCGGCTGCTCGACTTCGCGTTCGCCAGCACGGCTGCGCACCGTCCACTGCACCGGCATGGCGTCGATGAGCTCATGGTCGGCGCCGGTGGCCTGGTCGCGCGCACGCTTGAGCGCCCAATGGTATTCGTGCTCGCCCAGCACCATCTCGTCGCCCGGATCGGCCCAGCCATAGGCCAGGCGCGATGACAGGCTGCTGTCGGAGACCGAAAGGTAGATCGAGTAGGCCTCGACCCCGGCCGAGTCGCAGGCGAGCTGGACGACATCCTTGACCGCCTCGCGCTTGCCGGCATCGCTGAGCTGCGGCCACAGGCAGTCGATGGTCTTGTGCGCCACCACCTTGTCGCCGTGGCTCGCATGCAGCGCCGCCACTGTCGCAGAGACATGCCAGTTGGAGACCAGCACGATCACCACCAGGTTGGCAGGGTCGACGCGCATCTGCGCTCGCGGACGGACGACCGGCGGCGTCGCACCGACGCCGCCGAAGCGCAGCGCGAGGCCGGCGATGCGCCCCAGCCAGCGTTCGCCGCCAAGATGATCGGTCGCCACCACCGGGGTGCGGCCATTGTCGCCGTTCAGTTCATCGGACCAGGCATTATCGTTCATGGCTGTGATTCTCGCGGGCTTAGGGCAGGTGTGCGCTGCGCATCGCGCAGCAGGAGGAAGGGCTGGTGGAAGCGCACGTTGATCGCCGCCACGCGGCTGAGATCGCCCTGGCAGCGGATGGTGCGCACCAGGTCGCGGATCTTGTCGTCAGCCTTGACGCCGAAGCGCTCCTCGCCGGGACGGCCCCAGATCAGCCGGCTGCCCTGGCGGGTGTAGAGCACGATGCCGCGCTGGCTGGCGTTGCTGTCGAGGGCGTCGTAGAGGTTGATGTCGGTGATCAGTCCAGGTTCGATCTGGGGCTCGAGCTGCTTCCACAGCGCCAGGGCGGCGCGCACGCTGGCGATGCCCCCCCACTCGATGGCGCGCAGCACCGGGCGGCGCACCGCGGGCCCGGGCAGGGAACCCGGCAGCAGCCAGCCCTCGGCGTCGACCCAGCCGCGTTCCCCGCTCGCCAGCACCACCGGCAGCACCGGCTGGCGCAGGCCGATCACCAGCTCGAGCACCCGGCGCAGGCGATCGGTCTTGGCATCCAACGGCTGGTGGACGACGCTGACCTGGCGCACCTCGGCGACCACCGGCTGCTGGCGCAGGAACTCGGCGAGGCGGTCGAGCACCCAGGGCGCCCCTTCCGCGAGCTTGTCGACATTGGGGAAGCGGCGGATCCACCCCAGCACCTCCTGGTCGCTCAGGCGCGGGCCGGGCAGGAAGGTGATGCGCATGCCGGTCACCGGCATGGGCTCGGGCGCCTGGCTGCCGGCATAGAAGCTCAGCACCACCACCGTCACCAACACCGCTGCGGCGATGATGCCCCACAGGCCCAGGGTCTGGGCGCGCGTGCGCGTCCAGTCCAGCCCGTTCAGCCCGGCATGGATGCCGCGCGTCACCGTCCCGGGCCCCTCCAGGATGGCGCCATCGGCGTTGGCGCCGACCAGCGCCGGGAAGGCGCCGGCATTGCCTCCGACGCGCATCGCCCGGCGGCGTGGGCGGCGCCGGGTCGCTGGCAGGTCCTGGCCATCCTCCGATGCCAGGCGCGCCTCGGCGTCACCGGGCTCGTCCTCGCTGACCGCAGTCGCGGTGCGCGGCAGGGCGGTGGCGCTGCGCTGGCGGTCGCGCCGGACGGCGCGCGCATCCGGCCGTACGGCACGGCGCTTGCGCTCGGCGGCGGCGATCAGTTCACTGGCGGAGACATCCTCGTCGAAGATGGCTGAATCGGTTGCTGGGCTCATGGGGTTCTGCTCATGCGCGCCGCGGCACGCTGCACCAGGTGGTTGGCGAACTGATCGTAGGACATGCCGGCGGCGGCGGCGGCCTTGGGCGCCAGGCTGGCATCGGTCATGCCTGGCAGGGTATTGACCTCGAGGGCGGCATGGCCGCCATCCGCGGTGGCCATGATGTCGGTGCGGCTGATGTCCCTGCAGCCGCAGGCGCGGTGCGCGGTGCAGCCGATATCGCCGAGGATCTTGGCCAGGGCGGCATCCGCGACCGGCTCCTCGATGGTGTCGTTGCGGTGGTATTTGGCCTGGTAGTCGAACACCCCGGCAGCCGCGCTGATCTGCAGCGGCGGCAGCGCGCGTGCACCCTGCTCGTCCTCGATCACCGCCACGGTGAATTCTGGTCCCGGGAGCCGCTCCTCGAGCAGGTAGGGGACCGGTCCGAGCTCGCGGATGATCTCCTCGATCGCCGGCAGGATGAATCCGGGATTGGCCACCATCCGCAGCCCGACCGAGCTGCCATCGCAGGCCGGCTTGAGCACCAGGCCGGCATGATGCGGGATCTTGAGATCGCGCGGCGAGAACGGCCGGGTCAGATCCAGGCGCACGCCCCAGGGCACGCGCAGGCCGGCCTGCACCAGGCGCGCCTTGGTGGCGGCCTTGTCCATGCACAGGCGGCTGGCCACCGCATCCGACCCGACGTAGGTCCGGCCGGCGGCCTCGAGCACCGCCTGCAGGCGGCCATCCTCGCCGTAGGTGCCATGCACGAGGTTGAACACCAGCGTGCCGGCGCGCAGGCTGGCGATCTCCAGCTCGGCCTTGAGGTCGATCAGCTGCACATCGTGTCCGAGCCGCGTGAGCGCAGCGGCGACCGCGGCGCCGGAGCGCCGGCTGACTGCGGCTTCGCGGCCGGGACCGCCCATGATGATGTCGATGCTCAGGTTCACGCGTGCGCCTCCACCAGATCCTGCGGATGGGCATGCAGCTCGCTGGGGCAGTTCCAGGTCTCGACCTCGAGATCGAGCCGCACCTGCCGCTCGCNNGGGCTGACGCTGGCGCCGCCGCAGCGTTCGCCCTTCAAGCCGAGCTGGTCGATGAGCTTGCCGGCCGGCATTTCCGGGCTGGGATTCTTGAACACGCACCCGGCGCTGGCGAGGGCGAGCGGCTGGGAGGCGGCCTTGGCGCGCTTGAGCCTGGTCGCAGTCGCGCGCAGCGCCTCCGGGTCGCCGCTGGCGAGCG
>PLEW01000063.1 GCA_003136555.1 Planctomycetota bacterium | reverse complement strand
GTGCCGCCGATGTAGCGGTAGAGGGGCAGGCCATGGGCAAGCGCCGCCGCCTTGGCGACCGCCAGCGAGACGCCGAGGATGGCGTTGGCGCCGAGCTTGGATTTGTTCTCGGTGCCATCCATCTCGATCATCTGGGCATCGATCGCGCGCTGGGCGCTGGGATCGAGGCCGACCAGCTCGGGGCCGATCTGCTCGTTGACGTTGGCCACCGCCTTGAGCACGCCCTTGCCGAGGTAGAGCGCCTTGTCCCCATCGCGCAGCTCGCAGGCCTCGTAGGCGCCGGTGGAGGCGCCGGACGGGACCGCCGCCCGGCCGATGCTGCCATCATCCAGGGTCACATCGACTTCGATGGTCGGATTGCCGCGGCTGTCGATGATTTGGCGTGCCTTGACGTCTTCGATGTACATGGGAGATCCTCGCTCGCAGGGGATGGGTGGAGCGCGGACGTTAAGACTCAGCGCGGGAAAACAACCATGCTATCCCGGCAGGCCGCTCGCCAGGGGCGCGCGTGCAGGAGGAGGGGGTAGGTTGCAGGCCCGGGTGCGACCCCGGCAGGCACGCGCTCGCCGGTCGGACGCTCAGTCCATCAGCCCGAGGCGCTGGAGCAGGGGCAGCACGCGCGCATCCGGCAGGCTCCAGGCCCCGGGCTTGCGCGCCCCGGGGAAATGCAGGTCGCTGCCCGAACTGGCGAGCAGGCCCCGGCTCTCGGCCAGGCCGCTGAGCTTGCTGGCGAGTTCCGGGTCGAGGTTGGGGTGGCTGATCTCCAGGCCATCGCAGCCAAGCTCGATCAGCTCGGCTGCCCGCTCCACCGTGCCGTAGATCCCCGGATGGGCGAGGATGGCCACCCCGCCGGCCGCGTGGATGGCGGCGCAGCAGATGGTGGGATGCGGGTAGGCCGGCAGCCCGGCATCGACGGTATAGTCATCGCCCAGATGGTCGGCGAAGGCGGCATGGATCGACGCCACCCCCCCGAGCTTGACCAGCATCTTCGCCAGATGCAGGCGGCCGAAGGCCGAGACGTGGGCGAATTCCGGGTTGGTGCAGATCGCCTTGAGGTTCAGCCCGCGGCCGACCGCAGGGGGCAGGCGCGCGGTCAGTACCGCGAGGCGCTCGAGGCGGATGGCGCGGATATCGGCGAGCAGGGTGGTGAAGGGCGCATGGTCCGGATCGATGCCCAGGGCGACCAGATGGATCTCGCGTCCCGCCAGGCCGGAGGTGAGCTCGACTCCGGCGACCAGGCCCAGGCTCCCGCGCAAGGCGGCATAGCCCGCGAGGGTGTCGTGATCGGTGACGGCGAAGAAGTCGACGCCAGCCCGGCGCACCAGCCCCAGCAGCGTGGTCGGCGGGATGATGCCATCGCTCTGGTGGGTATGGAGGTGGAAGTCGCAGAGCACCCCCGATGTGTAGCAGGGGGGGGGTGCCGGCCAATGCCGGATTCCATCAGGGCTGGACGCCTGGTCAGTGCAGCCAGTGCAGGAAGGACCAGACGCCGGCGATGATGGCCAGCGCGATGAGGACGACGATCAGGACCAGTCGCGAGGTCGAGGTCGCCTGTACGGCGGCTGCCGGATGATCGGGGCGGCTCATCGACCGTGCGCGTGGCGTCGGCTTCGACGACCCGGCGGACGGCCCGGCAGACGGCCCGGAGGGACGCTGGCTGCTCTGCGGCACCCGGTCGGGGTTGTTGAAGGCATCCTCGAGCTCGACGATGAAGGCGCTGGCGCTCTGCGGCCGGTGTGCCGGGTCCTTCGCCAGGGTGCGGGTGATGAAGGCGACGATCGCGGGCGGCACCTCTGGCGCGATGCTGTTGATCGGCTTGGCCTCCTCGCGCAGGACCTTGGTCATCACCTCGGGGGCGGATTTGCCTTCGAATGGCAGCACGCCGGTGACCAGCTGATAGAAGCTCGCGCCGAGCGCGTAGAGGTCGGAGACCGGGGTGACGTCCTTGGCGCTGCGGATCTGCTCCGGTGGCATGTAGGCGGGCGATCCGAGCGCCACGCCCTGCATGGTCAGACCGAGCGGGCTTTCCCCTCCCCCGCCCGCGCCCTCGTCCTCCAGCTGCTTGGCCAGCCCGAGGTCGGCCAGCTTGGCCGTGCCATCGCTGCCGACCAGGATGTTGGCGGGCTTGATGTCGCGATGGATGATGCCCATGCCGTGGGCATGCTCAAGGCCCCGGGCGACCTGCAGGATGAGGCGTGCGGACTTCGCCCACTGCAGCCGCTCGGCCTCGTCGAGCATGCCGGCCAGGGTCTGGCCCTCGACATACTCCATCACCAGGTAGTGCACGCCGCGCTCGAAGCCGCAATCGTAGACGCTCACCACGTTGGGATGCTGCATCTGGGCGCAGAGCTTGGATTCGCGCTGGAAGCGCTGCACCACCCGGGGATCGCCTGCCGCCTTGCTCGAGAGCATCTTGATCGCGACCCGCCTGCCGATCGACAGCTGCTCGGCTTCATAGACCACCCCGATCGCCCCGGCTCCGAGGCGCCGGACCAGGCGGCAGCCGCCCAGCTCCTTGCCGACCAGCTTGTCATCCGAACCGGTTTCGGCGCGGATGTCGATTGGACGCCGGCAGTGCGGACAGGCGACGCGCTTGCCGACCAGGCTGTCGGGAACGCGGAATTCGTGGGCGCAGGCGCGGCAGGTCTGGAGGTGGGCGGTAGTCACGAGCTTCCTTATCGTGAACCGTGGACTATTTTCCAGGGCCATGCCGGAACCAGCCGAGTCCCTGATCGCCCTCATCGCTCGCGTGCTCGGTCATGCCATGGCCGATGAGGCGCTGCTGCGCCAGGCCTGCACCCACGCCAGCCGTTGCGGTGCCCAGGCTACGCCGGCGCTCAAACGACGAGAGGCCAATGAGCGCATGGAGTTCCTCGGCGACGCCCTGCTCGGGGGCGCCTTGTGCCTGAATCTCTTTCGGCGCTTCCCCGATGCCGATGAGGGCTACCTCTCGCGCCTGAAGGCCTCCCTCGCCAGCCGAACCACCCTGGCGCGGGCGATCGAGGACACCGGCATCCTGCCCTACTGCCATGTCGGACAGCAGATGCTGGAGCCATGGCCGGATTCGGTGAAGGCGAACCTGATGGAGAGCGTGCTGTGCGCGATCTACCTCGATGGCGGCTGGGACCGCCTGTGCGGTGCCGTCGATCGCCTGTTCGCCTCACGCATCGACGATCCCGCGGTGGCCAACGAGGATGGCCGCATGCGCCTGCAGGCCTGGTGCCTCGCGCACCATAAGGTCCTGCCATCCTACACCTGCGCGCGCTCCGGTGGCAGCGATCATGAGCCCGAATTCCGCGCCACCGCCGCGATCGCCAGCGTGAGCGCCACCGGGCTGGGGAGCAGCAGGAGGCGGGCGGAGGGCGCAGCGGCGCTCGCGCTCTTGGCCCTGATCGATTCCGCAACCCGTTAGCGTCTAGCCGGATGAAGCGGATCTGCCGCATCCCCCGGTGAGCGTGATGACAAGGGCGGGGAGGGTGCCATACTGCCTCCCCCATGCCGGAGACGCGTCATCGCAGCAGGCACCGCAGCCGTCGCCGGCTCAAGAAGCGGGCGCTGCTCGCGCTCGCCATCGTCGGCCTGCTGGTGATCGCCTACCTCATCGCCCGCTGGCTGGCCTCGAGCACCGGCGGCTTCTCGCCCGATCCCGAAACCACCCGTCGGTCGTGCTCGCCGGCCCAGGGCGCCATCCTCAGCTGATGATGGCTGACGCGGATGAGCGTGGCAGGGCGTCGACTGGCAACCGCGCATGCGGCAGCGAGCCCGCTGCTGCCGCGGTGATGGACTTCCCGCTGACGATCCGCAAGGTGCGCGCATGCCCGCTGCATCTGCCAGCCCCGTCCCGCCCGATCCCGTTGACGGCGGCGACGACCTGGTCGAGGAGCTCCCCGATCTCGACGGCCTGACGCCCCTGCGCTCCCTCGCGGATCTGCGCCAGGGCAGGACGCCGACGCGCAGCGCCGGAGTCACGCCCCTGGCGGCGCTGAAGAAGGGCTGGGGCTATGACACCTTCCGCCCGCTGCAGGGCGAGGCGGTGGCCGCTGCCCTGGCGGGCCGGGACTGCCTGATCGTCCTGCCCACTGGCGGCGGCAAGAGCCTGTGCTACCAGATCCCCGCGGCCTGCGGCGCGGGCCTGGTGCTGGTGGTCTCGCCGCTGATCGCGCTGATGGACGACCAGGTCGCTGCCGCGCGCGAGGCGGGTCTCCAGGCCAGCGCCCTGCATACACAGGTGGGCGAGGCCGATCGGCGGCGGACGCGCGATCAGCTGGCCTCCGGCACCCTGGACCTGCTCTATGCCAGTCCCGAACGCCTGGTGATCGGCGATCTCATCCCGGCGATCGCCAGCAGGCTGGTGCTCTCGGCGGTCGACGAGGCGCATTGCGTCTCGCATTGGGGGCATGATTTCCGCCCGGAATACCGCCAATTGCGCGCCGTGCTCGACCAGGCTCCGTCGGCGGCACGCATGGGTCTGACCGCCACCGCGACCCCCTTGGTGCAGGACGACATCTGCGCCCAGCTGGGGCTGCGCAATCCGCTGCGCCTGGTCGGCCATGTCGATCGCCCGAACCTGGTCTACCGGGTGCTCGCGCGCAAGGACGCCGTCGCCCAGATCCTCGAGGTGGTCAACCGCCATCGGGGAGAGGGCGGGATCGTCTACGCCCAGACGCGCAAGGAGGTCGAGCGCCTGAGCGAGCGCTTGGCCTCGGCGGGCGTGCAGTGCGCCGCCTATCACGCCGGGCTGCCCGGGGCGACGCGCTCGCGCGTGCAGGGCGATTTCGTCAACGAGCGGCTCGATGTGGTGGTGGCGACGATCGCCTTCGGCATGGGCATCGACCGCTCGAACGTGCGCTACGTGGTGCATGCCAATACGCCCAAGTCGATCGAGCATTACCAGCAGGAGGCCGGCCGCTCCGGGCGCGATGGACTGCCGGCGGAATGCGTCCTGCTGCACAGCTCGGCCGACATGGCGGCGCACCGCCGCATGGCGACCATGGATGGCCCCCTGCCAGCGGATCGCAGCCAGGCCTTCGAGCGGCAATTGCGCGAGATCTCCCGCTTTTCGGTCGCACCGGTGTGCCGCCACCGCCTGCTCACCGAGCATTTCGGCCAGGGCTACCCCGCCGGCGATGCGCCGGTCCCGGTCGACGGATGCGCCGCCTGCGATGTCTGCCTGGGCGAGACCCATGAGCTGCCGGCAGCTGAGGCGCTGGTGGTGGCGCAGAAGATCATCAGCGCCGCGTGGCGGATCGGCGGACGCTTCGGTGCCGGGCAGACGGTCGATGTCCTGCTCGGCCGAGCGACGGAGAAGACCGAGCGCGCCGGCCATGACCGCCTGGCGGTCTTCGGCATGCTCAAGGATGCCGGCGAGGCGGCCCTGCGGGCCTGGATCGACCAGCTGGTGGTGCAGGGCATGCTCCATCTGCGCGAGGACGGCCTCTATACCTTCCTCGAGCACACCGATCTCGGTCGTGCCCTGTGCAAGGGCGAGGGCACGGTGCGGCTGGCGCGCAGCCAGGTCACCGGCAAGGCCCGCCGTGAGCGCCATGCCAGCCGCGGCGGCACCGCGCCCGCTGCCGGCAGCCTCGACGAGCGGCTGTTCGAGCGACTGCGCACTTTGCGCCGCCTGCTGGCGGCGGGCCAGAATGTACCGCCCTACCTGGTCTTCAACGACCTGACCCTGCGCGCCTTCGCCGCCGATAAGCCGAGCACCGCCCAGCAGCTCCTCGGCATCAAGGGTGTTGGCGAATCCAAGCTCGCCCGCTACGGCTCGGCCTTCCTCGCGGTGATCGCCGGCGGCGATCCGGAACAGGTGATGGAGGCGAGGCAAGCGAAAGCTTGAGGCTGTTCGTCGACGCGGGAATAGGCATGGAAATGCCGGGCTGCGGTCGGTACAAGGAGCGTGCCCCTGCTGTGTTCGAGTTCTGGCCGCAATCCCCTGGCCTTTCTCTAAACAAGGGGACTAACGCCCGAAACGGCCATGCCGGAACGGGGAGGTCCCCACCTGAACCCAAGGTTCAGGGAAGCCTGCTGGATACGGCACGAGCGGAGGCATTCTTTCAGTCATGCCGATGAAGATCACCCTTGCCCAGGCCATGGGCACCTGCTTCGGGGTCCAGGACGCCATCGACATGGCGCTCGACCCCGACTTCAAGGATCGCCTGACCGTCGTCGGCCAGCTGGTGCACAATCCCCAGACCACCGCGCGCCTGCGCGCCAACGGCGTGCGCATCGTCGAGCGCGACCAGATCGACCAGATCGCCACCGAGGCGGTGATGATCACCGCGCACGGCGCCTCGGATGCGACCAAGCAGATGCTGCGCGATCGCGGCCTGATGGTGTACGACGCTACCTGCCCGCTGGTCATCCGCCTGCACAAGCTGGCGCGCTTCCTGGAACGCCAGGGCTACTTCCCGGTGGTGATCGGCGAAGCCAGCCATGTCGAGGTGCGCGGCGTGGTCGGCAACCTGCATAGCGCCGCGGTGGTGCATGACGAGTCGGATCTCGCCCAGCTCGCCGGCCATGCGCGCATCGGCGTGGTCAGCCAGACGACCAACCGCCTTGAGAAGGTCCAGATGCTGGTCGCACTCATCCGCTCCCTGCCCTGGGTGGAGGACGTGCGCTTCATCGATACCATCTGCGAACCGGTCAAGGAGCGCCAGCAGGCGATCCAGAGCCTGCTGGCGCAGGATATCGACCTCGGCATCGTCATCGGCGGGCACAACAGCGCCAACACGCGCAAACTCAGCGAGCTGATCGCCGATCGCGCGATCGAGACCCACCTGATCGAGGGTCCCGATGAGCTGCGCAGCGAATGGTTCGTCGGCAAGCGCCATGTGGGCATCACCGCCGGCACGAGCACACCGCAGGATGTCATCGAGGCGGTCCATGCGGTGGTGCGCCACTATGCGGATCAGCCCACTGCGCGCGTGTAGGTCGGCTGCGCACTTGAGCGCGCCTGGCGGGCGCTAGTCTTCGCCCATGGTGGAGAGCGCCACGATCGAGAGCAATCCTCCGGCTGATCGCGATCAGCCCGCGGTGGAATACGGATACCGCGTCTCGCTCGACGCCTTTACGGGCCCCCTGGACCTGCTGCTGTTCCTGGTCCGGCGCCTGGAAGTCGATGTCGCCGACATCCCGATCGAATCAATCGCCGACCAGTTCATCGCCGCGGTGGCGGATTGGCAGGAGCTCGATCTCGATGTCGCTGGCGATTTCATCCTCATGGCGGCGACGCTGCTCGAGCTCAAGAGCCGCCTGGTCGCACCGCCGGTTGACCAGGTCGGTGCCGACGGCGCCGAAGCGCAGGAGGAGGAGGATCTTTTCGATCCGCGCGCCGGGCTGATCAAGCAGCTGCTCGCCTATCGGCGCTTCAAGGAGGCGACCCAGGTGATCGCCGGCCTGGAGGCGGAGCAGCTGGCCCGCATCGCCCGCCAGCTGCACGAGATCATCCCCGAGGATACGGAGGAGCTTGAGGGATTCGACCTGGACAATTGCGATCCCGGCCGGTTGTTCAGCGAGTGGGAGCGGCTGCTGTCGCGCATCAATGGCCTGGGGCCGCGCACGGTGATCAACGATGACGTGCCGCTGGAAGTCAAGATCACCGCCATGATCGATGCCATGCGCGCCAGCCGCGAGGCGCGGCTGAGCTGGCTGTTCGAGCGCGATACCACCCGCATCGGCAAGGTCGGCACCCTGATGGCCACCCTCGAATGCGCCAGGCAGCGCTTCATCGAGGCGATCCAGCACGAGCAGTACGGCGATGTATTCCTGCGCTACCGCGAGGACCAGGACCACGACCGTTCGACCCTGCCCCAGAGCCAGCCGGCCGATCCGTTCGAGGAGCCGCGCAAGCGCCGCCGGCGCCTGCCGCTGGTGACCTGGCAGCCCCCGGCAGCCGATCCCGCGGCGGCGGTGCAGACCGAGATCGAGTTCGAGGGCATCGATCCTGTCGAGGAGGTCCTCGAGACCGACGAGCAGCGCTTCCTGCGCGAGCTGGAGGAGCTGTGCGCCGTCGAGGCGGTGCTCGGGCGCGGCGTCGACATCGAGGCCAGCTTCGCGGCCTTCCAGGCTGCCCGCCAGGCCGCGGAAGCTGGGCCGGCCGAGCCTATCGAGGCGGCCAGGTCGCCGGCGCCCATTGCCCCTGGGGGCCCGCAGGACGAGGCGCCCGCGGAGGGTGTCCCCGCCGCCCCGTGACGCTGGGTGCTTGCCTGTCCCCGGCGGTCCTACTAGGCTAGCGCCCCTTCCGCGGCATGCGGTTTCATGGCGATGTAGCTCAGCGGTTAGAGCGGAGGCTTCATAAGCCTTAGGTCGAGGGTTCGATTCCCCCCATCGCTACCATAGAAGCCACGGTATTCTGCCGTGGTTTCTCCTTTAATTTCCCCTTCTTGCGGCCTTCAACTGCAACTAGATCCAACTATTGGCGGCTGACTGTGCGCCCCCGCCGATCGCCAGCAAACGGACGCTCTCGGGAAAAATTCTCCGGACAGTGGGGTCCTCACTGCGGTGATAGCCAGCATCACCATCAATGCGCCATCAAGCGTCGGCAGACCAGCGCACGATGGCACGTCTGGTCGGCGCCGAGGAGCCTCTTCATCGGCACGGCGCTCCAGACCTCCAGGCGTCGGGCTGGGCTTGCGCAATGGCATGAGCGGTGATGGCAGGGACCGTCCCAATGGGCTGCAGCAGTAGAATTTATAGCGCATTGCTATAAAACGACTTAGGTGACGGCCCGTATTGCCTGACATGTTTGCCCGGGCGGTGCATTATAAATAGAGCAATAATGCTATAAATATGGCTGGCCCACGCGGGCTTCCGCCCGCGCCCCGCCGCTCCTTCTGCCTGAGGGTGTCCTTTGCTTGGACCTGTCGCATCGACGCGTGCTCCCACTCCCCGACCTGCGCTACGCTGCGGCCGGGCGATGGTGCTGGGCGCGCTTGCGCTCGCGCTCACCGGTGGGCCAACCTACGCCGCGGCTCAGGCCGATGACCAGCCCGCCCTCAGGCCCGCGCTGGAGGCGGCCTATGACCGCCAAGTCTATCCGCTGCTGACCACCTACTGCCTCAAGTGCCATGGCCACGAGAAGCACAAGGGCGATCTCGACCTCAGCACCGTCGCCCATGCCCCGGCGGCGCTGGCGAGCCCAAACATCTGGAAGGAGTGCGCCAGCAAGGTGCTCTTCCGCGACATGCCTCCCGACAGCGAGGCGCGCCAGCCGAGCGATGCCGAACGCGATACCCTGCTCTCCTGGGTCTCCGGCCTCAAGCGGCTCGCACCCCGCGATCCCGGCGCTGGGATGATCCGCCGGCTTTCGCGAGCCGAATACGCCAACACCCTGCATGACCTCCTGGGCGTCGATGCCAAGGTCGGCGCCGACCTGCCAGCCGGCACCGTCGGCGAGGGCTTCAACAGCACCATCTCCCCGCTGCTGATGGAGCGCTATCTGGAAGCCGCCGACGAGGTGCTCGATCAGCTGATCATCCCCGACCAGATGACGGTGAAATGGAACGCCGGCCAGCTCGATGCGGTGATCGATCGCCGGCCGGATGCCGGTGCCGTCAATGGCGGCGATCGGCGCTTCGCCGGCGCGGGCCAGATCACCGCCATCATCCCCGCGCCGGTCGACGGCAGCTACACCATCCGCATCAAGGCCGCAGGCGAGATCAGCGGGACCAGGGAGCCGCCACGAATGGAAGTCCGCGCCGATGACCAGATCGTCGGCGAGATCAAGGTCACTGCGCCAGCCAAGTATCCCGCCATCTATCAGGTCGCCTGCAAGCTGCCCAGCGGCCGCACCCGGCTCTCGATCCAGCTGGTCAATCCGCTGATCGACGGCGCCGGCAGCAGTGACAAGGGCAAGGGCACTACGTCACCGTCCGCGCAAGCGGCGGTGGTCCGCGCCGTGACCATCCAGTCGATCGAGGTCAGCGGACCGCCGGCCTCGCCGCCCAGCGAGATGCAGCGCCGGCTGTTCGTCGCCGTGCCCAGCAAGGACCTCGACCGGCGCATCGCGGCGCGGCGCATCGCCGAGGCGTTCGCCAAGCGCGCCTTCCGCCGGCCGCCCCGCGCCAAGGAGATCGATCAGATGCTCAAGGTCTTCGACCTCGCGGACTCCCAGGGCGAGGTCTTCTCGCAGGCGGTGAAGCTGATGCTCAAGGCGGTGCTGGTCTCGCCGCAGTTCCTCTTCATCACCCCCGATGACGCGACCCCCGGCGATGGCGACATCGTGGCGATCGGTCCCTACCAGCTGGCGTCGAAGCTGTCGTATCTGTTCTGGGCGACCATGCCGGACGAGGAGCTCACCGCCCTGGCCGAGAGCCGCAGGCTGCTCGAGCCGGCGGTGATGGCGCAGCAGATCCGCCGCCTGCTCGGCGATGCGCGCGCGCAGGCGCTGTTCGACGGCTTCGGCGCACCCTGGCTGGGGCTGGACAAGCTCGAGGAGCAGGCCTTCGACGAGAAGAAGTTCCCGCTCATGACCAAGGACATGCGCAGAGCGATGTACGCCGAGCCAGCGATGCTGTTCGCAAGCATCGTCCATGATGACCAGAGCATCATCACCTTCCTCGACTGCTCGTACACCTACATGAACAGCCAGCTGGCGAAGATCTACGGCATGGATGGCGAGGTGAAGGGCCCGCAGATGCGCAAGGTCGCGCTCAGCGATGGCAATCGCGGCGGCATCCTCACCATGCCCGGCATCCTCGCGGTCAGCTCGCTGCCCAACCGCACCAGCCCGGTGAAGCGCGGCATCTGGGTGCTCCAGCAGGTCCTCGGCCAGGCGCTGCCGCCGGCACCGATGAACGTTCCGCCGCTGGAGAAGCAGGATACGCGCGAGAATGCCGCGCTGAACCTGCGTCAGCGCACCGAGAGGCACCGGGCGGATGCGGTCTGCGCCAGCTGCCATCGCATCCTGGATCCGATCGGCTTCGGGCTGGAGAACTTCGATGCCATCGGCCGCTGGCGCGACCACGACGATACCGGCGGGGCGGTCGACCCGGTAGGCGAGCTGCCTGGCAAGCTGGTCTTCCGGACACCGCAGGACCTCAAGCGCATCATCGCCGCGCGCAGCGACGACTTCTGCCACGCCCTGGTGGCGAAGTTCCTGGCCTATGCCCTCTGCCGCCATCTCGAAGGCTACGACGAGGTGGTGGTCGACGACATCGCCGCGGCGGTGGCGAAGGACGGCTACCGCTTCCAGACCCTGCTGGTCAAGGTCGCCACCAGCTATCCCTTCCTCAACCGCCATCTCAGCCACTAGGGGCCCATCATGCGCAAGCATTGGCACATCGATCGCCGCACCTGCCTGAAAGGCATCGGCGCCGCCCTCGCCCTCCCCCTGCTCGAGACCATGGGCTGGGCGGATCCGCCGCGCGGCACGGCCTTCAAGGCGCCGGTGCGCCTGGGCTTCGTCTATCACAACTTCGGCGTCATCATGAGCGACTTCTGGCCGGACGCGAAGACCTTCCCGGCGGTGCTGCCCAAGAGCCTGGAGCCGCTGCGCCTGGTCATCGACCAGTGCCTGGTCCTCGATGGCCTGGACAACCTCGACCATGGTCCCTTCCCCGGCGCCGCGCATGGGCTCGAACTGTCGACCTGGCTGACCGCGACCCTGCCGGATGCCAACAAGCGGGGTCAGATCAACATCGCACCGTCGGCGGATCAGATCGCCGCCAGGCAGATCGGCGCCTATACCGCGCTGCCATCGCTGGAGATCGGCACGCATTACAATGGCGGCACCTACATCAGCCAGGAGATGCTCAGCGGCAAGTACTTCAACACCGCCAGCTTCCGCACCGCCACCGAGCCGCTGCCGGTGGAGACCAATCCGGGCAATGTCTACCGCCGGCTGTTCTCCTCCCGCCAGTCCACGCCGCTGAAGCGCGGCGGTCCAGCGGTCGACGTGGGCCAGTTCGCCGGGCAGGGCGCCGGCACGGACGAGCAGAGCCTGGATCGCAGCATGCTGGATCTGGTGCTCGAGGGCGCGCGCGAACTGCGCACCCAGGTCAGCCTCGATGACCAGCATTGCCTCGACGATTACCTCGATTCGGTGCGCTCGCTCGAGAAGCGGGTGGCGGCGATCGAGCGCCAGCAGGCCGAGGCCGCCAAGGCCAAGACCGCCAAGGGCGGCGCGGCCACCCAGGCCAAGCACTCGGAACTCATCGAGGTGCAGATCCCCAGCGGGCCGGTCAAATGGAGCGAGCACGTGCGGGTGATGGGCGATCTGATGGTGCTCGCCTTCCAGGCCGATCTGACCCGCGTCTGCACCCTGCTGCCATCCGGCCAGGACCAGGGCATCAACTTCCCGGAACTGGGATTCACCGACGCCCACCATGCCATGAGCCATCATGACCGCGATCAGGAGAAGATCGATAAGGTGGCGAAGATCGACCGCTTCCATCTCGAGCAGTTCGCCTACATCCTCGGTCGCATGCGCAGCCTGCGCGAGGGCCCGGGCACGCTGCTCGACAACAGCATCATCATGTGGGGCTCCGGGCTCCAGGATGGCGCGACGCATGGCAACAAGCGCATCCCCACCATCCTGGCCGGCCGGGGCGGCGGCACGGTGCGAACCGGACGCATGATCCCGAAGGTGAACGGCACCACCGGGGACCTGCTCACCGCCATCCTCGCCCGCGCCGGCGTCACGGTCGAGAAGCCGATCGGCAACGGCACCAAGCTGATGCCTGACCTGTCCTGAATCCGCACCTCGGCCATGCCCCGCCCGCGGCGGATGCTCCCACCCCGGGGTCAGGTGGCCACTGCACATCCCTCCTGGAGAACCCATGTCCCTGCATCATCCCAGCCGCGGCGTCGGTCGCACCACCACCAGCGCAATCCTGGCGGTGGCCCTCCAGCAGGCGTGCGCTGCGGACCCCGTCGATCTGCCGCCGCAGGCGGACGGCAAGACCCTCATGTGCGAGCGCGGCACGCTGCTCTTCTCCGACGACTTCACCGCCACTACGATGGTCAAGAACTGGGGCGATGCGAACCTCGCCGGCTTCTCCTTCGTCGATCAGGCGATGCGGGTGACGGCACAGCCCAATGTCCATCCGCCGATGCGCTTCCACAGCCTGTCGGCGACCGATGTCATCGTGCAGGCCGAGCTCAAGCTGGATGGCGTCGACTGGATAAGCCTCGGCTGGGACAGCAAGCAGGCGCCATCGCCCGGGCATATGGAACGGTTCAGCCTGCGGCCGGGTGGATTGGACATGCACCGCGAAGGGGGTCTGGGAGGCGACCGCAGCAAGGACACCATCGATCGCATGGCGACCACCATCTCCACCGGCCGCTGGCATGTGCTGGTGTGGGAGATCCATGGCACCGAACGCCTGGCCAGCTTGGACGCCAAGCAGATCCTCTATGGCAAGGCCGACGGCATCGACATCCCGCGCAGCTCGCTGTGGCTCGAGATCGCGAGCAATCCCGGTAAGTACGCGTGGTTCGCGCATCTGCGGGTTTGGCAGGCGACGGTCAAGCCGGATTGGGAGAGCAGGGGCAGGCAGCTGGTGCTCGATTACCTCAAGAAGCGATCCTGAAGCGCACCCGGGGCCCGCTGCCGGAGGGCCGTGCCGATGAGGTGCGCTCTGCCACCCTCGCGACGGCGATCAGCGAGCGCTGCTCGTGCAGTCGGCGACCACCGCCGGCCAGGGCGTTGCCTGCTATTCAACAGGGCCGCTTTGAAACGGTACAATTATCAAGCGCTCCCCACCCAGGCGGAGGTCGCGGCGAGCCCCATCGCCGCGCGGAGTCGGCATGGTTCGCAAAGTGCTCAGGAACATCGGTGATCCCCTGCACGGCGTGCGCCAGACGCTCAAGCAGCTGATCGTCGATCGCACCCGCATAGAAGATCTTTTCAACCGCGGCGGCTGCGTCGATGAGGAGTGCCGGCGCCGGCTGCAGGTGCTGGACAGCCACATCCGCACCTTGCGCTCAACCACCCTGGCGGCGATGCAGGAGCGGCGCAACTTCAGGGTCTAGATGACCCTTTGCCCGCTCGCTCGCTCGCCCGGGCGTCACGTCGGCCGGCTCACCAGCAGGCGCAAGCCGGAGAGGTGATCCGCCTTCGCCGTCCATTTGCCGGCTGCCGCCGGCACCAGGTAGGTGCGCATCGGCCGCATCGCCACCGATCCGCCGGCGGTGGACAGCCGTCCGTGGCCGCTGATGCACACCACGATCGAGCAGCTGCCGCCGCCGCCGCCCTTGGTCTCCCCGGCGTGGCGCTCCTCGGCGGTGAAGTAGGGGCAGTGGGCCAGCCGGCGGACGCTGCCGCCATGGGAATGCACCTGGGTGCGTCCCGCAACCGGTCCGGCCGGATGGGAGGTGAAGTCGATGGTATCGAGCGATTCGCTGACGTGCAGGGGGCGGGGCCGCCCATCGAGCCCGACGCGACCCCAGTCGAAGACGCGGAAGGTCACATCGCAGGTCTGCTGGATCTCGTAGATCAGGCAGCCCTTGCCGAGGGCGTGCACCGTACGCGCGGGCAGGAAGTAGAAGTCCCCATCCCTGCCGGTGTACTGCTGGAGCACGTCCGAGACGCGATTCTGCGCCAGGGCCTCGGCGAACCTCTCGCGCGTGGTCCCCGGCATGGTGCCGACGAACAGCTCGCCGCCGTCGCCCACCAGGAGCCAGCTCTCGGTCTTGCCGCGGGAGCCGACTTTCAGCTCCTTCGCCAGGCGGTCATCGGGGTGGACCTGCACCGAGAGCCGATCATTGGCATCGATGAGCTTGACCAGCAGGGGGAATTCGCCGCCGGTGAAGCTTGTGCCCACCAGGGCCTTGCCGTATTGCCGGGTGAGGTCGTGCAGGCTGGTGCCCGCCAGCGGGCCGTCCGCGACCACGCTCATGCCGCGGGGGTGGTCGGCGAGGTCCCAGCTTTCGCCGATCGGTCCGTCGGGAAGGTCGCTGCGCCATGCGGCCATGCGGCGCCCACCCCAGACGATGGTCTGATAGATCGGCGTGAAGGTCAGGGGCTGGCTGAGCGTGTCCATGTATTGGCGGGCGCGATGGCGCCCTTGCACCGTGCCTATCGGCAGCCGGACTTCAACCCGGTTCTTGCACGCCTTCGGCGCCGCAGCAGGCGATCACCGCCTGAACCAGGCCCGCCATCGAGGCCTGTCCCGCCTGGGCTGCGAGCGGGATGCCCAGGCGCTGCATGGTCGCGCTGGTCTGCGGGCCGATGGAGATGAAGCGGCAGCCGGACTGCACCAGCCGGGCGAGCCCCGGCTCGCCGAGCGCGGCGGCGAAGCGCTCGACGGTCGCCGAGGAGGCGAAGGTCGCCGCATCGATGGCGGGCTGGCCCTCGGGCAGGGCGAAGTCGACGCTGAGGGTGCGGTAGGCGACCACCGCGGTGACCGGGCACCCCTGGCTGATCAGCCAGTCGCGGAGCTGGGATCGCGCATTGTCGGCCTGCGGCAGCAGCACGCGCGGCAGGCAGGGCGTCGGCGGAATGTTGCCGACGCAGTGCAGCCCGTCTCCGCGCAGAGCGGTGCCGAGGGCGGCGGCATCGTAGTGCTCGGGGATGAGGTCGGCGTGCAGGCCGCAGCTCTCCAGCGAGCGCGCGGTGGCCTGGCCGACCGCGGCCAGCTTGACTCCGGCGAAGCGGCGTGCGTCGAAGCCGAGCTCGCGCAGGCGCTGCCAGAGGAAACGCACGGCGTTGGCGGAGGTGAAGGCGATCCAGTCGTAGTCCTCCAGCCGTGCGAGCGCGGCGTCGAGCTCGTCCCAGCGCTCTGGGGCCAGGTGGCGTGCCAGGGGCGCCTCCACCACCTCGGCCCCGGCTGCGCCCAGCAGCTCGCTGAGTTCTGAGGCGGTCTCCCGCGCCCGGGTCACCAGCACGCGGCGTCCCGAGAGCGGACGATTGTCGAACCAGCGGATCTTCTCGCGGTAGCGCACCACCTCGCCGATCACCGTGATCGCCGGCGCCGACAACCCCGCCTCGAGGGCGAGGCGGGGAAGGGTGGCGAGCGTCCCGGTCACCACCCGCTGACGCGGATAGGTGCCCCATTGGATGGCGGCCGCGGGGGTGGTGGCGGCGCGGCCATGCGCGATCAGCGCGGCGCAATTCTCCGCCAGGCGGTGCATACCCATGTACAGCACCACGGTCTCGATCGCCGCCAGCGAGCGCCAGTCGAGATCTCCGCTGCTGTCCTTGGCCTGGTGGCCGGTGGCGAAGGCGACCACCGAGGACGCCGCACGGTGGGTGACGGGGATGCCGGCATAGGCCGGCACGCCGACGCCGCTGGTCACCCCGGGCACGATCACGAAGGGGACGCCCGCCTCGCTCAGCGCCGCAGCCTCCTCGCCGCCGCGCCCGAAGAGGAAGGGATCGCCGCCCTTCAGGCGCAGCACCCGCCGATGGCACTGGGCGAGTTCGACCAGCAGGGCGTTGATCTCGGCCTGGGTGGTGGAGGACGCTCCTCCGCGCTTGCCGACATCGCGGCGCTCGATGGCCGCGGGCAGGCGCTCCAAGATCGCCGGATTGACCAGGTAATCATGGACGACGCAATCGCAGCTCGCGATCAGCTGGGCTGCGCGCACGGTCAGCAGACCCGGATCCCCAGGTCCGGCTCCGACCAGGTAGACGGTACCGAAGCGAGCTGCTGGCATGGCTGGAAGCGTAGCGGTCGGTATGCAAAGCCCAACCCCACGATGGCGCAGAGCACGGCTCCCGGCCGCTGGTCCCCGGCCTCAGCCCCTGGGCAGGTCGGATGGCGGCTGCTCGGGGGTGCCGTTGCCGAGGCGGGGGAGGCCTGAGTCCTGCCGCCGTTCCTGCTCGAGGCGCTCGAGGGCGGCACTGAGCTGGGCGCGCGCCTGCTCGCTGGCACGCAGGCGCTCGATCAGCTCGCCTTCGGCCTCCATGCGTCCGTGGTCGAAACCGTGCTGGTAGGCGTTCTTGCCGGCGACGCGCATGATCATCCAGGTCAGCAGGGTGCCCAGGCCCGCGCCGGCGAAGATCCACATGTTGAGCGCTGGCAGCGGGACATCGGTCATGGCGGGACTCCTCCGGCGATGCTCGGTGCTGGCATCGCCCTGTGTGCACCTCCGCTCAGCCGCGGTCTATTTGCCGTGGCAGCTCTTGAAGGTCATGCCCGAGCCGCAGGGGCACGGGTCATTGGCGCCCGGCCGTCGCGGCGAGGCCGGGGCGAGGAGGTCCATCTCGGCGACCCCGGTCGCGGTGGCGGCGAGGATCGCTGGCGTTGGCGCCAGCGCTGCCGCTTTGCCGGCTGCAGGGGCAGCGGCGGCGGCAGCCGCAGCGGGCTTGAAGCCGGCTGATTCCAGGCTGGCGGCGGCACTCGTCTCCTGAATCGCCGACTCCTTCTGCACCTGCAGGCGGAAGAAGATCTTGGCCACCTCGGTCTGGATCAGCTCGTTCATCATCACGAACAGCCGGTAGCCCTCCTCCTTGAAGCGCAGGCGCGGGTCCTTCTGGGCGTAGCTCTCCAGGCCGATGGCATGGCGCAGGTGGTCCATGGCGTAGAGGTGGTCCTTCCAGCGCCGGTCGATGACGTCGAGCATGACGAAGCGCAGGACGTGATCGAAGACCTCGCCCATCTCGCTGCGCCGCTGGGCGATCGCCGCGTCCACCAGCTTCATCAGGACATCGCGGCAGGCGTCGCCGCCTTCCTGCACCGGGATGGTCTCGGGCGGTGGCGCGGACAGGCCGAACTCCTTGGCGAAGGTCTCGCTGATGCGCGTCGCCAGGGCCGCACCGCGCACGCCGTCGAGCGCGGCCTTCTGCACCAGTTCGTCGACCGCCTTGCGGTAGAGCGAGGAGAGCAGCTGATCGAGCTCGCGGCCTTCGATGATCTGCTGGCGCTGGCGGTAGATGATCGAGCGCTGGGTGTTGACCACCTGGTCCATCTCGAGCACGTGCTTGCGGATGCCGTAATGGATCTCCTCGACCTTCTTCTGCGCCTTCTCGACCTGGCGCGAGACCAGCCCCGATTCGATCGGGATGCCGTCCTTCAGCCCGAGGTAGCGCATGGCATTGGCCATCGTCGCCCCGGCGAAGCGCTTCATCAGATCGTCATCGAGGGAGAGGTAGAAGCGCGACGATCCCGGATCGCCCTGGCGACCGGAACGGCCGCGCAGCTGGTTGTCNNCGGCTCTCATGGCGCTCGGTGCCGACGATGCGCAGTCCGCCGAGCAGCCGCACATCGACCCCGTGCTTGAACACCGAGGGCATAGGCAGCTCGGGGAAGCCGTTGAGGCGGCGCCGCTGGTTGATCGCCTGCAGCACCTGCTCGTTGGGCGAGCCGCGCAGCTTGGCGGCATCCTCCTCGCCGAGATAGCGCTTGGCCCACAGATCCAGGGTCGCCTCGTCGATGGCCGCCGCGTCGTCNNGCCGCGACCGGCCATGTTGGTCGAGATGGTGACGGCGGAGAATTGGCCGGCATTGGCGACCACCTCAGCCTCGCGCTGGTGCTGCCGGGCATTGAGCACGTTATGGGGCACGCCCTTGCGCTTGAGCAGCTCGGAGAGCCGTTCGGAGACCTCCACCGAGATCGTGCCGACCAGGACCGGCTGGCCGATGGCATGCAGCTCCTCGACCTCCTTGAGGATGGCCTCGAACTTCTCCTTCTCGCTGCCGAAGATCAGGTCGGCGTTGTCCTTGCGCTGCACCCGCTTGTTGGGCGGGATGGCGACCACGGCGAGCTTGTAGATGGCGTTGAACTCGTTGGCCTCGGTCATCGCCGTGCCGGTCATGCCGGCGAGCTTGCCGTAGAGTCGGAAGAAGTTCTGGATGGTGATGGTGGCGTAGGTCTGGTTCTCCTCGCGGATCTCCACCCCCTCCTTCGCCTCGACCGCCTGGTGCAGGCCATCGGACCAGCGGCGGCCCTCAAGGGTGCGGCCGGTGAACTCGTCGACGATCTTGACCAGGCCGTTGGCGACCAGGTACTCCTTGTCGCGATTGTAGAGGTAATGCGCCTTCAGCGCATTGTCGAGGAAGTGCGGCAGGTGCATCGCCTCGCCATCGTAGAGATTGGCCACCCCGAACAGCTTGGCCGCCTTGTCGATGCCGGTCTCGCTCAGGGTGATGTGGCGATCCTTGATATCGACCTCGAAATCGGTGTCCTTGACCAGCTGCTTGGCGACCTCGTCCGCCTGCTTGTAGGATTCCTTGCGGCCGACCGCCGGTCCGCTGATGATCAGCGGCGTGCGCGCNNGTGCGCGCCTCGTCGATCAGGACCGAGTCGACCTCGTCGATGACGGCGAAGGTGCGCCGGGTCTGCACCTGCTCATCGAGCGAGCGCGCCAGGTTGTCGCGCAGGTAGTCGAAGCCGAATTCGTTGTTGGTGCCGTAGGTGATGTCGCAGCAATACGCCTGCTTGCGCTGGAACGGCGGCATGGTGTTCTGCAGCGCCCCGACGCTGATGCCGAGGAAGCGGAAGGTGGGGGCGTTCCACATCGCGTCGCGGTTGGCGAGGTAGTCGTTGACCGTCACCACGTGCACCCCGCGCCCGCCCAGAGCGTTGAGGTAGCAGGTCAGCGAGGCGACCAGGGTCTTGCCTTCGCCGGTGCGCATCTCCGAGATCCGGCCCTGGTGCAGGGCGATGGCACCCAGGATCTGCACGTCGTGTGCCCGCATGCGATAGGGGGGGACGGAATGGGGGGCCTGGCGGCGGATGGCGGCATAGGCGCTCGCCGGCAGATCGAGATCCCAGGCCGGCACCGGGGTCGCGCCGCTGAGCTTGGCACGCACCTCGTCGACCGCCGCCTTGGCCTCGCCCCAGGCATCCTCGGGGAAGCCCTTCTTGGGGTCGATGGCATTCCACATGCCGATGCGGCGGTCAGCAGCCTCGCGCGCCAGGGCGAAGGCCTCAGGCAGCACGCTGTCAAGGGTGGCACCGGCGAGCACGCGCTGCTTGAGCTGCGCGCTGCGCGCGCGCAGGGCGGTGTCATCTGCCTGCTGCAACTCGCTTTCGAACGCATTGACCTGGCTGACGATCGGCATCAGACGCCGCAGCATCGCCTCGTTGTTGGTGCCGAGGACGCGCTTGACCACCGCAGTCATGGATTCGATGAATGGCATGCCGATTCCTTGCCCGCCGACCCTGGCGAGATGGCGCAAAATAGGGGGGTCGAACCGCCACACCAGCGGCAAACGTTCCAGTTCAAGACGGCCGGCCCCAAGTGCCGCACTCAGGCTGGCGGCATCGCGCATCCCTTTGTTCGCCTTCGGGTTGCCATGGTTGCCGCCTTGGGTCCAGGTCGGACGACCAGGGTGCGAAGGGGATTGGCGACGCGAGCCCCTGGTATAGCATTTTGCCATGTCCAAACTGGTTTACGACGGCAAGGATTTCCCACTCGTCCATGAATTGGTGATGGGGCGCCACCGGGACAACCCCATCCCGCTCGCCGATGGCAAGGCGAGCCGGCGCCATGCCCGGGTATTCTCCAAGAGCGACGGCACCGACTGGGTGGAGGACCTCGATTCGGCCAATGGCACCCAGGTCAACGGCGAGGAGATATTCTCCCCCCGGCACCTGATGGATGGCGATCGCATCATCATCGGCAAATGCAAGGTGGTCTACCGCAGCGATGCTCCGGAGGCCACCCCCGCCGCCGGTGCTCCGGTGCTCGCCGATCCCGCCGACATGGTCGGCAAGCTGGTGGGCGGCTACCGCATCGGCGCAGTGTTGGCCTCCGGCAGCATGGGCGTGGTCTACAAGGCCAAGCAGCTCAGCCTCGACCGCGACGTGGCGGTGAAGATCTTCAATCCCGAGGTAACCCAGCGCGACCTGGCGTTCGCCGAACGCTTCCTCAAGGAGGCGCGTACGGCGGGGAGCGTGTCGCATCCCTCGGTGGTGCAGATCCATGAGTGCGGCCAGCAGGACAACCTCCTGTGGTACAGCATGGAACTGGTCGATGGCGACACCCTGGAGGACCTGTTGACCCGCGATGGCCGCTTCGATCCGCTGCTGGCCCTCATCATCACCGATCAGGCGGCCGCGGCCCTGCAGGCCGCCCATGCCAAGGGTCTGGTGCACGGCGATGTCACGCCAGCCAACCTGATGCTCAGCAAGGAAGGCAAGATCAAGCTGCTCGATCTCGGCCTGGCCAAGGTGCTCAACAGCGGACGCTCGGCCAAGGGCACCAAGAAGGCCGCCATCGGCAATCCCTGGTACATGAGCCCGGAGCGCGCCAAGGGCGAAGCGGGCGATGCCCGCAGCGACATCTACAGCCTCGGCTGCGTGCTCTTCAACCTGCTCACCGGCTCCCCGCCCTACGATGACGATCACCCCAAGGCGATCCTCAAGGCGCACCTGGAGAGCCCGATCCCGTCGATCTGCGACAAGGTCCCGACGCTGCCCAAGAAGCTCGACGAGGTGATCCACAGCATGCTGTCGAAGAACCCGGAATGGCGGCATGGCACCATGGAGGAGGTGATCACCGAGCTCAAGCTCGTGCGCGAGCTGCTGCCCAAGGCGAGCGAGGCGCGCAAGGCGACCAAAGCCACGGTGCAGACTCCGCCGGGGGTGGCCTACCAGGCGGTCGCCGAGCGGGCTCAGGAGCGTCTCGAGGAGCACAAGCGCCACCGCGTCCGCAGTGTGCTGATCTTCTCCCTGGTGGTCGTGCTTCTGCTGTTCGCCTATGCCTTCTCAGGCATCAGCCTGAAGACGGTCATCCACAACATCGAAAGCCATGGCACCGGCGTCGCCGATGCCGCTGCGCCCGGCACCCCGCTGCCGGAGGAGCCCCAGGCTGCCGTCGTGCCCAGCGTCCCCTCCACCACGCCGTCCAGCCTGCCCGTCAGCGGCGGCGAGCTGGCGGATCGCTGGCGCGCGGTCCAGGCCGAGGTCGATGGCGATATCGGACAGTCCTCGTGGGGGGCGGCCGAGATGGCGTTGAGCCGCTTCGCGGCCGAGGTGGCGAAGAACCCGGCGCAGGATGATCTCCTGCGCAGCGTGAAGCTGCGGCAGACCCAGCTCGGCATCGATGGCAGCGCCTGGTACCGGCGCGAGATCACCGCCCTGCCGGCCGCCACCGCACCCAGGCTGGCGCGCCTCAACGAGGTGCGCGACATCGCCTTGAGCCAGCAGCGCGGCGAGGCTGAGGCTCTGTACCAGGAATCGCTGGCCAAGCTCACCCAGCTGCTCAGCGCGGCGCGCCGCAAGGCGCGGCTGCAGCTGGAGAGCGGGCATCCCGAGACCCTGATCGCCATCGCCAACGAGCTGGCGCCCAGCTTCAGCGGCACCCCGGTCGAGGGCCTGCAGCGCCAATTCGCGGTGCTCACGCGCGAAGCGGCCGGCATCCGCACGCTCTGGCACGGCGATTGGGTCGCCACCCGCGAGGCGCTCCCGGGGGCGATGGGCGCCGCTGCGCTGGCGGCCGGGGCGGCGCTGATCTTGTGCGATGCCCCGGACAAGGCCCATGCGCTGCTGATGCGCGATCCCGCCCTCGCCAGCGGCGATCTGCTGCGCCGGCGCGAGCAGCTGCTTGGCCGCGAGGCCGCCATCCTCTCCTTCAAGAGCATCAACGACCTGCAATTCCTCGACATCCGGCAGGGTGAGCCGCATCTCGATGTCGGCGCGGGCGTCTTCACCTGCGCGCCGGGCGAAGCGGTCGGCATCGCCTGCACCGTGCCGGTCGGTGGGCCGACCTGGGAGGTCGCGATGACCCTGTCGCTCAAGGACATGGGCAAGAAGAGCGGCCAGGCGCAGATCAGCTGCGTCAAGAATGAGACTGCCGAGTTCCTGCTGCGCATCGCGGCGCACGAGCTCCAGGTGAACGTCCATGCCGCCTCCGGCACCGAACAGCAGCAGCCGGATCGTCCGGCGGGTGATCCGCTGCACATCCGCCTCTCCTGCCGTTCGAACAAGCTCCAGGTGCTGGTCAACAGCGTGGTGGTGGCCAGCTGTGCGCAGGCGCGCATCCCCCCCGGCAGCCAGGTGCACATCGAACTCGCCGATGCCGTCTGGCAGCTGCTCGATCTGCAGGTCGTCGGCGGGGAATGATACGATGCGCCAGGCGCTGGTGCTGTGGGCGATCTCGGGCTTGGTGCGCCTCGGCGCCAGCGATCCGGGCGTCAGCCGCGACGATGCCATCGCCGATGCCCCGGGCCTTTACCCCGGGTCGATGCACCTCTCGTGCTCTGCCCAGCGCCTCGATGGCTCCGACGACGAGCTGCTCATCACCGTCAACCGCCAGGGCGGCCATCCCCGGGATCGCCAGCGCGTGGCGATCTATCTGGGGGATGGCGACGGAGCGCAGCGCTACCGCCTGTGCCGCCGCATCGAGGCCGGGCAGCCGGATTCCGCCGGGTTCGCTCCTCCGGAGATCCTCCATCCGCTCATCGATGGCGGACCACAGCGCGTGTGGGTGGTGCACATCAGCGAGCGCAACAGCGGCAATGGCGGCTGGCAGGACGAGCATCTGCTCTCGCTGCGCCGACCGGCCGCCCTGGATGGGCAGAGCGCCCAGGCCGCGGCCTTGGATGAGATCGATTTGGTGCCGGCCACCCAGGCCTACCAGCCCTTCCTGGCCGAAGGCGAGGCGGTGCTCAGCGCCGCCAGCGACGAGCTCTCCGCCGAGCCGATGCACTTCCGCTTCTCGATCTGGGGGCCGCACGACGCCCATGTCGATCCGCGCGGGGGGACGGTGAGCGGCACCTACCGTCTGCGCGCGGATGGGCATCGTCCCGGCTGCTTCCGCCTGGAGGTTGCCAGCTTCGTGCGCGTGCCCGCGGCACCTGGCGTGCAGCGGTGAGGACCGTGGCCAAGATCCCGCTCATCGCCATCTCCATCGGCGATCCGGCCGGCATCGGCCCGGAGATTGCCCTCAAGGCCTGCGCCGATGCCCGGGTGCGCTCCCGCTGCACACCGGTCCTGGTCGCCCATGCGGGAGTGCTAGGACGGGTGGCGAAGCGGCTGAAGCTGGCGCTCAGTGCTGCGGTCGAGCACGTGGCGGTGGCGGGATTCCGCGCTTCAGCGGTCGAGCCCGGCCGCATGCAGGCCAGCTGCGGTGCTGCTGCGGCGGCCTTCGTCCATGCCGGGATCACCGGCTGCCTGGAGGGCCGCTTCGCGGCGCTGGTCACCTGCCCGATCAACAAGGCGGCGCTGCATGCCGCCGGAGTGCCATTCCCCGGTCATACCGAACTGCTCGCTGCGCGCTGCGGCGTCACGGGTGAGGCGATGATGATGTACCATCGCCGCCTGGCGGTGGTCCTGGCGACCTGCCATCAGTCGCTCGGCAGCGTTCCAATGAGCCTGACCAGCACGCGCATCGTCGAAGTTGGGCGGCTGTTCGCCGAGGCGCTGGCACGGCTGCGCCGGCGGCCGCTCCGGCTCGCCCTCTGCGGCCTCAATCCGCATGCGGGCGAGGGCGGGCTGTTCGGCGACGAGGATGAGCTCGTGGTCCGGCCGGCCCTCGCACGCCTGCGGGCGCTCGGACTGGATGTCGCTGGTCCGCTGCCCAGCGATACCGCCTTCACTCCCGGCAACCGCGCGCGCTATGACGGCCACATCTGCCTCTACCACGACCAGGGCCTGATCCCGTTCAAGGCGCTGGCGTTCGATGAGGGGGTCAATGTCACCCTCGGACTGCCGATGGTACGCACCTCGGTCGACCATGGCACCGCGTTCGATATCGCCTGGAAGGGGGTGGCCGACCACCGCAGCCTGGTCTCGGCCATCCTGCTGGCGGTGCGCCTGGCCGCCCAGCGTCGCGCCGGCACGCCGGCCTGATGGGCACACGGGCACCGGCGCTGCCGGTCTCGATGAGCTAGGTGAGCAGCGATGAGCCGGTGGGCGGCACGCCCAGCTGCGCCAGGGCAGCGGGGCTGAAAGTGGCGGTATCGGTGCTGTAGAGCGGCGCGGTGGTGGATTGCGGGGTCAGCGGAGCCAATAGCTGGGCCATGGCTGCCTGCTGGGCATCCTCGCTCTTCTTCAGCACATCGACGCCGACGGAGGTGGCCACTGAGGGGACGCTGGACATGGCGGGCTCCTTCGTCTCAGCCTATCCATGGTGCATACCCGGTGCAAACGGCGTTTGCTCCGCTCTGGACGGCAGGGAGCGGGTACCGTGGCGGTGGCGGCGGGGCCGGCTGGCCGGCGAGCCGGGGCCAGATGCCGGCTACTCGGCGATCGCCAGCTTGATCTCGTCCGTGGTGATCTTGGAGAAAGGCTTGTCCAGCTGGCGCGACAGCCAGCTCTGGATCTCGCTGCTGAAGCCTGTGCCCGCAGTGGTTGCCTTGATCTTGGCGATGATGTTCAGGTCGCGGCGGGTGCGTGCCTTGACCTTGCTGGGCGACTTGCGTGCCCGGGTGGCCTTCTTATGGGCACGCAGGTTGGTGAGGCGGATATTGCGATGCCGATGCATGCCACGGGCCATGGGATCTCCAAGCTGAGGAAGGGCGGGGAATTATGTGACTGATCGCCACAGGCGCAAGGGGTAGGTGCCGGCGCCGACCTCAGGCCTGCAGCTGGGCTGAGATCTCGGGGCTGAAGCTGGCGTTGTGGTAGACGCTCTGGACATCGTCCTGGTCGTCGAGCGCCTCGAGCAACTCCTGGATGCGCTGCGCCTGATCGAGATCAGACACGGACATCAGGTTGTCGGGCAGCTTGGTGATGTCCGAGGAGGCCACTGCGATGGCGGCCCCGGCAAGGGCCTTGCCGATGAGGTCGAACTGCTGCGGTGCGGCGGTGATCGAGACCTGCCCCTCCTCCTGGACGGCGATGTCCTCCGCATCGGCATTGGCGGCCAGCAGGGCCTCCATCACCGCATCTTCGCTGGTCTTCTCGCACAGGAAGACCGCCTTGTCCTTGAACTGCCAGGAGACGCAGCCCGGTACGCCCATCGAGCCGCCTGAGCGTTCAAAGAGCTTCTTGATCTCCGGTGCCGTACGGGTGCGGTTGTCGGTCAGCGCCGTCACGACGATGGCGACGCCCCCCGGGGCATAGCCCTCATAGGCGAGTTCGGCCATCAGCTTGCCATCGGTGCCCAGGCCGGCGGCCTTGTTGATCGCGCGCTCGATGGCCTCCATGTTCATGCCTGCGGAACGGGCCTTGTCGAAGGCCAGGCGCAGGCGCGGGTTGTCCGTGAGATTGGGTCCGCCTCCGACCTGGACGGCGACCGTCAGCAGCTTGCCCATCTTGGCGATGACGCTGGCCTTCTTCTTGTCGTTGACGGCCTTCTTGTGCTTGATGTTGTCCCAGTGGCTGTGCTTGGCCATGCGGGAAATCCTTCGGCTGAGGTCACGCGATGGCGCTGGGCTTCACGGAGAAGCCGGCCCGGACTGCAGGGCTACTTCTTCTTGGCGGGTGCGGGCTTGCCGCCCTTGGCCGGCTTGTCCATGCCCAGGGGGTCCTTCTGGGTCCAGCCGAAGGCGATGATCTGGGGCTCGTCCTCGCCACCGGACTGGTAGATGTGCACGTGTTCGCGCAGTCCGCGCGACAGGCGCAGCATCTGCTCGCTGTCGAGCGATTCCTCGATCTTCTTGATGCCCTGGACCATGGTCAGGGGCTTGGCGACGCCGCCGAGGAACTTGAGCAGCTTGAACTGGTCCTCATCGCAGGGGAACACCTTGACGTCGAGGGAGAGCAGCAACGCTCGCTCCACCATGTCCTTGCGCACATTGGTGGTCTCGGGCAGGGCGCGCAGGGTCTCGATGCCCTCGGCGTTGAGCAGATTGGTCAGGTCCATGCGCCGGAAGGCGGTGTAGAGGTCGGCAAGCAGGTGCTTGATGTCCTCGGCCTTCTCGCGCACCAGGTAGTACTTGTGCCCGAGGATGTCCTCGATCTCGCGCACCGTCGCCACCCGCATGTCGTTCCAGTCCACATACTCCTCGCGCAGGCGTTTGAGCGCGTCGCGGGCGGTCTTCTCAAGCACCCCCAGCTCCAGGATCTGGAACACCAGCGCCTCGATGAAATCGTTGAACTTCATCGGCTTACGGTGTCCGTAGCGCACCTCGAGGGCGTCGCAGACCTTGATCAGGTCGGCCGCTGCGCTGGCGTTGGGATTGGTGGACGCTTTGACCATTGATAGTCACTCCAACCGCGCACCCGCCCGGGAGGGCGGCAGGAGCGCGGGGTGTACGGAAAGGGGCAAGCACCGTACTGCCATGGCTGTGATGGTCAATTGGCAGAGGCCCCAGCTGCGAACCGCGGGCCTCCGTGGGGGGCTGCGCTGCGCGCAGGCGATGGCTCCAGCGGTTGACCCTGCCCCTGGCCGGGCCAAGATCCCTGCGCCCCTCCGTCGCGGGGGTGTCGAGGCACATCCCATCCCGGGCCCATCAATGAGCACCCCCCCAACGCCCCCCGAGCGATCGGATCCGCCGATGCCTGCGGGCGGACCGGCATCGCCGGGTGGTCGTTCCTCCGAGTTGCCGACCATCGTCACGGACCTCTCGCAGCAGAGCGCCGCCACCGCCAGTTCGCAGGTCAAGGAGACCCGCATCAGCGGCGAGCATGGCGTCAGCGGCCGGACCATGACCACCGATCTGCATGTCGAGGGCAAGCCATCGATCGCGTCCAGCGGGTCGTCCGGCAGCCACCACCATGAGCGCTGGGGCGACTTCGAGCTCGGTGAACTGCTCGGTCGCGGGGGCATGGGCTCGGTCTATCGCGGCAGGCAGATCAGCCTCGACCGCAAGGTCGCCATCAAGGTGCTGCCCAAGCACCTGAGCGAGAACGAGAGCTTCCGCGCCCGCTTCCAGCTCGAGGCCAAGGCGGTCGCGCAGATCAACAGCCCGCATGTGATCCAGGTCTATTACGCCGGGATCAATGATGGCCACCATTACTTCGCCATGGAGTACGTGGAAGGCGAGGATCTGGCCAAGAAGCTCAAGGATGGCTTCAAGCCGAGCGCGCGTGAATCCCTCGAGCTGATCATCCAGGCCACGCGCGGACTGGTCGCGGCGGGCGAGCTCGGCATCATCCACCGCGATATCAAGCCGGCCAACATGATGGTGTCCAAGCGCGGGCCGCTCAAGCTGATGGACTTCGGCCTGGTGCGCCTTGCGCGCAGCGACGATACCGGACTGACCATGGCCGGGACGATCATGGGCACGGTCAGCTACTTCAGTCCGGAGCAGGGCCGCGGTGACCGCTGCGATTCACGCACCGACATCTACGCCCTGGGGGTGGTCTACTACGAACTGCTGACCGGCACCCTGCCGTTCACCGGTGGCGATGCCACCTCGGTCATCTACCAGCACATCCATACGCCCCCCCGGCCGCCCAAGGAGATCGACCCGACCGTCTCCGAGGATGTCCAGGCGGTGGTGCTCAAGTGCATGCAGAAGCTGCCGGCAAACCGCTACCAGACCGCGGCCGAGCTGCTTGCCGACCTGGAGGCGCTCTCCCGCGGCCAGCACCCGGCGACGGCCTACACCGAAGCCGGATCCCTGCGGCATGGCGGTACGATCATCAAGAGCGGCACGTTCGCCCAGGAGCGGCGCCGCCGTGTGCTGATCGCTGGTGCCGCCGCCGCCGTCATCGCCGCCCTGGCGGTGGCCTGGTGGCTGAACCAGGGCCGCGCCGGTCCGCCGGCGAACCCCGAATCGCTGACCAGCGAACCGCTCGCCCCGGCACCGGTGCACGCGCCGCCGGCTAGCCCGCAGCCGGACACCGCCGTGGCGCTGGCCCCGGCGAGCACGCCTGCAAGCACCCCCGCGCCTTCTGCCCCGGCGGGCGGTCCCGGCGACGACGCATCCCTGCAGCGTGCCCAGAAGGTCCTTGCCGCGGGCGACTTCGGCCAGGCCCGCGCCCTCGCCGAGCAGGGGCTGCGCGATCATCCCGGTTCCGACGCCTGGACCCAGCTGGGCAAGGCGATCGATCAGGGCGAGGGCGAGGGCGCGCTCGCCAGCGCGAGCGCGGCCCTGCAGAGGGGCGACATGGCAGCGGCCAATGGCGGGGTGGTCACGGCCCAGCGGCTGCTGGGCAGCACAGCAGCCGTGCTCGCCCTGCGCAAGACCCTGGTCGACAAGGAAGGGGCGCAGAAGTTCCAGTCCAAGCAGCTGGAGGAGGCCGAGAACCTCATCAGCGATGGCAATCCGGCCAAGGCCGAGGAGCTGCTGGCCAAGCTGGCGGCCGATCGCCCGGGCGATGCCGCGGTCGAGAACGCGCTGCGCCGGGCCAAGAAGATGCGCGAGGACCAGCTCGCCATCGAGAAGGCGGTCAGCGGTCAGCTCGAGGTCGCCGACCAGGCCTTGGCGCGCAAGGACTTCGACAGCGCCCTGATCGGCTATACCGCCGCCAAGCAGCTCGATCCCAAGAGCCAGCGCGCCAGCACCGGCGTCGAGGCGGTGGCCAAGGTCAAGGCCGAGGTGACGGTCATCCGCGATCGCTTCGAGAAGGCGCTCAAGGCGCGCGATCTCACCAGCGCGCAGCACGAGCTCGATGCCTTGCGCACCCTGGTCCCCGGCAGCCCGGCCCTGGTGCTGGCCGAGAACGACTTCAGCAACTCCAAGCTCATCGAGGAGGTCCAGGCCAAGGCCAACGCCGAGAAGGCGCTGCAGCTGACCGGGCAGGCCAAGGAGCTGTCGGTGCGCATGGACGATCCCAGCCAGTCGATTCCCGATCTCGAGCAGGGGCTCAAGGACTTCCTGGCCAAGGCCGGGGTGGACCACCCGCAGCGGGGTTTCCTCGAACGCAAGCTCGAGGATCGGCGTCTGCGCCTCCAGGTGGTGGCGGTCCTGGGCACCCTGGATGCGGCGGTGGTGCAGAAGAACATCGGAGGCATCAAGGCGGTGGTCGCCGATGCAGTATTCGCCAGCGCGCTGGCCGATCTCACCGCCTATCCTGGGCTGGTGTTCTCCAGCCATCTGGACGATTTCATCCGCACCGGCGACCGGGTCACGGTCAAGGTCTCGGTGCGCCATGCGCTCAGCGTCTTCCCTGAGCGCACGCTCAGCTACCTCTACGATCTCCACCATAGCGAACAGGGGTGGACCATATCAGGGGCGCACCTCCAGCAACGCTAGGTCGCGACCTGCCGTGACCCCATCTCCCTGCCGTCCGCTCCATGCAAGGTCCATCCATGCAGCCACTGTCCGCGCTCCGCTCACTTCCGCTCCTGCTGTCGCTGTCCTGCGGTCTGGCCGGCGCCGCTGATCAGCCGCTCGGCGTGGTCTCGCAGGCCGATGCCAAGGAGGTGGTCGCCCATTTCGATGCGAGCGTGCACCTGCTGCCCGGCTCGATGCTCGCGGTCTATGGACCGGGAAAGGTGGAGAAGCACCCCCTGACCGGCGATGTGATCATCGAGTCGCGCAAGCTGGTGGCGAAGATCCAGGCGCTCAATGGCACGCAGGATGATGGAACCCTGCATGCGCGGGTGACCTGGAGCGATGGCAGCGCGCTGGTCGCCGGGCTGGACGTCATCCCGATGCCCGCCGAGGCCGCACCCAATTCGCCGCCAGTGCTCACCGGTTCCTGCGCCGAGCAGATCACCGGTGCGGAGTCAACCATCCACATCCATCTGCCGATCAGCGATCCAGACGGGGATCCGCTCACCTTTGCCTGGTCGCTCCAGGGGTCGGGCGGCCAGGGTGGCGAGCTGGATGCACGCACCACCGCGCTGCCGGACATCAACTGGACGGCGCCCGGTACGCCCGGAACCGCCACCCTGCGGGTGGTGGTCCGCGATCCCCTCGGCCAGAAGCTCGAAACCTCGGTCAAGCTCGCGGCCAAGGAGGTCGAGGATGTGCGCAAGCGCGACTTCCACGAATTCGCCGGCTTCGGTGCCGAGCACCAGCCGTCCTTCTCGCGCCTAACCCGCGATGCCGACGGCGTGTGGGTCGGCATCGACGCGCGGGGCGAGTCGCTGATCCGCCTGGCGCCCGGCTGGAGCAGCCGTCTGCCGGTCTCCTTCGCTGCCGAGCACCAGCCGCGCCGGCCGCTGGCGGCCCAGGTCTTCCGCCATGATCTCTACGTGCTGGACGGCAAGAAGGAGGCGGTCCTCGATTACGCCCCCGATGGCACCGTGCGGCGCGAGATCGGCCAGCTGCAGTCGCCCACCGACATGGCGATCTCGGCCGAGGGCGTGCTCTTCATCGCAGACCAGGGCTCAGGCGGCGTGGTGGTCTATGAACCGAGCGGCAAATTCCGCTCCCGCCTCGGGCATGCCGACAAGGGCGATGACGGCTTCGTCGGCCTGAGCCGCATCGCCCTCGGACCGGCGGGCGAGCTGTACTGCCTCGATGCCGGCCAGGGCCAGATCCTGCGCTTCGACCGCTTCCAGCACCGTTTGGAGACCTGGACGCTGCAGGTCGATCCCCACAATCCCCCCCTCGACCTGGCCGTCCATCCCAAGGGTCTGCTGGTGCTCCTGACCAGCGGCCAGGTGCTGGTGGTCAATGCCCGTGGCCTGGCCGGCGAATCCTGGAAGGGCCTGTCGGAGAGCAGGCTGGTCGAACGGCCCGGCAGCGCCAGCTCGCTGATGGTCGATGCCAGCCATGAGGTGTTCGTGACCTATGGCGATGGCGACCTGGCGCGCTACAGCCCCGAGGGCGTGCTCACCGGCGTGCGCTCCCCGGCCCTGTGGTCCTATAGCAGGTTCGCCGCTGATGGCCAGGGCCGCCTCTACGCGCTCGACGAGGATGCGGCTGCGGTCTACCAGTATGATGCTGAGGGCTTCCGCATCGAGCGCCTCGGCGGCGCGCTCAAGGGTGGCGGATCGCTCTCCAAGCCAGTGGCCATCGCGGTCAGCCCGGATGGCGCGGCGCTCAGCGTCGTGGATGCCGGCCAGAGCGCGGTGGTGCGCTTCAATCTCGCCGCGCCCGCGGACAAGCCGCTGCAGTTCGGCCAGCCCGGCAAGAACAACGGGCAGTTCCAGGACCCGATCGCCGTGGCCATGGATGCCGCCGGCCGCAGCTACGTGCTGGACGCCAAGCAGCACCGCGTGCAGGTCTTCGATGCCGGCGGCGCCTTCCTCTACCTGTTCGGCCATTATGATCACGGCAAGCTGAAGGACGAACTGTCCGAACCGCTGCAGCTGGCGGTCGATCCGCGTGGCACCGCCGCCTATGTCTACGATGACGATAGCTACGAGATCAAGAAGTTCGATCTCGATGCGCAGAAGAACACCGGCAGCCATGTCAACAACAGCGGCGGCAAGGGTGATGGCCCCGGCCAGTTCCGCGCGGTCAAGGGCCTCGGCTGCGACCGCATGGGCCTGCTCTATACCATCGACAGCAGCCGAGGCGATCTGCAGGTGATCGACTTCAGGGGCAGCAATGCCATCGTCGGCCAGGCGCGCAAGGCCGCCGACCTGGACATCCACAAGCTCGAGAGCCTGGCGTTGTCCCCCGACGGGCAGATGTACCTCTTCTACGATGGCAGCGGAGTCGGCTGGCGGTGGTGACGAACGGCCCGTGCGCCGGACCCGCCGGCGGCCGGCGGCGCGGATGGCAGGCGATGCGATTGAACCACCACGACTGAGCCCAGTTTAACCCTCCGGCCACCCCGGATGAGGACGTCATGCTCGATTTCCGCCCACGCAAGGATGGCGCCCACGGACGCTTCAGCCTCGATCCCGCAGATCATGTGCGGGCCAAGGCGCCGATGAGCCGGCGGCGCGTCTGGCACCTGATCTCCCTGATGGTGGTGATGCTGGTCACCGGCGGGATGTTCTACAAGTTCCTCAGCGGCCTGCGCACCGCCATCACCCCGGCCACCGACCAGCTCAAGCATGAGGTGATGGCGCCGGCGATGCGGCGGCCGTCCCTCGAGGGGCTGGGCGCCTTCCCGATGAGCAGCGCGATCAGGGAGCAGGAGGGGAATGCCGCCGAGCTGATCAAGACCGGCACCGCACCCTTGTGGATCGATCAGCCGGATGCCAGCACGCTGGCATGGATCGGCGCCACCTTCCGCCGCGATCAGAGCGACCCGCCGCTGCCCCAGCGTGTCACCGGCAACGACCTGGCGCTCGGCCATGTGCATGCCGGCAGCTGCGTGCTGTTCTCGGGCATGCTCGAGGACAGCCGCACGGCCTCCGAGCCGGGGGCCGATCCGGGGTGGCAGCGCATGCTGGTGCGCCTCGATGCCAACCAGTACGCCGAAGTGCTGGCGCCGGCTTCGAGCAACAATCTGCCGGTCGGCAACGTGGTCCAAGCGGTGGGACGCTACCTCGGCCCGGCGGTGCTGCCGGGCAGCTCCGCAGATGGCCATCCGGCCGCGACGGTCAAGCTGCCGCTGATCGCCGCCCGTTCGATCTCGCAGGCCGCTGCCAGGGTCGCGGAGGAGAACCCCTGGCAGATGCATGGAGCATGGCAGCTGCCGGATGACCTCTATACCAGCATCGATGACAACCTGCTGATCCTCGAGACCAAGCCCTACTACTACACCCTCGGGCAGGTGAAGCTCGATGTGACCTCGCCGGACGCCCAGGCTCCGGCCGCGGACGCCAACCGGCATGCCAGCGAGATCCATCAGACGCCGAGCGCGTTCCGTGGCAAGCGCTTCACCGTCCACGGACATGTGTTCAGCGCCTGGGAGGACGCCGAGGTGGCGCAGGACCAGCCCTTCGGCGTCGATCGGGTGGTGCGCGTGATCATGTGGAGCGAGGACTGGGGGCTCTACGACCAGCAGGACTCAAGCGGCAAGGTCACCACCTCGAACAAGCTGGTGCTGCGCGCCTTCGAGATCGCCGCGATCGGCCACCAGGCGCTGCCGCAACCGGGCGACATCATCAGCGCCACCGGGCGCTTCCTGCGCCTGCGCTCGATGGAGGTCAAGCCCGATCCGCGCCGCGATGCCAGCAGCCAGTACCAGCGCCAGAGCGATAAGGCCTTCACCTTCCTCTTCGTCACCGACGGCTTCACCGTGCTTCCGCCACCGGCGCAGTATGATTGGACGCTGGTGTCGATCATCACCATCGTCGTATCGGTGGCGTTCGCGGCCCTCCTGCTGGTGCTCGCCCGGCGCGAATCACGCAAGCAAGAGCTGGTGTTCGAGAGTGTACGCAGGCTGCGCGACACCCGTGGGCGCCTGCATGCCCGGCTGCGTACCGGGCAGGGACCGGAGGCAGCCGCCTCTGATGCGCCTGCCGCTGCTCCACCTGCCATCGATGCGTCTGCTGCGGATGCGCCGCCGTCACCAGCGCCGCCGGGCTCAACGCCCACCGGCTGAGGCAAAGCTCACTGCTTGGGCTTGGCGCTTTCGTTGATCGCGGCGCGCAGGTCGCGCTCCATGGTGCTCAGGGCGCGGAACTGGAAGCGTTCGAGCAGGTCGCCCACATCGTCGTCGGTCTTGCCTGCGGCGATGGCGCGGTCGCTGAATGACTGCACCTCGGTCTTCAATTCGCTGAAGCGGTCAATCGCCTTCTGCTTGTCCCCGAGCGGGGCATTGCCCCCGGCCTGATCGAGAACCGCGCGCACGGCATCGATGTCCTTGCGCAGCACCGTGGCCTCCTTGCGCATATCGAAGGATGTCGCGGCAGGGGAGGCGGGGGGGGTGGCGTCGGCGGCAGGGGCGGCCAGGGCGCAGATGGCGCAGAGCACAAGCGGCAGCAGGGAATGCAGCATGAGCTTCAGCAGCGCCGAGGATGAGACGCGCGACATGGAAGCCTCCCTCGGGAACCGCAGCCGATCTAGTGGGCGTTGTCTACCGGAGGCGCTGCGGCGTTGTCGGGGATGGTGACATCGAGCTGAGGGATGAGGATGCCATCGCTGGGGAACTCGGGCACACGTGCACTGACGGCCTTCAGCAGTCCCGCCTTGAGCTGCAGCTGATCCGGCTCGGCGAATTGCGCTGGCGGGAGATGCTGCATGTAGCCCAGGATGGCGTCCTGGAGCAGCGGCGCCTTGGCTTCCAGGGACTTGGACAATGCAGGGTCGCGGAAGTACAGGGCCAGGCCGAGGACCAGCTGCCTCCGGCCGATACCCTCCAGGGTGCGCACCAGGGTCAGGGCCGGCAGGCGCACCAGGATCGCGCCGTCGCTAGCGGCCTGGACCGGAGCGGCACTCCCCGCGGACGGGGGCTGGCTGCCTGGCAGGGGTGGCGGGGCGCCAGCAGCGGCGGGGCGCACGCTCGCGGGTTCGGCCTGGTAATCGATCAGGTCGAGGATGAGCGCATCATGCGCCTTGCCGGCGAGGCTGGCAGGCAGTCCACCCAGCACATCGATCAGCGCTTCGCGTGCGGTCAGGGCCTGGAGCAGGATCGGACGCAGGCGCTCCTCATCCGCTTTGCTCAGCTTCCCGCGCGCATGGCGCTGGGCGATGAGCACCAAGGCGTCGAGATCGCGTTGGCGGTAGACGAAGTGCCCCTCGGCGACCACGGCGGCGGTGGGGTCGAAATGCGTGGATGGCGCGCCTGGCGGCGCCAGCGAGGGGGAGGTCGGCGGGCCGCTGGGTGGCACGCCATCGGCCGCGGCCGCGGCACTGGCCAATAGTATGGCACTGATGAGACGCAGCTGGTGCATCGCTCGCCCTCGTATCGATGATGATGCGTACCTGCTCTGACAACCAAGCACTGTTGAGGCAACCTGGGGCGGCTGACTCATACCCATGGGGGTGTCAATCGCGCAGCAGCAGGTAGTAGAGCCGGCCCTCTGCAAACTGGCTTCCTGCACGGCGTTCGGCGGCATCGCCCTCGCCCATGTAGAGATCGCATCGCCCCGGTGCACGGATCGCACCGCCGGTATCCTGATCGAGGCGCAGCGCCGCCTGCGCGCCCAGCTCGCCCGGCTGCTGGGCGATGCTGGTGGCCGCCAGGCAGGCGGCCCCGGGCGGGAAGATGCTCTTGTCGGTCGCCACCGTCACGTCGCGGGTCACCGATTGGCCGAGGCTGCCGAAGGGGCCGCCGGTGGTGCGGCTGAAGAACACCACCCGCGGGTTGCGGGCCGTGTAGCCGGCGAGCTCATCCGGATGGGCATGGAAATAGGCCCGCACGGTCGCCAATGACAGATCGACAGCGCGGATCTTCCCTTCGCTGACCAGGTCCTGGGCGATGGGATGATAGGGCAGGCCGTTGGTCCCATTGAAGCCGATGTCCATCAGCTGGCCTGAGCCCAGGCGGACCTTGGCCGAGCCCTGGACCTCCACCACGTAGGCCTCGTAGGGATCGCGGAAATACACCAGTTCGCGTCCGGCGAGGGCGTGGCTGACGGTCAGCTCGTTGCGGCTCGGGTAGGGGCGGGTGACACCGCCGGGCTGCTGCTGCTGCGCCGGCGCATCCGCGCTGGTCGAGCTGATCAGGTCGTCGGGCCGCTTGTAGACCGGGTAGCGGAATTCGCCGGTCGGCGTCAGGCTGGCATCGAAGATCGGGGTGTAGTAGCCGGTGAACAGCACCGTCCCGCGGCGGTCGCATCCGACGCTCATCAGGGCGCGGAAGCGCCGCTTGAGATCGCGGTTGAAGTCCTGCTCCGAGCGCGCGTCGCGGATCATCTGGCTGAGCGCCTGCAGCGAGCGCACCACCTGGTCCTTGCTGATGCCGGCTACGGGATAGCGGTGCGACGAGGCCGGGATCGCCAGCCAGGCCAGGCTGTGCTCGATGCCGGAGAGCAGGCGCGCACGGTCCTCGGGGCGCAGCGGGATGTCGGGCATGGTGGCGATGTCGACCGCTTCGAGCGCCGACTCCCCCGGTGCGAGCGGACGGTTGTAGTCGTCCATGGTCTTGCCCGGCTTGGCCACCGGTTGCGGCTGCGGCTGCTGGCGATTGCCGAAGTGGCAGCCGCACAGCAGCAGGAGGGAGGAGAGGACGATGGCAGCGGGTTGGAAGCGCATGGCGCGGAGCTTCCGCCTTGGCATCAAACCGCAAGCAGCCGCACTCCGCCTCCGCTCAGCGGCCATAGCGTCCCAGCGCCTCCAGCAGGGCGGTCTCGACCGGCCATGGCTGGCGACGGGGGTCGGTGAGCGCGACGATCTGGCGCACCACCTTGAGATCAGAGAAGGGCCATGCCGCCAGCTCGCCGCGGCGGGTCTCCTTGCGCACGCACGGCTCGGGCAGGATCGCCAAGCCGAGGCCGGCGAGGACCATGGCCTTGATCACCTCGGGGCTGTCGTGCTCGAGGGCCACCTTGAGCTCGATGCCCTTGTCGGCGAGCGCACGGTCGAGCAGCCGCCGGGTCACGGTCGATGAGGGCAGGAGGATGAACTCCTCATTGACGTAATTGACGATCGAGCGGCTGCGCGAGCTGTGGTTGACCGGCAGGACCAGCACCAGCTCCTCATCCCACAGCCGCTTGCAGGCCAGTCCCGGGGGATCGAATTCGACCGCGCATACCGCCAGGTCGAGCTCGCCACTGGCCACCATCTCCGGCAGCCGCTCCGAGGTGCGGCAGATCAGCCGCAGGCTGACCCGGCGGTTCGCCATCAGGTAGGGGCGCAGGATCGATGGCAGGGAGTTGACTGCGACCGATTCGGAGGCGCCCAGCCGCACCCGGCCGGCGGAGGTGCCATTGGCTGCCGAGAGATTCGAGGTGACGCGGCTGAGCTCCTCGAGCAGCGGTCCCGCGCGGCCGACCAGCTCCTCGCCGCTGGAGGTCAGGCGCACCGCCCGCCCGACGCGTTCGAAGAGCTTGACGCCGAGGGCGCGCTCCAGGCCCATCACTTGCCGGCTGAGGGCCGGCTGGCTGAGCTCAAGCTCCTGCGCCGCACGGGTGAAGCTGCCCAGGCGCGCCACGGTGAGCGCGGCGAGCAGTTGGTCAGTAGCGGGGAGATGGCCTCTCAGCATGGGCTTCCGGATGGGCATCGTCCCGCGATCGCCTGATTGCGCAACAGCGCAGCCGTGTGGTGCTCGGTTGGTGGCATGCCAGGGCGATGAAAGCACTGGACAGCGGGCGTTCCAGCCCGTGTGCTGGTCACCCTGCACCTTGGCCCGAACGGCGCTGGGGGCGATGAGGAAAACGATGGCCAAGCGACCAGTAAAGTCCAGAGGCTCTTTTGATGCGATTTCAGCTCGCGATTACGTGAAGAGCCGCGTGCACCAGCCGCTGCGCTCCGCTACGCGCACCGCTGGCGCACGCAGCGCTCATAGTGCGCCGGCCGAACCCAGCGACGCGCTCCTGACCGCGCTCTCGGCCCTCAGCGCCGGCGGTACGGCCAATCAGCTCGCGCTCTCGCTCGGCCGCGGCGCCGACACCCGCGACATCGCCATCCAGCTGCGCCGCCTGGTCGAGCAGGGCAAGGTCCTCGAGGTGCGTCCCGGACGCTACCAGGTTTCGGGTACCGGCGGCGAGTTCTCGGTGGTCATCGAGCCAGCCGAGCCGCCGGATACCGGCCTGGTCGCGCGCTTCCCCGATGGTGTTCGCAAGGCCGTCAACCCGCGCTACAGCCTGTCCGCCCGCGCTGGCGATGTGGCCCAGGCGGTGGTCGGCGAGGACGGCCAGGCGCTGGTGACGCGCATGCTGCGCCGCACTGGGCGGACGGTGCTCGGGACGGTGCAGTTCAAGCCCGGCGGTCCGGTGCTCATCCCCGACAACCGCCGCGAGGGCGAGCTCAAGGTCCTCAGCCTGTTCCCCCATTTCGACGATAAGTACGAGGCGGGTGCGCGGGTGGTCGGCACCATCGAGACCAATGCCGATGGCGTCGCCGGGGTGAACCTGACCGAGATCCTCTCCGCCGCCTCGCCTGAGGTCGCGGACTTCCGCTATGTCTGCCTGGTCCATGACCTGCCAGGCGAATTCTCCGATGAGGTCAAGGCGCAGGCCGCCTCGTACGGTGCGGCCGTGCCACCGGTCGGCAGCCGCAGGGAGGATCTGCGCGAGCGGCTGATCTTCACCATCGATCCGGCGACCGCCAAGGACTTCGACGACGCGATCAGCCTGGAGCAGGATGAGCAGGGCCGCCATGTGCTGGGGGTGCACATCGCAGATGTCTCGCATTATGTCACCGAGCAGTCGCCGATCGATGCCGAGGCGGCCCAGCGCAGCACCAGCATCTACCTGATCAACCGCGTCATCCCGATGCTGCCCGAATCGCTCTCCAATGGCCTGTGCAGCCTGGTGCCCAACAAGGACCGCTACTGCCTCTCGGCCTTCCTCACCCTGGACAAGCAGCTGCGCCTGGTCGACACGCGCCTGGCCGAGACGGTGATCTGCAGCCGGCACCGCTTCACCTACGAGCAGGCCCTGGAGGTGCTCGAGGCGCGCGATGCCGCCGGCCAGTGGCCCGAGGACGTGCGCCAGGTGCTGGGCCAGGTCAGCACCATCGCGCAGGGCCTGCGCAGGGCGCGTGAGAAGGCCGGGGCCCTCAACCTCTTCTCGGTCGAGCACCGCTTCAACCTCGACGTCAACGGCATCCCGATCAACGTCGAGCGCGAGGGCACCGACATCTCGCATCAGCTCATCGAGGAGTGCATGCTGCTGGCCAACCGCGCGGTGGCGGAATGGCTCGAGCGCAAGCGCCTGCCGTGCGTCTACCGCATCCATGAGCAGCCTGACGAGGAGCGCATCAAGCAGTTCGCCCACCATCTCGAGGCCTACGGCCTGGACAGCAGCGGATACGAGAACCGCTTCGGCCTCCAGCGCATCCTCGGTCGGCTGGCGGGCGAACCGCCGGCGGCGCGCCTGGTGCTCAACTATCTCTGCCTGCGCTCCTTCAAGAAGGCAGTCTACAGCGTCGACAACATCGGGCACTTCGCCCTCGCATTCGCCTCCTATGCGCATTTCACCAGCCCGATCCGCCGCTATCCCGACCTGCTCGTTCACCGTCTGGTCAAGCGCGGCCTGGGTCTGCAGGATTTCGCCAAGGTTGAGGTGCGCAGGGGCTACCTCGATGCCCTGGCCAAGCAGGCCTCGAACCTGGAGCAGCGCGCCGAATCGGCGGAGCGCGATCTGCACGCGCGCAAATCAGCACGCTACCTCAGCGCCCGGCTGGGCGAGGAGTTTCCCGGTGTCGTCACGGGCGCCAGCCCGGGAGGCCTCACCGTCCAGCTGCTCGAGACCGGCATGGAGGGCTTCGTGCCGCTGCGCGAGCTGCGTGACGACTTCTACACCTACGATGCCCTACGCTTCTGCCTCGTCGGCCGGCACAGCGCACGCACCATCGGTCCGGGCGAGGAGATGGACATCCGCGTGGTCTCGGTCGACATCGAGCGCGCCGACGTGGTGCTCGGACTGCCCGAGAGCGAGGGCGATACGCGCCGCATGGCACGCATTGAGCGGCGTCCGGGCAAGGGCAAGGCCAAGGGCGGTCGCGAAGGAGCATTCAGGCCGCAAGCGCCGGCAACGCCGGCCGAACCGGCAGCCAAGGCGCGCCGCTCGCCGCACGATGCGCGGCGCGATGAGCGCCTCGCCAAGCAGGAAGCCAAGCGCGAGGACCGCAAGCGCCGCCGCGAAGAGGCCAAACGCAAGCGCCGCTGAGCCGGTATGCAGGCAGCTAGCGTGTCGCTTCCAAGCTCGCCCACTCCGCCAGGCGCCGACCGACCTCGCGCGGATCAGCGACCCCATGGGCACCGGCTAAAGGCAGGTCGCAGGCCGGGATGATCCCCACTCGCGCTGGCGCCGTGGCTGGCCACGGCGGGTCGTGCGGGGGAGCGGCGCCGCGCTTGCTCGGCTCGCCGCCGGCAACCGCTTCACCGGGCAGGTGCACGACCCCGACCGGGAAGTCGCCGATGCCCCACGCCAGGCGCCAATCCCTGATCAGGGTCTCGAGCAGCAGCTGGCAGATCTCGCTCGTCCCGCCGCGATCCGGGCGGTGGTGCCAGATCGCTCCCCGCAGTCCATAGGGGATGAGCGGCTGGATCATGCCATTGTTCAGCCCGGCAGGGACATCCACATGGGCGGCATGCAGCGGGGGCGGCGGCAGCGAGGTCTTGATCTCGAGGCGCCGCTCAAGCTGGTAGCGCCAGCGGCCCGGCAGCCGGATCGGTGCGAGCGGTCGCGCTGGCCGCCCTTTGGCTGACGCGTGCGCCTCCACGGCGCAGCTCATGGCGCTGGCTGGTCCCACCAGCCCTCCCGGGCCTGAGTGGGAGAACACCCGCACGGCGATGGTCATCGTCCCGGGCACCACCAGGCGTGCGGGGATGCGCACGGTGATGTCGGGCAATTCGGGCTCGGCTGCGGGCATGGCCGCGGCCGGCAGCGCCGTGCCGTTGATGTAGACCGTGGCGCGGTCGGCGATGGCGCCCAGCGACAGCACCAGCGGTCGCTGCGACCATGGCTTTGGAATGGCGATCGAGCGGCGGAACCACACCGCCCCGGCGCAATCCAGTCCAGCCGCCTGCCAGGTTGCGGGCAGGGCGATGGTCGGCCAGCTGCGATCATCGAGGATTGGCCGATGCCAGCCGCGCCGCACGCCCGCGTTACCGGGGTCGGCGTGGCGGGCCTTCTCCTGCCAGGCCTTGAACAGTTTGCGGTAGGCGGGCGAGTCAGCCGACAGCGTGGCGCCATCGAGCTCGGCACGTTCCAGGAGCCCACGCAGGCGATGCTCTCCCGCGATGGCGGCGCGGCTGATCCATGATGCGGTGCGCTCGGCAGGCGCGCTCGCCAGGATGATGCCGACCGGGATGCCGAGCGTCTCATGGATGCCCCGCGCGCTGTGGCAGGCGATTGCCGAGATGGCGGCCGCCTGCGCTGGGGTGCAGGGCTGCCAGCGGGCATCCGCCTGGACATCGTCGAGCGGACGTGCTGCTGCGACCGCAGCGATGGAGAAAAAGCGGATCGGCGGGACACTGCGCTCAGCGGCGCTGGAGGCGCTGCGCGCCGTTCGCGGGAAGCTGGCGAGCGGCAGGGCCAGTTCCGCTCCGCCAGCGCACAGCCAGACATCGCCGAGCAGCACGTCATCGATCACCAGTTCCTCATCGGCGCGCACGCTCAGGCACAGCCGGGCACCAAGGTGCTCGGCGGCCGACAGCTTGGGCAGCTTCACCATCCAGGTGCCTTTGGCGTCAGCCTGGGTCTCGCTGGTGCGCCCAGCAAGCGCGACCTCTACGCGCTGGTGCGGCGTCGCCCACCCCCAGACCGGGATCGGCTTGCCGTGCTGGAGCACCATGCCGTTGCTGAAAAGACGTGGCAGCTTCATGCTCCGACGCATTCCCGGGGACGCAGGTGGCGGTGGCGCATGGGGGCAGGGAGCAGTTCCGGTATCACATCAGGCAGTTCTAGCGCATGGGGGTCGTCCGCTATAAGTCCATACGGACCCTGTGCAGCTGGTGCCTCACCCGCGCCGGAGCACGCGGGCACAGGCGCACGATCGTGACCGCGCCGTCAGGGTGTCCGCCAGTCAGGGCTTCTGACCCACGATGCATGAGCCGACGCTGGACTCGTGGGCAGGAGCGCCACGATGTCCGGCTCCCCCAGCCATGGCTGCTTGAACCTCGGGCCTATTGGACGTCGATGTGATCGCCTTTATCTCGGACATCCATTCCAATCTCGCTGCCCTCGAGGCGGTTCTGGCTGACATCGATTCACTGGGCACGGTTGAACGCACCTACTGCCTCGGCGATGTGATCGGCTATGGTCCGCAGCCGGCGGAGTGCCTCGATCTGGTGGCGTCGCGCTGCAAGCTCATCCTGATGGGCAACCACGAGCATGCGCTGCTGTATGGTGCCTACGGTTTCCATGCTGCCGCCAAGCGGGCCATCGATTGGACGCGGGATACCCTGCAGCGCGTCTCTCCCGCAGCCAGGCGCAAGGCGATGCTGGAACTGCTGCAGAATCTGCCGATCCGGCACGAGATCGATGACGTCCTGCTGGTCCATGGCAGCCCCCGCGATCCGGTGATGGAGTACGTGCTCGAGAGCGATCTGTGGGAAGGTGCCGATCCGGACAAGATGGAGAGCATCTTCGCCGGGTTCTCGCGCCTCTGCTTCGTCGGCCACACCCATCGTCCCGGGGTGTTCACCGATGATCGCTGCTTCCTCCCGGCGGCGGACCTGGCCAAGGGCTTCGACATCTCGGATGGCAAATACCTGGTCAATGTCGGCTCGGTGGGTCAGCCGCGCGACCGCAATCCCTTGGCCTGCTACACCCTCTATAACGGCGAGGCGATCTACTTCCGCCGCGTCGCCTATGACATCGATGCGACGGCCGAGAAGGTCAAGCGCATCGAGCAGCTCGACCGCCGCTTCGCCGAACGGCTGTATCGCGGAGAGTAGCCGGAACCGCGTCGGGGGCTGCGGCACAGGCCTTTGCTTCACAGCAAGGCGGTGGTACAAGCCTCCTGCCTCGCCAGGGCTCAAGCCCCGAGGATGTTCTGGAACGGGAAGGATGGCAGGACACATGCCGCAGGCAGAGGCTCGGGTGGTGCTCAGCAACAAGATGGGTCTGCATGCTCGGCCATCGACACAGATAGCGACCACCGCCAGCCGTTTCCAGTCCGACATCCACATCGCCAAGGATGACATGGTGGTCGATGCCAAGAGCGTGCTGGAGCTGCTCATGCTCGCCGCCGAATGCGGTTCGCAGCTGATCATCACCGCCGATGGCGACGATGCCAGCCAGGCGACCCAGGCCCTCGCCAAGCTGGTTGAGGGCCGATTCGGCGAGCTTGATGTCGATGGCTGAGACAAGCGCACCGTCGCGGCCTCATGCGACCCTCGGAGTGGTGATCGCAACTGCCTTTGGCATTGGATACTTACGACCTGGTCCCGGGACCTGGGCGAGTGTCGCGACGGGGGTGTGCGCGTGGCCGGTGTGCCGCTTCGCCGACCAGGCATGCATCACCCTGAGCCTGGTCTCGATGGCCCTGGCGTCGCTGGTGGCTGGCCTGCTCAGCGCGCGTTCGGCGATCGGGCATTTCGGCCGCAGCGACCCCTCCCAGGTCGTCATCGACGAGGTGCTCGGGACGGCCATCGCCATCGGCTGCATCCCCGCCAATATCCTCCACCGGGATGCCCTCCTGGCGGTGTTGGTGGCGGTCGTGGCCTTCCGTGTGTTTGACATTGCCAAGCCCTGGCCGGTCAGTTGGTTCGAGCGTCTGCCTGGGGGATGGGGCATCATGGCCGACGACCTCGTCGCCGGGCTGTTCGCGGGAGCCTTCTCGGCAGCGGTCCTGCATTGAGCACGTAGCGTCTCCCGTCGCACCTCGCGAGGTCGGAAACACCATCATGGCTACCCGCCGCTTCGATAGTTCGCGCTCCAACTCGTCACGCGGCAGCCAGCGTGCACCGGCTGGGCGAGCCGCCTCGCGCGGCACGACGGCGTCGGGGGTCCGGCCGACGCAGTCGCCAGCGGCCCCAGCACGGGCACCGACCTCTGCGCCCCGGCCAGCCGCCTCCTCGGCGGGCCTGCCCTCCCAGCAGTCAGCTCCCGAGCGCGGCATCACCGGTACAGCGATGAGCAATTCCCGCGTGGCGACCCGCGGCGGCGATTCCGGCGGCCAGAAGCAGGCCGGCGGCAAGGGCCGCGCGGCCGGCATGGGGCGGGTTGGCGGCATGGGCCTGCGGGCGAAGTTCATGCTCGTGCTCTCGGGCGTCACGGCCGCCGCCCTGATCGCCCTCGGCCTGCTGACCTCGCTGACCACCAACAACTTCCTCTTCGGCCAGAAGCAGCATGCAGGCGTCGAGATCGCCCGGCTCGCCGCCCAGATCGGCACGGTGGAGCACAATAAGCTGCTCGCCTTCCAGAACCTCAAGGCGGATCCGGGATTCAAGGGCATCGACGTGCCGACACCAACCCAGGCGGACGTGCAGCGCGAGATCGAGACCGCCCTCACCAATGCCAAGGACTGGTACGGCAACGGCAATCTCTCCTTCAGCGATGTCCTGGCGGTGCGTTTCGATTGCCCGGCGGTGCCGGAGATCAGCCGGGCCGGCATCGGCCCGCCGGAATCCTCGGCTGAGCTGATCAAGCAGTGGACCTCGATCTACGTGCCCAAGACCGGCAGCTCGGTCTCCCTGCCCTCGCCGGGCATCGTGATGAGCGAATACTGGGCGCTTTACGGCAACGGCTCCAGGCAGCGCATCTACCGCTTCAAGATCGCGCTCGACCAGTCGTTCCAGAAGGCCACCAACGGCACCGAGCCGGCCAATGTGCGCGTCGACATCGCCGCCGACAGCGTCTCCCAGGTCACCTATCGCCTGTTCTGGACCATCGGCATCGCAGTGCTGATAGCCATCGGTGTGGTCATCGCGGTGGCGAACTGGCTCGCCGGCAACATCACCAGGCCGCTCGACCTGCTCATCAGCGACATGAAGATCGTCGCGCGCGGCCGCCTCGACCACGAGACCAAGGCCCGCTCCGATGACGAGATCGGCATGCTCGCCAACGAGTTCAACCGCATGACCGGCAATCTCAAGATCGCCCAGGCGGCGCTGGTCGAGCAGGAGAAGGCAGAATACGAGCTCTCGATCGCCCGCGAGGTCCAACGCCAGCTGCTGCCCGCCGAGGCGCCCACGGTCATGGGCTTCGACTGCGCGGCCTTCTACCAGGGGGCCAAGGCGGTCTCGGGCGACTACTTCGACTTCATCCCGCTGGGCAATGGCCTGTGGGGCTTCATCATCGCCGACGTCTCGGGCAAGGGCATCCCCGGTTCGATGGTCATGGCGGTCACCCGTACGATCGTGCGCCTGGTGGCCAACAAGTACCAGCATCGCGCTGCCGATACGCTGAAAGAGACAAATCGCCTGATCGCCAAGCAGATCAAGCGCGGCATGTTCGTCACCGCCTTCTATGCCATCCTCGATGAGCGCACCGGCAACCTCACCTATGCCTCGGCCGGCCACAATCCGATGGTCATCTACCGCGCGTCCACCAAGGCCTATGAGCTGGGAACCGGCAAGGGCATCGCCCTCGGCTTCAATGAGGGCCCGGTATTCGACAAGACGATCCAGGAGACCAAGACGGTCCTCAACCCCGGGGACATGATGGTGATCTTCACCGACGGCTTTCCCGAGGCGATGAACGCGGAGAACGAGGAATTCGGCGAGGAGCGCTTCTACCAGTCCATCGCGCGCTTCGGCCAGTTCGATGCCCGTACCTGCATTANNATCGCCAAACTGGTCGAGGAGATCGGCGCCCACCGCGGGGAAGCCGAGCAATCCGATGACCTGACCATCATCGCCGTGCGGAATGTGGCCGGGGCATGATGCACTTCCATCATGACATGAGCATCAGCAACGATCTGGCCTACCTGGCCCAGGTGCGGGACCTGGTGAGCCGATCGATCCGCGAAGGGGGATTCCCCCAGCACTTCCTCAACCGCCTGCAGATCGCCGTCGATGAGGCGGTCACCAACATCATCGAGCACGGTTACGCCGATGAGGCGCGCGGCAGTTCGACCATCGAGCTGCATGTCGATGTCACCAGCGAGCGCTTTCGCATCGAGATCAGCGACCACGGCCGCACCTTCGATCCCAACCAGATCTCGGACATCGATATCCAGCAGCACGTCATGTCTGGGCGGTCGGGTGGCCTGGGGGTGTTCCTGATGCGCAAGATCATGGATCAGGTCGACTACCATTACCAGACCGGCGGCAACAACCAGCTGGTGCTGATCAAGCTGCGCGGTTAACTGACATAAACGCGGCCGCGATTTAGCCGCACGTCTCACGGAACCCCCTATGACCCGTCTCGCAGCTCGCGTCGGCCGCATCGATTCCAGCGGCATCCGCAAGATCTTCGATCTCGCCCGCAGCTTGAAGGATCCGATCAACCTCTCCATCGGCCAGCCCGACTTCGATGTCGCGCCCGCGATCAAGGACGCCGCCATCAGCGCGATACGCGCGGGCAGGAATACCTATACCCAGACGCAGGGCATTCCCGAGCTGCGCGAGCTGGTGGTTCGCGATGAGGCTTCCTATACTGGCAGAACGTATGCGCCCGAGCAGGTGCTGATCACCAGCGGCGTGAGCGGGGGGCTCTTCCTCGCCCTGCTGACGCTGGTCGACGATGGGGATGAGGTCATTATCCCCGACCCCTACTTCGTGATGTACAAGCACCTGGTGAACCTCTTCGGCGGCACACCGGTCTACCTCGACACCTACGACACCGGCTTCGGCATCGATGCTGAACGGCTCGAGAAGCTGATCACCAAGAAAACCAAGCTGCTGCTGCTCAACTCGCCGGGCAATCCGACCGGCCGCATCTTCCCCAAGGCCGAGCTGGAGGCGATCGCCAAGGTTTGTGCCAAGCACGGCATCACCGTGATCAGTGACGAGATCTACCGGGCATTCAGCTATGTGCCGACCACGTCGATGGCGGAGGTCTACCCCGAGACCCTGGTCCTGGTCGGGCACTCGAAGACCTTCGGCATGACCGGCTGGCGCCTGGGCTACGCCTGCGGTTCTGCCGAGATCATCCAGGCGATGACCAAGGTGCAGCAGTACAGCTTCGTCTGCGCGCCGTCGGTGGTGCAGTATGCGGCGCTCGCCTGTCCGAATGTCGACAGCACCGACAATATCAATGCCTATCGCCGCAAGCGCGACCTGATGGTCGGCATCCTCTCCAGCAAGTTCGAGCTCGCACCGCCTGATGGCGCGTTCTATCTATGGGCCAAGGCGCCCAATGGCCTGACTGGTGATCAATTCGTCGATCTTGCGATCAAGAATAACATGCTCATCATCCCCGGCAGTGTCTTCAGTGAACGGACATCGCACTTCCGCATCTGCTACACCGTGAAGGACGAGGTCCTCAAGCGGGGGGCGGAGCTGCTCTGCAAGTTGGCGGATAGCAAGGCGGCGAAGGGGTAGGGGGAGGGTCCGGTGAGGGCGGATTACCAAGTTCATTGCCAAACGGTTGATAGATTCAGGGAGTCGCATAAGCAATTACTCTAACGCGAGTGAGGTCGTATGTCTAAATGGTCGGGAGTCGGTCCGCTAGCGTTGACATTATTGCTCATGGCCTGCCAGGATGCCTTTGCCCTGGTTGCTGGATATGTTCCCGATATCTCGCAGATCGATTTGCTGGTAAAGGGCAGCGTCACTGAATCGACCATCTATGACACCATGGATATCACCATCCAATTGTGCCAGGTCCATATCGATGAGATCGTCTATGCCAAGGATCCCAATCGGAAACGGGAAGTCGTGCACTTCGTTCGCAATATCGAAGTCAAGGGCTTCAGGGATGCGACTGGTGTTGAGCGAACCGATTACAGATTCCATCTAGCAACGAGGCCTCTACTTGCGCCGGGCCAGACCTACTACTTCCCGCTCAAGTGGTCCCCGGAGTTGGTCGCCTGGATCTGCTACGACCAGGGCGGTGATGCCTGGCTGTGCGATGATGCAGGCGTCAAGAAGGCCGAGGAGACCAGGGCGGCCATCTCAACCAAGCATTGATCGGTGTTAAGTGAAAGGGCATCGCACTTCCGCATCTGCTATATGTTCAAGGATGAGATGCTCAAGAGGGGGGCGGAACTGCTGTGCAAACTGGCGGACGGGAAGGCGGCGAAGGGGTAGGCTAGAGCGCCTGAGGAGGCTGGTATCGTGAGATTCACCGCTCTTCTGCTTATTTCGCTTGCCATGAATGCTTGTACCGATGCGACTCGGACAAATGGCGGGGAATATCTTGCTGATAATCCGATCAAGTTTCCTGTTACCCCGATGCAAGTCGACGGGATCTGGACGGGATATTATTCATACCTAGACAGCAGATTGCGTCCTGTGGTAATTGCAGTTGTCATGTCGATAGACGCCAGTGGCCATATCACTGGCGATGTATTAGAGCCAAATACTTTCGGCCCGACTAAATCGCCCGCTCTAACATCAAAGATTTCAGGGGCAATTCTCGGCAAAGACGTGAATCTGACGTTTACCTATGATGGCAGGGAAGGGGTTTCGCACTCTGTCGAGAATTCCATGAAGTTCTCTGAGGATGGGAAATCCTTATCGGGAACATGGTGGATAGGGAAGGATTGGCATGGTAAAATCAAGATCACAAAGATCATGGATGCGCACAGGGAGTCATCACTTAAATAGTGACGGGTATCACTGCCAAAAATGCTCGAGCCAATTCCGTGGTCACGTCACAGCCGACTGTGGGCCAAGGCGCCCAACGGGCTGACCGGCGAGAACAACATGCTCATCATCCCCGGCTCGGTGTTCAGCGAGCGGGCATCGCACTTCCGCATTTGCTACACCGTGAAGGATGAGGCCCTGAAGAAGAGCGCGGAACAGCTATGTAAACTAGCCGATGGGAAGGCAGCAACGGGGTAGGGGAGGAGGAGGGTTGGTGCGCCGAGCATGATCCCGTAGGTTGACGAAAGGATGTACAATGGCCACCGAGAGAGTCATTCCACTATCAGGTACGTTTCGATTCACTTGGTGGGTCCGTTGCTTCTGCTTGATATTCTTCCTCGCGGGTGCCTATGGCACCTTGGGGATGATCTTCGGATTCGGCCATTTCGAGGTAGGTGGCATTAGCGGTCTAAGCCATCCCGCGACTCCCGCGGACGCCTGGCTTCCCGGCCTTATCGCGGTCACCGGCTTTGGCGTGCTCCTCATCCGGAATTCCACCGTATTGGATGTCGATCGCCGGTTGCTCATCAGATCCATCGGCTGGGGGCCTTGGATCAGGAGCACGGAGATATCCCTCACGACAGCGACCAGCATTGTCATCGGCCCTGTCGAGGAGCGCGGCTCCGGCAGCGGTCGCTTTACGGTGTGCCCTGTCAGCGCTGCCGGGGTGTCGGGATCGCGGGAGCTGGCGGATACGTACACCTACAAGGCGGCGCGCGAACTGGCTGAGCGCATCGCGCGTGCGCTGCGTATCCCCGTAGAATCGGGATCGCTGGGAGGCAAAGCGGGAAATCTGGTGGGCACTCTTGGAAATCCGACGTCCGGCACAGATCGGATCGATGCCGGCCAAGGCCGGTCGCCGGTTGGGAGCAGGGCGAGGACCTACGAGGTGTCGCGGGGCTTTGAGATCCGCTATCCGATGGCGGGCTTGGGATTCGCAGCCATCGTCATGAACACACTCGTGCCTCTGGCGCTCGGTGGGGGCTTCTGGTGGTTCGTATGGCGACCGGTCTTGGCTGTTCCTGCGACGAAATCCGCCGTCATGTGGCTGTTCATGATGGCACCGATCCTCCTGGGTGCGTTGGCCGGGGGCGTGAACCTGCTCATGCTGCGTCGTTCAGGCTTGTTTGGTGGTCGCATTCTCATCGATCGTGAGGGCCTGCTCGTCGTGTCGGGGCGCAGGATTCCGCGCGGGGAACTTATCTCCGTCGATGTAGCAAAAGGGCGAGGAGTCACGAGCGGGTTGAGGATCGTGCTTCAGACCTCGGATTTCCTGACGGCTAGGGGGCAGTCGGTCGAGGAACTGGAATGGATCAGGGAGCAGATCATCCAGGGGCTCGGCGGACCCCTCGAATCTGGAACGTCCGCCAACGATGCCAGTGGCTGATGAGGCGGGCTTCAAGAAGGCCGCGGAGGCAATGTCTGCCATTTCGGCAAGGCGATCATCTCGGGCATTCAATGATTTCTCCCGCCGCAACTGCTACACGGTAAAGGACGAGGTCCTCAAGAAGGGGCACAAGATAATGGTCAATCTGATTTGGGTAATTGAGGCCCTGGGATAGCGGATTGCCAAGTCGTGATTGCCAGGGCGCCCATTTTGCGTCGCGATCGCCACTTGCACTGGTTCAGTGTCCACGTATCATGTGGATATGGCTAATATTACTCTCGCTCTTGATGACGACCTGCTGCAGGCAAGCCGGGAATACGCGCAGCAGCATCAGCTGTCTTTGAACGCTTTTATCCGCGACCTACTGACCCGCACGGTGACCAGTTCCAAACAGGTCTGGGTCGATGAATGTTTGTCCCATCTCGAGAAGGCGGGGGGCAACTCACGGGGTCAGCGCTGGAAACGCGATGATCTCTACGATGTCTAAAGTCTTCTTGGACACCAACGTACTCGTTTATGCCTCCGATCACGGACAGGCTGTTAAGAGATCCCGTGCCATCGCGCTCTTGCGGTCCATAGGAGAGGGAGACATCCGGCCTGTCATATCGACCCAGGTTATGCAGGAATTCTATGTAACGGCGACGCGAAAGCTTGGAATTGAGCCACTAGTTGCGAAAGGACTTCTCCACGATTTCGAGCATTTCGAGATTATCCCGATCCAGCCTTCGCTAATCAACGAAGCGATTGATTGCAGTATTCTGAATACGCTGTCGTTCTGGGATGCCCTGATCATAGTAAGTGCGGAAAAGGCTCAGTGTGAACGACTTTGGACAGAAGATCTTAATCATGGGCAGGTAGTTCGCGGTGTGAAGATTGAGAATCCGTTCCAGAATGCGTGATAATGAGCGAGCTGCTCGTCGATCTTGCGATCAAGATCAACATGCTCATCATCCCCGGCTCGGTGTTCAGTGAGCGGGCGTCGCACTTCCGCATATGCTACACCGTGAAGGACGAGATCCTCAAGAAGGGGGCGGAGCTGCTGTGCAAGTTGGCAGACAGCAAGGCGGCGAAGGGGTAGGGGAAGTGATTCCACGAAAGTGCTTCCAAGCGCGGATGCACAAGAAGATGCCCAAGACGAATAAGCACGTGGGTATAACAATCTATGCTTGTTGAGATATTTGGTGATCGCTGGCAGATACTGGAATCTACCGGTTCAGGTAAGCAGGGCTCCACTCACCGGGTGTCTGATCTGACGGGTTCAACATCAACTCCGATGATCCTGAAGGAGCTGAACGACCAGCATGACGCTGAACGTCGTCGCCGCATGCACCGCGAAGTGGCAGCAATGCAGTCGCTTTCGCATCCAAGGATTCCTCGTGTTTGCGATTCTAACACGGCTCTATTCGAATCGACTGAGAAGCTCTATGTGGTCATGGACTTCATCGCTGGCAGCACATTGGCCAAATATGTCGCACAGCATGGTCCCATGGCCGTCGCTGACGCTGTGCAGACGATGCTGGGAATAACTGAGGTCGTATCTCACTGCCATGAGAGGGGTGTAGTTCACCGCGACATTAAGCCAGACAACATCATCATTCGAGCTAATAACATTCACGATCCGGTGCTATTGGATTTCGGGTTTGCCTTTAATCGCGATGAGCCCACCAATAATCTCAATACCGAGTCGGGTCAGCGGATCGGCAACCACTTTCTCATCCTGCCTGAGTTGCAGTCTAACTCAGCTGATAAGCGAAGTCCCGTTTCCGATCTGAGTATGTGCTGCGGGATATTGCACTTCATGTTGACGGGTAGCTTTCCCGTACAGCTCGCGGATGAGCAGAATCAAGCCCCTCATCGTCGAGAGAAGTATCGCGCTATCGCAAACACATACTCGACCCAGCTCCGATCTCGACTTGATTCGATATTCGACAAGGGATTCGCGATGATAGTCGCTGAGCGCTTCCAGAGCGCGAAGGATTTGCATTTATCGCTGCGTAGTTTGGCTGACGCTTTGCTCCCTGGCGCAAGCGCTGAGTCCAATCCGTCCTCTCTGCTTCGTGAGCGCCTGGCATCGTTTCAGGCTTCCGGAGAATACGCCGCGAGAACTTCGGGAATGAAGGCTCTCCAGGAGTTATTTTCGACAATCGAGAACTCATTAAGGACCTTCGCCCCTACGCTTGGCGAGGGCTGGCGTGGGCTGTTCGAAAGTGGCGGCGATACCCCATCGAGACTCTGGTATCACCGCGGATATTCACTATTTCACACGATGTACACCGAGAAGCGAGTCGCGGTAAGCTATGAGGGCCAGATATTGGGCTCGGAGATCGTCATCTTTGCAACCAAGGTAGGCACCACAGTTAGGGAAGAGATATACCGTTATCCGCTCGGCGCATCACCTGACCATGATCAGCTCGATCAAGCTCTTCGGAGGCCGGTGGAAGAGGCGCTGCTGGAGAAGCTGTGATTTATATTGTCTGATCAATGGGGATCACCCTTGTGCAGTGCCAGGGGCTGCATGTGCGGCTAGTGCAGCGTCGCTCCGCAGGAGTTCGTCGCAGAGTCTGCCGCTCTCGCTGTCGATGACGGTCATCAGTTTTTGGACCTCTGTCAGTAGTGGCAGCGATGTAGTGATGTTTATGGTTAAGCCATCAACGGATCGGCAGAAGGCATTTGATGCAGCGGAGAACTCTGAAAGCAGTGAGCTCATGGTGGCTCCTCCTTGAGCAAATGAGGCGACAATCTTGATCTTTTCAATGGCGATACCTGAGTTCAGCTCGACGCGCTTGAAGTGCAGGCTATTGATTTCCTGTGCCTTTTCGATCCGTATTGAGGCACCTTGTGTGTGGAAGGCGTGAACCCGTTTCACTTCGTCATAAATAATCCCGCAGACGTAGCTCATCATCTGAACGCGTTCGGCGATTCCTTGTAGCGCGATAAACCCATCACGAATCTTCTGGCGCTTCGCCATGAGCTTATCCTGATCCACTATCCGCTGATAGGCCACTTGCTCTGCCGATTTCGCCCTGGCATCAGCCTTGTCCTCCGCAAGCTTGATCCGATCAGTTGCGTCCTTCTCTGCTTTCTCCGCTCTCTCCTTTGCGTCCCTATTCGCGCGTGATGCGTGAAAGACAAGGCTAAAATTCCCCCGTTTTTGTGG
>PLEW01000165.1 GCA_003136555.1 Planctomycetota bacterium | reverse complement strand
GCCTGAGGAGAAACTCACGCTAGCCGGTGCGCCCGGTCCCGGATGGGCCGGTGCAGGACCGGTCACCGGCAGGTCATCGGCCGAGGATCGACACCATCAGGTCGAGGTAGCCATCCAGGCTGGTCCACGAGGTCGCCACCGACATCGGCATGCCTTTGGGATCGATGGCGGTGGTGCCGTTGTCGGTGACCAGGATGCGCAGATCCTCGCAGGTCACCAGCTTCCTGCCTCCGGGCAGGGCGAGATAGACCGCCACGGTGTCGAAGAGGATGCTGCTCTCGGTCAGCTCGGCGACCGCGGCCTTGCCGGCCCAGATGCGGTAGCTCTCCAGCACCGCCTGCACCAGCGGATCCTGGCTGCGCTTGAGGCTGGCGAAGCGGTCGCCGCGCAGGCGTACCAGCCCGCAGGTATCCAGGGGCGTGATGGTCATGCTCCTCCACGGCGCGAGCAGGGCCTTCTTGGCCGCCGCGATGTTGACCTTGACGTTCCATTCCGGCGCCACCGCGCCTCCGTTGTAGCCCTTGCGCACGGCGCCCTGCATGCCGACGAAGTCGACCTTGGCGGCGATGTCCGGGCGCTTGGCGAGCACCGCGGCGACGGTATCCGAGGGGCCGATGGAGATCAGCTCAAGCGGACCGGGGGACTTGTCGATGGTGTCGATCATCGCCTGGACGCCATCCTGATGGACCGTTCCGGCATAGGCGGTGAGCGGGAAGTCGGCGATCCACGCCGCGAGCTTGTCCCCGCCATCGCGGCCGCCGGCACCCACCCCCACCGGCACATCGGTGCGCCGGGCGATGGTCAGCATCTTGGCCACCAGGCGGGCGCGGTAGGTCGCTCTTCCGAAGGTGGTGGTGACCAGCTTGAGGTCGAGCTCGGGGGACTTGAGCAGCAGCGCGAGCGCCCAGCTGTCGTCGATGTCATCGCCGATGTCGGTATCGAGGATGACCGGGATCTTGGCCTCGATGCCGGGCAGGGCCAGGGAGAGGACGAGTAGCAGCAGCACGCCGATGCGCATGGCTGCAGTGCCGGAGGGCCGAGGGCTGATGATCATGGTCGCTACCTTCGCGTCGGGGATGGGCGTGTCGCGGTCGTCGTCGTGGGCAGTATGGATGCGGGGCGGGATGGGGGGAGGGGGTGGCATGGTCGGTGGCGATCGCCGTCAGGGCGCTGCGAGCAGCTGGTCGATCTCATGCCGATGGGGCGCCGACGGCTGCGCGCCGTGCCTGGTGACGGAGATCGCGGCGGCGGCATGCGCGAAGCGGACGCTGTCGGGGAGCGGACGCGACTCGGCGAGCGCCACCGCCAGCGCGCCATTGAACACGTCGCCGGCCGCCACGGTATCGACCGCGGTGACGGCGACGCCGGGGATGGTGCGGCGCAGCGTGCTGGTGGCGACGAACGCCCCGCGGCTGCCCAGGGTGATGACCACCGTGTCCGGACCGCGTTCGAGCAGCATCAGCGCGGCGCGCTCGGCGGCGCGCTCATCCTCGACGCGCACCCCGGTCAGCAGCTCCGCCTCGGTCTCGTTGGGGGTGATGATCGACACCATGTGCAGCAGCGCCCCGTCGAGGATGCGCGCGGGCGCCGGATTGAGGATCGTGCGCGTGCCGCACGCCGCCGCCGCTGCGAGCGCATGGCGCACGGTCTCGAGCGGAACTTCGAGCTGCAGCAGCAGGATGGCCGCCGCGCTGATCGCGGCGCTCCCGCGATCGATGTCCCCGGGACGCAGGCGGTCGTTGGCGCCCGGCGCGACGGCGATGCAGTTCTCCGCCTGGGCATCGACGAAGATCAGCGCCACCCCGGAGGGCGCCTGCTCATCGCGCTGCACCAGCCCGGTGCCGATGCCGTCCAGACGCCAGGCGGCGAGGGCGACATCGCCGAAGCTGTCGGCCCCGACCCGGGCGATGAAGTCGACCTGGCCACCGGCACGGGCGGCCGCCACCGCCTGGTTGGCCCCCTTGCCGCCGCCGGCGACGGCGAAGCGGCCGCCGAGGACGGTCTCGCCCGGCTTGGGCAGGTGCGGGACATTGATGACCATGTCGGTATTGGCGCTACCGATGACCAGGACTCGCGATCGCATAGGCACTCCGGGCATAGGGATGGTCCGCTCCTACAGCATGCGCCTAGGTGGCGAGGATGAGCAGCGCTAGGCCGGCGAGGTAGCACAGGAACATCATCCCCAGCAGGCGGTTGGTCCCGGGCGGGGCGCCGCGGAACTCCTTCCACACGAACACGCCCCAGATCGCGGCGACCATGGTCGCCCCCTGGCCGAGGCCGTAGGAGACCGCCGAACCGGCGGTCCCCGAGGCGATGATGTTGATGGTCATGCCGACATTCCAGATCGCTCCGCCCAGGATGCCGACCAGGTGCGGGCGCAGCCCGCCCTTGGCGTAATCGCCGAAGCGCACCTTCGGCCCGCTGAAGGGCCTGACCATGACGATCGAGTTCCACACGAAGTTGGAGAGGAAGACGCCGAGGGAGAACAGCACGATGGCGGTATAGGGGCCCATCTTCCCGGGCTCAGGCTTGTCGAAGTGGCTGGACATCGCGGCGACGACGAAGCGGTAGAAGAAGCCCATCAGCACCCCGGCGGCGATCGACAGGATGATGCCGAGGCGTGGTGTGCGCGCCGACGACAGGGCGAGTCGGCGGTAGGCCAGGGCATCGAGGATGATCGCCACCACGATGGCCAGCACCCCAGCGCCAAGCAGGCGGGGATCGCCCGACGGATTGGCCAGATAGGAGGTCATCACCCCGATGACCAGTGCCAGGCCGACGCCGACCGGGAAGGCCACCGCCATGCCGGCGATGTCGATGGCGGCGACCAGGAGGATGTTGGAGAGGTTGAAGATCACCCCGCCCAGCAGGGCGGAACCCATGGCCGAGCGGTCCGCCTGGGCGAGATCGGCGGTGAACGGCAGTCCGACGCCGCCGCAGCTGCCCGCGGTCACCGCCGAGAGCAGCGCCAGAACCAGGACGCCGAGGGCATAATCCCAGTAGAAGAGCTGGAAGGGCCACGAGCGTCCGACCAGCTTCTGGGTGTTGGCCCATGAGCCCCAGCACAGCATGGTGACCACGCACAAGGCGACGGCCAGGGGCAGGGAGGTGATGATGAGCATGCCGTGTTCCTCTCGGCAAGTGGTGGGGTCGCCCGATGCGCAATCGATTGTTCTCTGTTTGTAATGCCTCCCCCGCCGGTGTCAACCGGCCCCCTGCAGGCACCGTCCCATGGCTAGTGGATGCGCAAATCCCTGACCGAGCGGCGCTCGATCAGCTCGGTCGGCAGGATGATGCCCTCGGGCTCGCCCGGCGTGCTGGAGGCGATGCGGTCGAAGAGCAGCTTGACCGCCAGCTGGCCCATCTCGGCATGGCGCTGGCGGATGGTGGTCATCGGGGTGGCGAGGAAGGCCGAGTATGGCTGGTCATCGAAGCACACCAGGGAGATGCGCTCGGGGATGGATATGCCCTCCTCGGAGAGGGCCTGCAGCACGCCGAAGCCGATGAGGTTGCTGAGCGCCAGGATCGCGGTGAGGTCCTTGAAGCGGCTCACCATCAGCTTGGTCTCGATGTAGCCGGTCTGGCTGCCGAAGCTCTGGCCGGCGATCAGCCGCTCGTCCACCGCGATGCCCGCCTCGGTGAGGGCCTGCCGGTAGCCGCGCACGCGATCATCGTTGGCGGTGCTGCCCGGCAGGCCGCAGATGCAGGCGATGCGGCGGTGGCCGCGCTCGATCATATGGCGAGTCGCCTGGAGCGCACCGAGGACATTATCGGCGGCGACATAGGGCAGGCGCAGGTATGGGAAGTAGCGGTCGACCAGCACCAGCGGCAGGCTGCCGGAGGTGAAGGCCTCGAAATGCCTGCCATCCTGGCCCACCGGCAGGACGATCAGCCCTTCGATCATGCGGTTCTGCAGCAGGCCGATGGCCTCGACCTCGCGCAGGGTATCCTCCTGGGTGTCGCACAGCAGCAGGGAGTAGCCGCGGTTGCGCGCCTCGACCGTCACGGTGTGGGTCATGGCGGCGAAGAACGGGTTGGAGATGTCGGGGATCACCAGCCCGATGGTGTTGCTGCGCCGCAGACGCAGGCCCTTGGCGAGCATGTTGGGCGAGAAGTTCAGCTCCTTCGCCATCGCCAGGATGCGCTCGGCGGTCTCGCTGCTGATGCGGTAGGTGCGCGCACGCCCATTGAGCACGCGTGAGACGGTCGACACCGAAGTGCCGATCCGCCCAGCGATGGTCTTGAGCGTGGCGGTGGCGGCGGGATCCATCTGGCTGCGCCCTTCGCTCGACGATAGCCTCAGCGCAAACGATTTCAAACCGCCGGCTCCCCCAACCAGCCAAACGCATCGCCCGCTCCCGCTGCGCACTCCGCACGTCCCGCAAGGTCGGCACGGCTCGGCATTGCCTCCGCGCGCGGCATCGCATATGCCGTCTGCGGCACGCACCCGAACGCCTACCGTGAGGACCCTATGCCCAGCACCTGCTGGTCGCCGGTGCGCTGGCGCTGCACCTCAGCCATCCTCGTCGCCTGCCTCGCCCTGCCTCCCCTGCATGGCTGGGGTGCGGACGCGGCGCTGCGGGCGGACGTCATCTATGGCCAGGCCGGCGGGGTCGATCTCAAGCTCGATCTGAGCGTGCCCCCCTCCGGCCCCGGGCCCTTCCCGGTGCTGCTCTTCATCCACGGCGGCGGCTGGTCGGCCGGCTCCAAGAGGCAGTACGACCAAGCCGTCCTCGCCAGCGCCCGCCAGGGCTACGTGGCGGCGACGGTGGAGTACCGCTTTGCTCCCCAGTTCCCCTTTCCGGCCCAGATCGAGGACGTGAAATGCGCCGTGCGCTACCTGCGAGCGCATGCGACGGAGCTGCTCGCCGATTCCGGCCACGTCGGCGCCATCGGCGACTCCGCCGGTGGCCACCTTGCGCTCTTGCTCGGCTTCATGGCGGCCAAGGACGGCCTGGAGGGCAGCGGCGGCTGGCCGGACCAGTCCAGCCGTGTGCAGGCGGTGGTGAACTACTATGGGCCATCTGACCTGCGCTCGGTCTCGACCAGCAATCCGGATGTCGTGCGCCTGGTCGGCGGTCTGCTCGGCACCACCGACCTGCAATCGCCGATGGCCGCGCTCGCCTCGCCGATGGTCTACCTTGATGCGCACGCCGCGCCGGTCTTGTCGCTGCACGGCACCAAGGACAACCTGGTGCCGCTCAGCCAGTCAGAGCAGCTGCACCAGGCGCTCAAGCGCAACGGGGTCGAGGAGCATCTGGAGATCTTCGCCGAGGCCGGCCACGGCTTCGGCGGCCAGGATGCCGAACGCGCCCTGGCCTTGGCGCGGGACTTCCTCGATCGCCACCTGAAGCCGCGCTGAGGCGCTGGACGGCGCGCACCGCCGTCCGCTGAGACGAGCAGATGGGACCACCCGGGCCGGATGCCACCGCTGATCGCCCCGCCGAGCGCGCCCTGCCTCGGCGCCTGCTCGCCATGCTGGCGGGCGGGCCCGCCGCCCGGGGCCGGGCCGTGCTCGCCTGCAAGACCGTCTGCGCCGTGGCGGCTGTGCTGCTGCTGCTCAGCGCTCAGCCGCTCGTACTGCGCCTGCTCGGCGCCACCGGCACCGCCTTCCTGATGCAATGCGTGGGCGCGGCCAGCGGGAATGCGCGCTCGCGCTACCAGCACTGGTGCATGGTGGCATGCGGAACGGCGATGTCAGGGCTGATGGGCCTCGCGCTGATTCTGCGCGGGCATCCCCTGGCCCAGGATGCGCTGCTGGTGGCGCTCTCCGGCGCGGTCTTCGCGGTGCGCCGGCGGCTGCCCGACCACGCCACCTTCCCGCTCTTCCTCTTCACCACCACCCTCCTGACCGCGGCGATGGGCGAGCGCTCCCTGACCGTCCCACCGGTCGCATGCTGCCTGCCGCTGGTGGCGCTCGCGATCTCCTACCCGATGTATTTCCTGGTGCTCCCGCGGCTGGAGGTGCCGATCCCCGGTCCGGCGGTTTCCGCCCGCACCCCCTACCGGGCGGCCCTCGCCGCCCTGCTCGCCGTCGCGGTGCAGCACTTCGTCGATCTCCCGCGCGCCTACTGGTCGGTGCTGGTCGCGGTTTTGATCACCGCCGAGACGCACCAGGACCTGCTGAACAGGGCCGGCGACCGCCTGATCATGACCGTGGTCGGCAGCGTGACCGGTCTGCTCCTGCATTTCGCCTCGCGCGACATCTTCGCCCTGCAGCTGGCCATCCTGCTGATCAGCATCTTCGGCGCGACCTTCTACCGAGCCGCCTCGAACCGGCTGATGGTCGGCTTCCTCTCCGTCTACGTGGTATTCCTCTTCGCCATCATCGGGCAGTGGGATGTCGACCTCGTCGTCGTCCGCGTCTACGAGACCGCCATCGGCTGCGCCATCGCCCTGCTGGTGCCGCTGGTGCTGCCCTATGATGCCGCGCCACCCGCACCCCGGCCGGACGCGTGAGCCTGCGTCCGCCTGACGGAGCTCAGGGACCTGCCGCGATGATGGCCGCGATCACCGGGAAGTCGCCTTGGCGCCTGGCCAGCTGCCACACCGAGCGCGGTGCACGGGTCTGCGGATCGGCCAGGGCGCGCGCCGCCTCTTCCTGGTCGCCGCGCCAGATCGCCTGCGCCCACGGGGCATAGACGGTGTCGGCGGGAGCATGCGCGCGCCAGGCGGCGAGCAGCGCCTCACCTTGCGCCGGCGAGCCCAGGGCGCGAGCCGCCAGGGCGCTGACCAGGGTGGTGCAGCCGAAGCCGTACCCCTGCGCGCCGGCGGCGGCCACCCGCTCATAAAGGCGCTTGGCGCCATCCGCATCCCCGACCGCGGCGCGGCAGCGGGCGAGCAGGTAGTCCTCGATGCGCTCATCGGTCTCATAGGGCCTGCCGGAGCCCAGATGCTCGGGCCATGTGCGCGCCTGGGCGATCAGCGGCTCGGCGGCCGCCGCCTTCCCGCCGCGCAGCAGCGCGATGGCGGCGAGCAGCGATGCCCGCCGGTATACCGCATGGCCCTCGTAGGCGCCTTCGCTCGGCAGGATGGTGGTCTGGTCGAGCAGCGCGATGGCCTCCTGGCAGCGCCCGGTGCGCATCAGCACGGTGGCATCATCCAGGCTCAGCGCCTGGATGAGCGGGAAGGATGCATGCGCCTCCGCTGCCAGCGGCACCGCCGCCTCGGCGTCATCGGCATCGAGCAGGGCGCGCAGCAGCAGATGGCGCGATCGCCACTCGCCCGCATCCAGGGCCATCGCCCGGCTCAGATCGGCGATCAGGAGCGGCCGCTGGTCGGGGGAGCGGTGGAAGCGGCTGCGATTGAGGTAGAACACCGCATCATCGGGCTGGTCGGCGCAGCCGTCGACGAGAGAGCGTGCCTCGGCTTCCCGGCCGAGGTTGCCCAGCAGCAGGCCGAGGTAGCCGGAGGTCTTCCAATGGGGCCTGCGCTGGAGCGCCCATTGCAGCACGGCGATCTCCTCGAGGCGCGACGGGGACACTCCGCGCGGCGAGGCCGCGAGCGCCAGCGCGAGATCGCGATCGCTCTGCGCCTGGTCGGAGCCACGCTCGAGATAAGCCTTCCAGTAGAGCACCATCGGCCTCGATCCGGCAGCGGCGAGCACCGCCAGGGCATCGTCCTCGCACCCCAGCGCCAGATAGCGGCTGGCCAGCTCCAGGCAGGTCTCATCCGGACTCTCCCCGTGCAGCGGTCCGGTGAACTCCGCCAGGGCCGCGGCGGAGCGTGCGAGGAGATAGCGCTCGAAGCGCGCGCCATGGTGCAGGGGCTCGCACTCGATGATCCGCTCCAGCAGCTGCCCGGCCTGCTCGCGCGCTCCGCTCAGGCGCGCGATGACCGCCAGGAGGAACCGGCATGGCAGGCCATCGACATCCTCGGCGGCGCCGCGCTGCGCATACTCGCGCGCCCGCCACCAGTCGTGCTCGCGCATCGACAGCATGGCCAGCTGGGCGTTGGCGGCCGCCCTCAAGGCCGGCGAGCGTGCCGCCCAGGCGAAGCCGTCCTTGGCATCGGCGGTCTGGCCGAGGGCCGCATTGGCCACCCCGTAGACGAAGTTGGCCTCGGCGTCGGTCGCATCCAGGCTCAGGGCGGCTCGGGCTGACGCCAGCGCAGCCTGGCTGTCGCCCTGGCGGTTGCGCAGTTCGGCGATGCGGACCAGGGCGCGCAGATGGGCGGGCTCCACCTCCAGGCAGGCGGCGAAGCTCTCCCGCGCGGCGGCGTAGTCGCGCTGGCGCAGATGCTCCTCGCCGGCGGTGAACAGCCCTTCCGCCGAGCCGCGCGCCGGCGGGTTGCTGAGGGTGAGCGGCCGGTGCAGCCGCTGCCGCTCGGCGTCGTCGCTGTGCCAGGAGAGCAGGTGGTCGCCAAGCTCGACCGCCAGCGCATCGCTATGGCCGGCGAGCGGGATGGTGAAGATCGAGGCCGCCTGCGGCGACAGGGAGATGCGCTGCTGGGCGATGAGCGCTCCCGCTGCGGTGACGCGCAGCTGCTCGTCGAGCGCACGCAGCGGGCAGATGCCGACGACCAGGCTGTCGCCATCGCGCCGCACGTTCATCGCGCCCCAGGGCGAGGCATCCACCAGCCCGCCGATCGCGCTGAGGGGGAACCAGCTTTCCCGCCAGTGCAGCCCTGCGCCGGGCTCGAGCGCCGCGTGCTTGAAGGGCGTGGTGCTGCTGGAATCGTCCGCCTGGCTGTGCATCAATCCACTCTGCATCTCGATGTACTGCGGGGCCGGTGCGTCGGTCAGCAGGTCGCGCCAGATCGCGCCATCGCGCGCCAGCGACCACAGCCAGACCTTCTGCCCGGGCTTGTCGCCGAACAGCGACCAGTGGCCGTAGCCGGAGCCGCGCCCGCTCCAATAGCCGCCGAACCATTCGGCCTGGGCCCCGATGACGTGATAGGACTTGGACTCCCCGAAGGCATTCTCGCGGTAATGCGACAGGTCATGGCCGGCATCGTCCAGCGGCCACGGATGCGGCGTGCCACCGTGCTCGAGGTAGTGCTCGCCCGGATGGCTGACCACCAGATCGTCGCCGGCCTCGGCGGCGGCGGTCATCCACTGGTAGCACGACTGGTGGTAGACAGTGGGATTGGACCAGCTGGCCTCGGTGGTGAAGGCCGCCTGGTCGCGCTCGAGGCTGATGGTCACCCGCCATTCGGTGCGCGATGGCAGATCGAGCGCACCGACGATGCAGCTGACTCCGCCGGCAGCGTCATGGGCGAGGCAGTAGTCGACCGGCGAGGCGCAGGTCGGGGCATGGCCGATGATGCCGAAATTGAATTCCAGGCCCCCTGCGGTCCACGGCCCGCGCAGACCGACATCACGGAACTTCACCACCGGATTGCGATAGATGATGTCCCGGCTGTGGACCTTGTCATAGGCCGCCCACACCTTGCCGCCGATCTGGGGCGCGATCAGCACGACGAGGTAGTCGTTCTCGAGCTTCACCATCGTCCAGCTGCGCTCGCTCCCGCTCGCGCTGTAGCCGTCGAAGCGCGCGTAGGGATAGATGCGCCCGTACTCCGCCAGCGGACTCGGGTCGCCGTACGCATAGGTCAGCAGGGTCTGCTGCACCTCGCTGACGGTGGCATCCGCGGCGGGCGCGAGGGCCGATGGCACGAGCAGGGCCAGCGCGGCGGACAGTCGGCGGGCGGGAGGTGGCTTCATGGATGACGGATGAGGTTCACCGGAGCAAGGCGGTGGCCAGCGGCGAGGCCGCCCGATGGCCGCCTTCCGTCTGCCCCGGGCGAGACGAATGGCCGCCCTCGGCCAGCGCCCCCGGCGGCGCCCCGCCGCATCGCCGCCCCCTGCTCCTAAGTGAGCCGGTTCAGCACGCCATCGCTGCAGAAGGTGGGATTGCCGAAGGTGGTCAGCTGGTTGCCGAAGGCATGGGCGAGCGACATCAGCAGGCGGTTGTGCGGCACCATGGGATAGAAAACCGAGCGGCCCATGGTGAAATCGAGGCCATTGCCCACCAGCACGAAGGGGATGTTGTCGCGGGTGTGGGAGTTGCCCTTGCCGAGCTCGTTGGTCCAGATCACCACGGTGTTGTCGAGCAGGGTCTGATTGGTCCCCGGCTCCTTGGTCTCTGACAGGCGCTTGACCAGGTAGGCCAGCTCGGCGCAGTACCAGGTGTTGATGCGCGTCAGCTGCTCCTGGACCTCCTTCTTCTCATCCGGCTCATGCGACAGGGTGTGGTGGCCCTCGTTGACCCCGAGCCAGGTCATCTTGGCACCGCCGACCGATTGCGTGTACTGCAGCGTCGCCACCCGGGCGGCGTCGGACTGGAAGCTGTCGATCAGCAGATCGATCTGCATGCGGCTGAGCTTGGGCATGTGCTCGGTGTCGTTCTTCACCCCGGCCTCCAGCTTGGGCGTCGGGTGGTCGCTCTTGGTCTGGGAGAACTCCTTCATCTCCTTCTCGGCATCGCGGACGAAGGTGGCATGCTGATCGAGCAGATGCGCATCCTCGCTGCTGACCTTGGCGCGGATCTTGGTGAAATCCTCCTGCACCTCATCGAGCACGCTCGCCAGCATCGCCTGGTCCTCGCGCTGGCCGTAGAGCTTCTGCAGCATCTGGTAGGGATTGCTGATCGGCGCGAGCGGCAGGTTCGGCCCGGCATAGGACATGCGCGTCCAGGTGTCGGCGCGCTCGGAGACCTGCACGCCGAACTCAAGCGAGCCGAAGCGCGTGCGCGTCTCGGGGTGGCCCTGCAGGTAGCGGGTGATCTCCTGGTCGATCGAGATGCCGCGCGACCAGCCTGCCGGGGTATCGGATCCTCCCTGGATGTTGCCGGGGAACAGCTCGATGCCGGTGAGCAGGCAGCCCATCCCGCGCATGTGGCCATCGCCGTCGCCCTTGATCTTGTTGCACACGCCCTTGAGCACCAGGGTCTTGGCCTTGTAGGGCTCGAGCGGCGACAGGCTCTGCTTGAAGGCGAAGTCCTTGCCTTCGGTGTCCGGCCAGAAGGTGTTCTGCACCACGCCATTCGGGCTGAACATCACGATCAGGCGCTGCTTGCGCGCGGCTCCATTGGCGAAGCCGAGGCTCGGCAGGTTGAGCAGGAACGGCAGGGTCGCGGCTGTCCCGCCGATGTCCTTGAGGAACTGGCGGCGGCTTGATGGTCTGTTCATGGCTTGGCAACCTTCGGCGGTGCAGGTGGGGCGAGCGCTGAGCTGATCGAGATCTCGGCGAGGAGGGCGCGGATGCTGAAGGCGTGGTCGACGAAGTAATGCAGCAGCCGATCGCGTTCCGTCGGACCATAGGCCAGGATCGGCTCCTTGACCACATTCTTGAAGACGCGTTCGACGAAGGCGCCCTGCGCCTCGGTGCTGACGACCAGGAATGACGCCAGGTCGTGCGCATCCTTGAATTGCACGACGTCACCATCCATGCGCCGGTAGGAGCCCGAGGAATCGATCGGCTTGCCACCCTCGTCATGGCGCATGCGGCCGACGGCGTCGAAATGCTCCATGGTGAAGCCGAGTGGATTGATCATGTCATGGCAGGTCATGCAGTTCGGCTTCCTGGTCTGCTTGCCGATGCGCTCGCGCGTGGTTAGGTCTGGATTGAGCTCGGGGCTGTCGGGGGTGATCGAATCGGGCGGTGCGCGCAGGCGCCGGCCCAGCAGGTTGCGGCTGACGAAGACGCCACGATGGATCGGCGACGTGGTTGCGCTGTAGGCGAACCCCGCCATCAGCAGCGGATGGGTGAGCACGCCGGAGCGGCCCTGGTCGGGGAGGGCCACCGACTGGAACGGGGCATCGGCGGGCAGCTTCGCGCCATAGAATTGCGCCAGCCGGCCGTTGAGGAAGAGGTTGCTCGACTGCATCAGCTGGCGGAAGTCCGAGGGCTCGCTCCAGGTCACATCGTCGAGGAACATGTCGAGGGAGATGCGCAGGTCGGAGACCAGGTTCTCGTCGTATCCCGGGAACTGCCCGCTCGGCTTGGACAGCCCGCGCAGCTCGTCGAGCTTGAGCCAGCGGTGGTAGAACTCGCGCATCTTGGTGCGCGTCCGCCCATCCGCCATCATGCGGTCCACCTCCTTGGCGATCGCTTCGCGGGTGGACAGGCGCTTGCCATTGGCGGCGTCCGTCAGCTGCTGATCGGGCATCGAGTCCCACAGGTCGTAGGACAGCCGCGATGCCACCACGTAGGGGTCGTTGGGGTCGTTCTCCAGCCCGTTGTAGAGGAAGCGGGGCGATTTGAGCACCTGGACGACGATGCGCTTGATCCCGGGCAGGATCGGCACATCGCCGCCGAGATGCTGGTCGATGTACATCCGCGCCACCTCGTCCGACAGCGGACGGCGGAAGGCCCGCTCGGCGAAGCGCCGGCAGAAGGCCACCGCCCGCTTGCGCGATTCCGCATCGGCGGCATCGGCACGCACTCCGGCGAGCTGCTGCAGATGGTTGGTCACATACCCGGCGACCTCGAATGCCGCCTGGGTGGTGGCATCATCCCAGGCCTTGGACACCGACGCGCCGCGCTCATAGCCCAGGATGTTGTCATCGGGCGGGAACGGCGTCCCGAGCACCAGCCACTGCGATCCGCCGCCGGGGGAGAGCATCTGCTCGGGGATGAACTGCTCGGCCTGGTGCGGGGGCTTCCACTTGAGCGCGACCGCGACCACGGTCTCCTTCTTCTCCTTCGCAGCCTCGACCTTGATGAAGTAGGTGCGGCCGGCGAGCAGGCGGATGGTGGCGATATGGCGGGAATCGTCACCGGAGCGCACCCAGGCATCGATGAGCGGGACGTCCTTGTCGTTGACCCATAGGCGTGCGCCGTTGACGGTCTCGAGGTTGAAGTCGTAGTCGCCGGTCTGGGGAGCGGTCACCGCACCGCTCCAGCGGATCGCCCACTCGGACTTGTCCATCTGCTCGACCGGCTTGCTGTCGTCGAAGCGCACATTGATGATCGGCTCGATGCGGTCGAGGACGCGCTTCTTGCCGTCGAAACCCCGCTTGTCGTTGAAGTACTCCGCCTGGATGCCGTGCCGCTCGTCGGCCTTGGACACCCCGCCGAAGCTGCCGATCAGGTCGGCGATGGTGTTGCGGTACTGGCCGATGGTCAGGCGCGCCAGCTCGACCCGGGGAGGGTTGCTGCGCAGCTGCGCCTCGGGCGAGTAGAAGGCCGCGTAGATGAATTCGGCGACATGCGCGGCATCGTCGCCGGTGCATTCACCCGGCTTGTCATCGGGCATCTGCTTGCTGATGTAGCGCGTCAACGACGCGAGACTGCGGTCGCCGACAAGCGGATCCGAATACTTGTCACGCACTCCCTGCCCCTGGGCGCCATGACAGGAGGCGCAGCGGTCGGCGTAGATCTTCCGCCCTGCGTCATCGGCACCGACGAGTGCCGCCGACCACAGCAGGCCGAACAGGAAGATGGGGAGATGGTTGCTCATGGTCGCGCGTCGGCCTGCATGGATGATTCCGGAATGGAAGAGGCGCAGACCGACCTGGACACGCGTGACCAGGCACGCCTGCGCGCACCCTGCCTGCACCTGCCGGATGGCTTGGACGAGCGGTTGGAGGCCTGGCCCAGGCCAGCATGCTCCGTACTGATCATAAACGTCGAGCGCAGATGATGGTGACGGGAAGGCTGCACGGCGACGCACCCATCGGCTGCGGTCGTCCACCGGTGGCCGGATGGCGGCACCGGATATGTCGTGTATGCACCCTCCATACACGGGCTACCCCTCAGCAGTATCGGACGTTGACCCGTCGACAGCCCCGCTCCCCGCGCGAACCGGCGAACGCCGGGCCTGGGTGGGCAGGGTCTCCGCCAAGTCCCGTCAGTTCGGGTCGTTAGGATGGACAAGTGCGCCAAAGAGGCGCGTATTCAGAAGCGGTAGCCTGCCCCGAGGGTCAGGTAGCCGCCGCCGCCCGAATAGATGACCTTGTCCTTGCCCCCGGAGCCATTGTCCTGATTCACGGTGGCGGACCAGCCCATGACGCCGATCGCTGCATCCACCTGGATGCCGATGCGGAAGGTATAGTAGGCGCCAGCCTGCAGGCCCACCGAGCCGTATCCTCCGCGGTCGGAATCTGCGACCCCGATCTTGGTCGCTTGCGCACTGCCGAGGCCGAGCACCAGCGCCGGCGCCTCGATATGGAAGGCGGGGGTGAAGCGATAGACCAGCGCCGCCTGGCCCTCGACCCCGCTGGCATTGATTTGCGGCTTCAGGCCAAGGTAGTCGCCGACGTGGCTATGGGCGAATAGCCCGCCGCCGGCAGCGAAGCCCAGCCCGTGCGGCCGCGCATGGACATAGATCACCTCGATATCGATGTCGCCACCGCCATCTTTGCTGATGTCGGTGGTGGTACCGCTGCTCTTGTCCTTGACGGTGGTGATCCCCGGCAGGCCTCCGACATCCAGCCGCAGGTCCAGGCCGCTGTTTGAGACCGGCCGTGGCGCCACCATGACAGCTGCCGGAGCCGGCGCGGACGCATCGCCATCCGCTGCCACGAGGCAGGCGATACCGACGTGGGCAGAGCAGAGTGTCAGGACAACGTGGCGGACGAGCATGCGGTGTCTCCTCGCTGATGTCTGTCATCGGAGTAGGATCGGGAACGGCTGGCTGGGCACGCGTCGGGCAGTGCGATGCGACCTGCCGCCTGCCGACGCTATCCAGCTCGAGCCGAGACCACAACCCGGATCACGGGCGTCCCGCACCGCGCGCTGGCAGCTCGCCTGACCGGTACTCGGTCGAGCAGAGTCGGGCACCTGCGGGCAGGGTGGGATGCCACACCCACGACCGCGGGAGGGATGCCTCCAGCCCGGTTTCCCTTGGCCGCAGTCCCGGACGAGAGGCGCGGCAGCCGCACGGACGAGGGTGCATGGTGAACGCATCGGCAACCCGCACCCCGACTGCAGCACCTGCCTGATGAATGGTTTAAATGATCGTCATCACTAGGGTTGGATTATGCCCTCTGCTTCCGCACAATATGTCGCACAATAGAGAAGTGAGGACCTCACCGTAAAGGGTGTATCATGATCGCAATATCGTGGATAGATCATTGTCCGTGCCCTCTATGACTGTCCCGTACCGTGACACTGCACGTCATCGATCGCGATATTGAAACGTTTAAATTCCCCCCTGCCGTTAGCGTCCCCGCCTGCTGCCAGCACCATCGCCGGCCTTCCTCCTCCTGAAGCGTCCCTGGAGTGACACCGCGCCATGACGATACCAGCGCCTGATGCCCGGCTGGCGGAGACTGCCGCCAGCTGCACCCCGACCCGCCACCGCGGCCTGATCGCGCTCATCCTCGCATCCAGCCTCTGCGCGCAGGCGCAGGCGACCGAGGTCTATGTCGATCCGGTCAACGGCGCTGATACCAATAATGGCACCAGCACGGCATCGCCGCTGCAGACGATCAATGCTGCCGCCGCGGCGACTGCCGCCGGCGACACCATCCACCTGATCTGCGGCGGGACCTTCCGCACCGGCAATGTGACCATCAACGGAGCTGCGGTGGTCGCCTACGGCAGCGGCGCGGCGCCGGTCATCACCGCCACCCAGGTGGTCGGCGGCTGGACGGCGTGGGCGGGCCATCCCGGCGTGCTGACGGCCTATGTCAACGGCCCCGTCCTCGCGCTCTATGCCCAGGGGACGCTGCAGACCCTCGCCCGCACGCCCAACATCGACGCCGCCGATCCCTACCTGCACAACCAGAATGCCACCGACGCCGACTCGCTGGTGGTCCCGTCCCTCTCCGGGGACAACCATATATGGACAGGTGCCGAGGTGCGCTGGCGGCGCTGGAGCTGGTGGTGGGAGACCCGCCCGATCACCGATGACGATGGCGCCGGCAAGCTCAGCCTGGGCGCCGACGGCCGCTTCCATGACGCGTTCACCGGGGATGGCTCCGCCTTCTATGTCGATGGCTGCCTCGCCCTGGTGGATGCGCCAGGAGAATGGTTCTATGACCAGCCCACGACCACGCTCTACCTCTACCCACCCGCCGATGCCAGGGCCGGCAAGCCGCTGGTCGAAGTGGTCACCGGCACCGCCTGTTTCGGCTGCAGCGGTGCGACCATCGACTCCATCGCTTTCGCTCGCATAGCCGGCAGCGCGCTGAAGATCGGCAAGCCATCGATGGTGCGCAACTGCATCTTCCAGGACATCGGCGACGATGCGATCAGCAGCTCCTGGGACTGCGGCGGTTCGCATGTCAGCGGCTGCACCTTCCTCGACGTGCGCAACGTAGCGATCTACTGGCTGGAGAATCCGGGCGGCCCGGGCGGGACGATCATCGAGAACAACAACCTGGAACGCATCGGCATGGTGTTCGGCTACGGTGGCAGCGGCTCATGGCGCGGTGCGGGCATGATCATCAACAAGGGCAAGGCGGTGACGGTACGGGGAAACCGCATGGTCGACATCGGCAACAACGGCATCATCGTCGGCGCACCGGGCGTCATCGTCGAACGCAACGTCTTCGTGCGCTGCATGGGTTCGCTCAATGACGGTGCCGGCATCTATGTGTGCGCCAATGCGGCCATCATCCGCGACAACATCGTCCTCGATACGGTCGGCAACCTCGACACCTCGCACTGGTGGTTCCCGCTCGGGCATGGCATCTGGACGGAATTCCTCAGCGATTTCCACGACCAGGTGATCGCCGGCAATACGGTCTTCGGCTGCGGCGGCCACGGCCTGTTCCTGACCAACAACTACCATTGCCAGGTGCAGGACAATGTCCTGGTCGGCAACCGGCTCTCGGCCCTGCATGTCAGCGGCAAGAACGGCAAGGCCCAGGACAACCGCTTCGCCGACAACATCCTGGTCGCCATCGATCCCCCACGCAGGCTGACCTTTCCCGAGAACATCCCTGCGAATTGGAAGGGCAACGATTTCGCACGCTGCATCGACGCCGGCGACGCGAGCGATTTCGGCCACATGAGCGGCACGACCCTGGTCGCCTCGCCTGGCCTCACGCTCATCTCGCAGAAGGGCAAGCACGTCGACGACCCGCTCGCGTGGAAAGCTGCCGACAGCTGGGCCGATCCCGACCCCAAGGTCGTCCGGGCGGTCTCGCTGCTGCTGATAAATGACACCGACGCGGTCCATGAGTTCCCCGCTCCGGCTGGCGGCTGGCACCAGCTGGACGGCAAGGCGATCGCGAAGGGGCTGGCGATAGCGCCTTTTCGCAGCCAGGTGGTGGTGCGCACCGGCGACGGCACTGGGGTGCCCCCCTATATCCTCGCATCAGGCATCGATTACCGCGCGCCGGCACCGCCATCGGGCAGCGGCAAGCCTGGCAAGCACTAGCTGACGGGAGCACCAGGTACGGGCCAGCCAACCACCGGGGTTCCTGCAGCCAGCCCCCTGACCAGTGGCCGGCACGGGCCCTGGGCCGGGCGGGCGGCTCAGGCCGCTGGACGGGCGGATTCAGACGTCATTCGATGGTGCAGATCTTCCCCAGGCCGAGCAGCCTGAGCTGGACTTCGACCCGCCGGCTCGACCCGACCACCGTCACCGGCAGGCCCAGGGAGGTGAGCGTGCCCAGCCAGGCAGCGATGGGCGAGGTGAGATGGGGGATGTCGCTGAGATCGACACGGATGTCGGTGGCCGGGATGCGCTCCAGCCAGCGGTGACTGCCCTCGGCGAGCAGTGATCCCGCGCGTTCCGCATCGCCTGTCACGGTGATGCAGATGCACTCGGCATCGAGCACGACCCGGATCGGCAGAGCGCCGACTTCGATGATGGCGACCTCGTGATCGACGATCGGTGTGAGCTCGGGGATGGCAGTGTCGTCGTTGCGGGCGTGGTCATGCATGATGGGCATCTACGCGTAATTCGTGCCATTTCCTGCCATGTGGGCGCACGTAATGCCATAACCCTTTACCAACAGGCTGGTTGCGGCTGTCATGCAGAAGCGATCGTCAGCGATCATCATCGTGCCAGGCATGCCGCCAGCGATGGATGCCAGCGGCTGAACACATGGCACCGTCCTGTCTTCGTCATCATTCAGCGGAGAATTTGAACACCGTCGTCGAGCTCAGCGTCTGCCCAGGCCGCAGGATGGTCGAGGGGAAGTCCGGATGGTTGGGCGAGTCGGGGAAATGCTGGGTCTCCAGGCAGAAGGCATTGCGGAAATGGTAGAGCCTGCCGCTCTTGCCCTTCAGCTGCTTGTCCGCCGCCTCTTCCGCCGCCGGCAGGAAATTAGCGGTATAGAGCTGCACCCCTGGTTCGGTGGTCAGCACCTCGAGCGTGCGGCCGCTGACGGGATCATGCGCCCGTGCCGCCAGCTCGAGCTCCGGGCCATGGTGATCCAACACCCAGCAGTGATCGTAGCCATTCCCGAGCTTGAGCTGCTCGTCGTTGGCGCCGATGCGTTCTCCGAGCGTATGCGGGCTGGTGAAGTCGAAGGGCGTGCCCTTGACCGGACGCATCTCCCCGGTTGGGATGAGCCCGGGATCGACGACGGCATAGCGGCTCGCCATGATCGTCAGCTGCTGCCCCAGGACATCGCCCTCCCCCTCGCCTTTGAGGTTGAAGTAGGTGTGGTTGGTGAGATTCACCGGGGTTGCCTTGTCGCTCACCGCACTGTAGTCGATGCGCAGCTCGTTGGCCTCGGTCAGGCGGTAGGTGACGGTGATGTCGAGGTTGCCTGGATAGCCCTCCTCCCCGGCCGCGCTGTGGTAGCGCAGCTCGAGCGCCGAGTCGCCTGACAGCACCAGCGGGGTGGCGGACCAGATCGCCTTGTCGAACCCCTTCAGGCCGCCATGCAGGGTGCATGGCCGTCCGGCCGGATTGTTGTTGATGGCCAGGGTGTAGCTCACTCCGTCGAGGGTGAAGCGGCCATTGGCGATGCGGTTGCCATAACGGCCGACGATGGCCCCGAAGTACGGCGAGTGGCCAGGCTGGGTATATTCCTCGATGGTGTTGAATCCCAGCACCACATCGGCGAAGTGGCCGCTGCGGTCAGGCGCGGTCAGGCTGACGACCGTGCCGCCGTAGTCGCTGATGACCGCCGTCATCCCGTTGGCGTTGTCCAACGTGTACAGATGCACTGGATGGCCATTGACCGTTCCCCATGAGGTCACGGTCGGCTGATCGCGGGAGTCCTGGCAGCCGCTCAGCAGGAAAACGGAGGCGGTGGCCAGCGTCATGCCGGCACCGAAGGCGATAGAAGGGAAGTGCATGCGTTGTCCTTACGCCGGTGAACGGGACTTTCCAGGGCTATCCACCGGCAGCGGGCCGGCGGCGCTGCGACGCCGGCCCGCCTCCAGCCGGCCACCGCCGGTCCCGCCAAGGCGGCGCGATCGCGACCGCATGGCGGAACGCTGGCGGATCGCCATCCCGATCACCGCTAGGAATCGCTGGCGATGCCCATGGTCATGGACTGGAGGCCGAGCCGGCCTGGCCCGGTGAAGCGGTTCCAGGTCAATTGACCGGCGCTGGCGAACAGGCCGGTCGACAGTCGCTGGAACTGCGTCTCCATGCTCACCGAGCGGTCCTTGTAGACCCAGGCGCCCGGCTCGACATCGATCGCATCACCGGCGCGCAGCTCGATCTCGAAGACATTGCCATAGCCATGCAGCCAGAGGATGCCCGGATCGCGTACGCACGAGAAGCGGTCGATGAAGAATCCCGTCCCTCCCAGGAACATGTTCGCGATGCCCTGGACGCGGACGAAGGTGTAATCAACCGATGAGGTCGCCGCCAGGAACTGGTGCTCACGGACCTCGATCTCCTGGCCTCGCTGGAGATGGATGGGGAAGACCTGGCCGACCCCATCCCTGCTGAAGGAGATGTGCCCGGGGCCCCTGGCTTCGGTCATGAAGATGGCCATGCCCGCGATCAGGCGCTTGAAGGCGCCCTTGAGGGTCTTGACCCCGATGGTCACCGACGGGTCCTTCCACAGCAGGATATGATGCTCGAAATAGATCTCTTCGCCACCCAGCTCGATATCGAGCACCGGGACCAGCTCCCCGGCGATCTGGTAGGACAGCGACCCGCAGGTGGTCGGACCGCTGGCGGAGCGGAGGGGGGTCGGATGCGGCATGGCGGTTCCCCAGGTAGGCATCGGATGCGCAGGGCCCTTGGCTTCAGCTCACTGCTCTGAGCGCTAGGGATACGTGCACCCCCCCTCAGTGCAATGGCTCGACCCAGGAGAGGGTATCGCTCACATGACGGTCGCCGTGTTCCTCCTCGAGCATGGCCGTCGCCTGGGCCCTGGCCCCTTCGGGGCGCCGCTCCTGGCCGCGGCTGATCGCCAGCGAGAGGCGCGCGGAGCGTGCCGTTGGGCGGTCGAGCGCAGCCCGCTGGCAGGCATCAAACGCCGCCGCGAGATCGCCGTCGTCGTGGACCAGGCGGCCGGCCCAGGGGTAGACGGATACATCCCCCCCTCCGGCGGCGAGCAGCTCGCGTACCTGGGGGATGTCATCGGCCTTGGCGGCATCCTCGCTGGCCGCCAGCGCCGCCATCAGCATCACGCCGGCGAGGGTCGAGGTCGCAGCATCATCTCATGGCTTGCCCATGGAGTCGCGTGGGGGCGGCCAGCATCCGCGCCGGGCGCACCGATCACGTCGCGATAGCAGCCGCATGCCTCGCCCGTTAGCCTTGATGGGCCTCCCGCCCGGTCGGCCCGCTCGCCCACGTGAATGATGCAGCCCGCGGGCAGTGGCCACGAACCGCCTCTACCATGGGCGCTTCCACGCATCATCCTGCCCACGTCTTCGACATCTGGCCGGCGTCGCCATGACGCCGCCGTCACGCCCATCTCACGAGGCTTCATGCCAGCCGACTCGCCCGCCCAAGCACTGCTCTCGCTCGCCACGATCGATTACCTCATCATCGGCGTCTACTTCGCCTTTGTCATCGTCATCGGCGTGCTGCTGCGCCGACGCGTGCATGGGGCCAGCGACTTCCTCGAATCCGGGCGATCGCTGCCGTCGTGGATCTGCGCCCTCGGCTTCATCGGTGCCAACCTCGGAGCCCAGGAGGTCATGGGCATGGCCGCCAGCGGAGCCAAATACGGCTTCGCTACCGCGCATTTCTACTGGCTGGGGGCGATTCCGGCGATGGTCTTCGTCGGCGTCTTCATGATGCCGTTCTATTACGGCTCGAAGGCCCGCTCGGTACCGGAGTACCTCAAGCTGCGCTTCGATGACAAGACGCGCACCTTCAATGCCCTGTCGTTCGCCGTCATGACGGTGATGAGCTCAGGGATATCGCTGTTCGCGCTCGCCACCCTGCTCGAGACCCTGGTCGGCTGGCCATTCCACCTCTGCATCCTGGTATCCGGGGCGATCGTGCTGGTCTACATCACCCTGGGTGGACTGACCAGCGCCATCTACAACGAAGTCGTGCAGTTCTTCCTCATCGTCTTCGGCTTCCTGCCGCTGGTGCTGCTCGGGCTGCACCAGGTCGGTGGCTGGCATGGCCTGACGACGCGTCTGGCCGAGGTCGCGCAGGCGCACGGCTTCGCCGCCGGGGCCTTGTATGAGACCGGCAGGTACATGACCAACGCCAAGGACAACCCCATGGGCGTGGAATGGTTCGGTCTGGCGATGGGCCTCGGTTTCGTGCTCTCGTTCGGCTATTGGTGCACCGACTTCCTGGTCGTCCAGCGCGCCATGGCGGCCCGCGATCTGACCTCGGCCCGCCGCACGCCGCTGATCGCCGCAGTGCCCAAGATGGTCTTCCCCTTCCTGGTGATCCTGCCAGGCATGATCGCCCTGGCGCTGTCGGCGATGCCTGATAGCGGGCTGATCTTCCCGATCAGGAATGGCGAGGCGGACTACAATCAGGTGGTTCCGCTCATGCTCGACCACTTCCTGCCATCCGGGATGCTCGGCCTCGGCCTGACCGCCCTGATGGCGTCGTTCATGTCGGGCATGGCGGGCAACGTCACCGCCTTCAACACCGTGTGGACCTACGACCTCTACCAGGGGTACATCAAGCGCGATGGCACCGATGCGCACTACCTGATGGTCGGCCGCTGGACCACGGTATTCGGCATCCTCCTGAGCATGGGGGCCGCCTACATCGCCTCGTCCTTCAACAACATCATGGACATGCTGCAGCTGGTCTTCGCCTTCGTAAACGCGCCCCTGTTCGCCACCTTCCTGCTGGGGATGTTCTGGAAGCGCACCACCGGCCATGGCGCCTTCATCGGCCTGCTCGCCGGCACCCTCGGCGCCGCAATCCACCATGGCCTGACCATGCCGGCAGGCGCGACATCGGCATTCAAGGGTGGCTGGCTGGGGACCATCGTGCACACCTACCCCAGCGACATGGCGCAGAACTTCTATGCCGCCATCGTCGCCTGGACCTCCTGCTTCGTCGTCACCATCGTCGTCTCGCTGCTGACCGCGAAGCACAAGACCGATGCCGAGCTCGAAGGCCTGGTCTACGGCATCGGCAAGCCGGAGCCGGCACGCGGCCCCGCCTGGCTGGCACCTGGGCTGCTCGGCAGCCTGATCCTGGTCGCCGTGCTGATCCTCAACATCCTGTTCTGGTGAGGGCGCCATGAATCTCGATATCCGCCTGCCGCTCGGCATCCTCTTCCTCATAATCGGCGGACTGCTCGCCGCCTATGGCGCGATCCATGATCCGCTCACCCACCATGGGCAGCACCCGGTGGTCAACATCGACTTGTGGTGGGGCCTGGCGATGGCCGTCTTCGGGCTGGCGAATTGCGCCCTGGCCTGGCGCGCACGCGGCAAGGGCGATCCGCCGGCCCCCTGAACAGGCGTGGCATCAGCGGCTCAGGCCACCTGTCGCATCGCATGCACGCATGCGGCAGGCCGAGCGCACGGGTTCGGCCTCTGACTGCTCAGGCGTTCAGGCCGAGACGCTCGCCGCGGTAGCGGCCTGATCTGATCTCCGCCATCCAGGCGTCGTTGGCGAGATACCAGTCGACGGTCTTGCGCAGGCCGGTGGTGAACGAATCGAGCGGACGCCAGTCCAGCTCATGGGTGATCTTGCCGGAGTCGATGGCATAGCGCCGATCGTGCCCGGGACGGTCAGGGACGAAGGTGATCAGCCGCCGATAGCTGCCATCGCGGCGCGGCCTGATGGCGTCGAGGATGTCGCAGAGCGCATGCACGATGTCGATGTTCGCCCACTCGTTGCCGCCACCGACATTGTAGGTCTCGCCATCCCGGCCGTGGCGGACCACCGCATCGATGGCACGGCAGTGGTCTTCGACATAGAGCCAATCCCTGATGTTCTTCCCGTCCCCGTAGATGGGGAGGGGCTTGCCCGCCAGCGCGTTGTTGATCATCAGGGGCAGTAGCTTCTCCGGGAACTGGTAGGGACCGTAGTTGTTCGAGCAGTTGGTGATCGTCGACGGCAGCCCGTAGCTGCGGTTCCAGGCGCGCACCAGATGGTCGCTGCCGGCCTTGGAGGCGCTGTATGGGCTCGACGGATCATAGGCGGTGGACTCCTGGAACAGGCCGGTTGCGCCGAGCGAGCCGTAGACCTCATCGGTCGAGACATGGTGGAAGCGCACATCCCGGCGCTTGCCCCAGGCTGCGCGGGCAGCCGCGAGCAGGGTCGCGGTGCCGACCACATTGGTGCGCACGAAGGCCATCGGCCCATCGAGCGAACGGTCGACATGGCTCTCGGCAGCGAGGTGGATGAGGGTGTCGCAACCGCACTCCCGCAGGGTCCGCTCGGTCAACGCGGCATCGCAGATGTCGCCTGCGATGAAGCGGTAGCGCTCGCCATACCGCTCGGCCACGCCGGTCAGGTTGCCGAGGTTCCCGGCATAGGTCAGGGCGTCGAAGTTGACCACCCGCACCTGCGCATCGGCGGCGAGCAGATGGCGCACCAGGTTGCTGCCGATGAATCCGGCGCCCCCGGTGACCAGGATGGTTCGCGGTGCATGCGGAAGCGGTTGCGCGCGAGACTGATCACCCATGAGGGTAGTCCTTGATGAAACGGTGGAGCGCGGCTCGCCAATCCATCATGGACGGGCGTCCCTGGAGGAGGAGGGCTCCCTTCTCGAGGCGTGAGTTGGCAGGCCGGGGAGCAGGCCGGGGGAACTGGGCGGTGGTGCACGGGATGACCTGGCGGGTGAACCCGCGCAGGGCGAAGAGCTCCAGCGCCAAGCGGTACCAGGTCACCTCGCCCTCGCAGCTCATATGCATGATGCCGGTCTCATCCGCTTGGAGCAGGGGCATCAGGGCGTCGGCCACCGCATCGGTCGAAGTCGGGTTGCCGATCTGGTCGTCGACGACCTTCAGCGGCGGCCCATCCTGCGTTCCCAACCTCAGCATGGTATGGATGAAGCTCGGACCGCCCGGCCCGTACAGCCAGGCCACCCGCACGATCAGGTGGTCCGGGCACAGCTCGCGCACCGCCTGCTCACCTGCCAATTTGCTTGCACCGTAGACCGTGCGGGCGCCGGGCGCGTCGTCCTCGCGGTAGGGGCGGGGGAGATCGCCGGCGAACACGTAATCGGTGGAGAATGCCACCAGGCGTGCCCCATGCCGGGCGCAGGCGGCGGCGATGTTGGCGGCTCCCAGCGCATTGACCCTGAAGGCCGCCTCGCGCTCGCCCTCGCAGCGATCGACGGCAGTCATGGCGGCGCAGTGCAGCACCAGCTGCGGTCGATGGCGGGCCAGGACCGCGTCGCACGACTGGGCATCGCCGATGTCCAGGTCCTTGGAGCCCAGACTCACCGGCTGCTGGGCTGCGAGACGGCGGCTGAGCGTCCTACCGAGCATGCCGGTGCCGCCGGTGATGATGATGGCCATGCCGGCGCTGCTAAGCCGAACCGGGGCGGTAGGCCGGCAGAGCACCGGCTGGGATGGTCGCGAGGGTCGGCAGGAGGACGTCCTTGTCCGAGAGGATCGGTTCTGCCACCGGCCAAGGAATGGCCAGCTCGGGGTCATTCCAGGTGACTCCCCGCTCCTGGCTCGGGGCATAGAAGTCGGAGCACTTGTAGACCACCTCCGCCGTCTCGCTGAGCACGGCGAATCCATGGGCGAAGCCCTTGGGCACATAGAGCAGCAGGGTGTTCTCGGCCGAGAGGATGACCGAGGTCCAGCGCCCGAAGGTCGGACTGCCCTGGCGGATGTCGACCACCACATCGAAGATCTCGCCGCTGATCGCCCGCACCAGCTTGTCCTGCGGCTGGCCGAGCTGGTAGTGCAGCCCGCGCAGCACCCCGCGGCGGGAACGCGACTGGTTGTCCTGCACGAAGGACGCGGTGATGCCCACCGCTGCGAGAATCCGCTGATTGTAGCATTCGAAGAAGGAACCGCGATGGTCGCTGTAGCTCTTCGGCTCCAGCACCACGACGCCGGGCAGGTCGGTCTCCCTGCTCTTCACCCGAAGCCCTCCTGGCACAGCAGCTCGCGCAGGTAATCGGCATATCCGCTCTTGCCCATGCTCGTCGCGGCGGCGGCGACGGCATCGCGCCCGATCCAGCCGTTCCGCCAGGCGATCTCCTCCAGGCAGGCGACCTTCAGGCCCTGACGCTCCTCGATCGCCTGGATGAATGCCCCTGCTTCCATCAGGCTCTGATGCGTACCGGTATCGAGCCAGGCGATGCCGCGGCCGAGCTTCTCGACCTGCAGCTCGCTGCGCGCCAGGAAGACGCTGTTCAAGTCGGTGATCTCCAGCTCGCCGCGTCTGCCCGGCTTCAATCGCGCCGCCTCGTCGCAGACCTCGGGGCCGTAGAAATACATCCCCGGCACGGCGTATTTGCTCTTCGGCTGCGCCGGCTTCTCCTCGAGGCTGATCGCCCGGCCGCTGGCATCGAACTCGATCACCCCATAGCGCTGCGGATCGCGGACATAGTAGGCGAAGATCAGTCCGCCGGCCCTGAGCGCCGTCGCCCTCCTGGTGATTTCGGTCATGCCATGGCCATGAAAGATGTTGTCGCCCAGGATCATGCAGCACGGCTCGCCGTCGATGAATTCCCGTCCGATGGTGAAGGCTTGCGCCAGACCTGCCGGGGTCGGCTGCTCAGCATAGGACAGCGAGATGCCGATGCTCTCGCCGGTGCCGAACAGGCGGCGGAAGGCGGGCAGATCGGTAGGCGTCGAGATGATCAGCACCTCGCGTATGCCCGCCAGCATCAGCGTGCTGAGGGGATAATAGATCATCGGCTTGTCGTAGATCGGCATCAACTGCTTGCTGACGACCCTGGTCAGGGGATGCAGCCGAGTTCCGGCCCCGCCGGCGAGGATAATGCCCTTCATGGATCGTCTGCTTTCGTCGCGTGCCAACTGGTAGGCGGCGGTATGCCCGGCCGGACGATTCCTGGCGCTCATGCCAGCGCGGGCGCCATACGTCCAAGGTGTCGAAGATCGGGGCATCTTCACCAGTGGAGGATCATGTCAACAGCATGGGCATGGTCCGCCGTGTGGCCCCTCAGCGAGCACGAGCGGGCGAAACCGGGTCGATTCCCAGGGGCCACGGCCCAACTCAGCGATGGAGCGCCGCGACCATCCTCGGCATCGGGCGGAGGCTTGGTGAGGGCAGCCGCCCCTTGGCGACGGCCCGCTTCATCCTGCGCACCAGCTCGGCATCGTGCTCGTCGCGGTAGGGCTTGAGGTCGAGATCGTCCGGGACGCGGGTCAGGCGCTCATCGCCGATGCTCTTGATGAAGCGCTGCATGAAGCGGTCATAGGCCCCCCAGGGGATGCGATCCGCGAGCACTGCGGCCTCTTCGGCGCGCAGGGCGATCTGATGGGCGTGCTGGTAGTGCAGTCCAACCTCGTCGATAAGCGTCTTCTCGACCGTCTCATGCAGCACCAGGTAGCGATCAACCGCCACCGACCGGCCCCTCAGGGTGAATAGGCGGGGCAGATGGCGATCGATGTAGATGGTCTTGCCATCCCGGCTGTAGCCGGCCAGGTAGGGGATGTCATGGCGCCGATCCAGGCGGGTGCGCCGCAGGATGGCATCCAGCGCGCGATCCAGCATCAGGCCCGACAGGTACCAGTCTGGCACCCCCAGCTTGGCATGGGCCGCCTGAGGGTGGCAGCAATCGAGTGGCATGGTCGGCTCCAGCGTTCCGGTTGTCGAACCGCACCAGCGTAGCCCGCCCATCCAGCGGACAAAGCGCCGACTGGCGATGGCCATAACGCCCACCTGCACCTCTCCCCGTGACAATTCCCAGCCACCCCTAGGCTGCGTCCCCTCCATGCCTGTCGATGACCAATCGGAGCTGCCTTCCACCGGCTCCCAGCTGTCCGGGGATCCGGGCATGCTCCCCGACCTCGGCTACGTGGTGGCGATCGAGAATTTCAGCGGGCCGCTCGACCTCCTGCTGTTCCTGGTCCGCAGGACCGAACTCGACATCATCGACATACCGATCGTCACCATCGTCGATCAGTTCATCGACACCATCCGCCTATGGCGCGATCTCGATCTCGATACCGCAGGCGACTTCATCCTCATGGCAGCGACGCTGCTGGAGATCAAAGCGCGCGCGATCGCCCCGCCACCAGAGGGCGATGCGGCGGCTGGCGCCGCGGACGACGACATCATCGATCCGCGGTCGAACCTCATCAGCTCCCTGCTGCGCTATCGGCGGTTCAAGGAAGCCTCGCGCGTCCTGGAAGTCCTCGAGGCCGAGCGCGCACCCTGCATCGAACGGCAGCTGCATGAGGCGATCCCGGAGGAGGCCCTCGACGAGAGCTCGCTCGACCTCACCGCGGTGGACGCCCATCAGCTGCTGCGCACCTGCGAGGCCATCTTCTCGCGCCTCGACGGCCTGGGCCCACGCACGGTGGTGGCCGATGACCAGCCGATGTCCTGGCGCATCGACCAGCTGATCGATGCCCTGCGTCAGCAGGAGAGCCGCAGCCTCGCAGACATCATCGGCATTCGGCCCACGCGCCTCGCCACCGTCGGCACCGTGCTCGCCGTGCTCGAATGCACTCGCCAGCGGCTCGTCGCGGTGCACCAGGAGCGCCAGTACGGCTCGATCGAGGTGCGTCTGCGGGACGCCAACGCTCACACCGAGCCCCAGGGAGAGAGCGCGTCGGAGCCGGAACAGATCGGACCGAGGCAGCGCCGACGCCTGCCGCTGATCACCTTCCAGGCCCCTGCCGGAGCCAGCGATCCGACCGACATCCCGTTGACCGAGGAGGTGCACGAGAGCGATGAGCAGCGCTTCCTGCGCGAGCTCGAGCAGGCCTGCCAGGTCGACAGCCTCCTCTCACGGACCGCGGATCTGGATGCCGGATTCGCCGCCTATTGCCAGCTGCACCATCCCGATCTGGTGCCGCAGAGCGTCCCACCCGTCATACCGTCGCCCATCGCACCCGCCGAGGATGGCGCGCCTCCCACCGGAGAGGCGATCCCTCCGTCCGGGGATGCGCCCGCGGTGGCCGCGGCGCTGCTGGTTCCAGCACAGGAGGCGAGTGGTGGTACCGGCGAGGCCGCCTACGCCATCGACAGCTCTCGGCCAGAGCCGCAGGCCGAGTGCACCGCAGCCAGCCTGGTGGTGCCCGCGGCTGACGCTGCTGGTTCGCAGGCGACGCCGCCGGCGCCCGACGAGCAGGTGGCGGGACGCTTCGCCGCCGCGTTGGACGCCAACATCGAGAGCGCCAGTGCAACGATCAGCGACGCGGCACCAGCGGGCATCGGCGCCATTGAACCCGTTATCGCCGCAGCCGGGCTGGTCTGCAGCGCCAGCGCCGAAACGCCGACTCCGGATCCCGCCAGGGCGATCGCCGGCCACGCCGTCCAACCGCTCCTGGCCCGCAACGACGAGAACCTTCCCGACTCGGCCGTGCAGCCCCGGCCTGCCGACCAGGAACGCGCTTGGCCAGTCGACCTGACCGTCCCGCCGGTGATCGCACGCGAAGCTCAGGTCGAGCCCACCCGGGCGGCATTCTGCGCTCCAGCAGACACGCCATCTCCGCCCAATCCCTCGACCACCGCTCCCGCCGCGGGACTCTCCACGCTCATCGATGCCCGTGAGGGCGATGGCACAGGTGCAGGACGTGATGATGGTGACGCGCATGCTACCCGGGATGCCGAGCCTGGGTGGGAACGCGCTAGCGGATGCGAGCAGCCTGAGAGCGATCTCGGCGTGATGGACGGTGACGCGCGTGCGACAGGCAGTCCTGACGCAGCCCCCCCGCCCCCAGCGAACGCAGGACCATCCGCGCTCGCGGCACCGCCTGCCGCTGATGCGATCAGAACGGCCACTGCCCCCGACGAGTCGCCGGTACCCCTGCCCGCTGCGCTCGACGTTACCCCTCCCATGCCACCGGCAGCATGGTCACAGGCAGCGGACCCGTCGCCGCCTGCTGCCGAGCACCGGATCGCAATGCCGCCTGCACCGCCCGAGGCTGATCCGGCGTTCGAGACGGACCCGCTTGCTCCCGCCGCCGACCTGCCCAGCCCGCTCGGGACAGGCCCGAGGGCGCAGGCATCGGCGACGGACATGGCCACGCTCCGCGACCAGCCTGCGAGCCATGTGGCGGCGGTGACGGCCGCTGCAATCGAGGCCATTCCAGCGTCCGCAGGCCATCCTGGCCAGCTGGACGTGACGCCAGAGGAGGCAGCACACGCTGCGACGACTGCGCCTGTCGCTGAGCAGGTCACCACCGGCCTCCACGATGAGCCCAGCATCCCGGTGATGGGCGTAGCGGATGCGCTGATGACGGCGGACGCTGTCCCGCTGGCCAGTGCCCCGGCGGCCGAGCACGAAGGACCGGCTGCCGACCTGCCGGCTCCCGCACCGGAGCCAGCCGCATGCGCGCGGCCACTGGGTACCGGCGAGGCGGGTCCAGCGCTCCCCCCTCCAGAGCTCCTGGTTGCGGCGATGGCTTGCGCAGGGGTGCGGATCGTTGCACCGGTGGCTGAGCCCCTGGCGGCCGCACCTGCACTCACCGTCGGACCACCGCAGGAGGCTGCTGCGCAAGCGGATCAGGTGCGCATAGCGCTTGCGCAGGTGCCCGGTGAAGGCGGGGAAGCGGTTGCGCGAACCGCCCCGCCGCCTGCGCACGGTGGGCGCCCGGGCCCCGACCCCGGGCCTCCCCCTCCGCCGACACCGGGAGTGCCCCCTCCCCCGGATGATCGGCCTACTGACCTCCCGTACCCTCGACCCGCTAC
>PLEW01000043.1:22857-35173 GCA_003136555.1 Planctomycetota bacterium | reverse complement strand
ATGCAGAGCAAAGGCCCAAGCCGCAAAGCCCGTCTGGCATCATTGCTGCATCGCGAGATCGCCACCTGCCTGCAGCGCGAGCTGAAGGATCCCCGCCTGGGCTTCCTCACCGTGACGCGGGTGGAGCTCAGCGATGACCTGCACACGGTCACCGCCTATTACACCCTGCTGGGCAAGGACACCAAGCGCAACCTCGTGGCTGCCGCGCTCGACAGCGCGCGCGGCTATGTGCAGCGCTACTATGCACCCTCGGTCAAGACCCGCCTGCTGCCGCTCCTGACCTTCGCCTACGACGACCTCGAGGTCCGCCGCCATGGCATGGATGAGCGCATCCGCGCTGCTCGCGCCACCGATTCGGATGCCGGAGCGAGACCCGAACCCCCGGTGAAAGAGCCGACCGCGGACCGCCCATGATGCCGCCTGATGCCGCCGTGCCGAGCGCGAGCCCGGGGACCGCCCCGGCATCGCCACCCCGTGCGCCATGCCGCTGACCGCCGTCGTCGGTACCGGTACCTGGGGAACCGCCGTGGCGGTGCTCGCCCTGCACAGCGGGACCAGCGACGTGACGCTGGTGGGCCGCGATGCCGGCAAGATCGAGGAGCTCACCCGTACCCGCCGCCACCCCCTGATCGCCAAGCACCAGCTGCCGGAGGGCCTGGGCCTGAGCGCCGATCCCGCCAGCATGGCCGGTGCCGAGCTGATCCTGTGGGCGGTGCCGACCCAGTTCAGCCGCGCGCAGGCGCGCCGTCTGCGCGCCTACCTGCCGGCGCACGCGGTGGTGGTCTCGCTGAGCAAGGGCCTGGAGCAGCACAGCCTCAAGCGCATGACCGAGGTGCTCAGCGAGGAGTTCGGCGATCAGCATCGCTACGGCTGCATCTCCGGTCCGAGCCATGCCGTCGAGGTGCTCGCCGGGCTGCCGTTCGGCATGGTCGTCGCCGGCGAGGAGGAGGTCAGCCAGCGGGTGGTGGAGACCCTCCATTCGCCACGCTGCCGCCTCTACACCACCAGCGACCTGGTCGGTGTCGAGCTGGGGGGGGCGCTCAAGAACATCATCGCCATCGCCGCGGGGATCTGCGACGGCCTGGGCTTGGGCGACAATGCCAAGGCGGCGATCATGACCCGCGGGCTGGCCGAGATGCGCCGGCTCGGCCGGGCCATGGGGGCCTGCGATGCCACCTTCGCCGGCATGGCCGGCATCGGCGATCTGCTCACCACCTGCTACAGTCCGCACGGCCGCAACCGCGCCCTCGGGGTGGCGCTCGCCCGCGGCGTCAATGCCCAGGAATACCTCGCCCGGAGCCTGACCGTGGCTGAGGGCGCCTGGACCTGCCGGGCGGCGGTCGAACTGGGTATCCGCCACCGGTGCGAGCTGCCGATTGCATCTCAGGTGGCAAACGCTATTTGGGCTGCTACACCTGTGACGCAAGCGATGGAAAACCTCCTATCCCGCGCACCCAAGGAAGAAGACGCATGAAAACCCTGGCCATCAGCCCAGCCTTTGCCACCGCCTGCCTGGTCAGCCTGACCGCCGTGGCCTATGCCGAGACGGAACCGCTCGAGTACGAGCTCCAGAAGGGCCCGGATGACTTCGTCCTTTCCGGCGAGCTGCTGAACAAGGACTACGACCAGGGCGTGATCCGCAACGATAACGTCACCGCCCATGCCGGGATCACCGCCCGCTACTTCGATATCGGCCTGCACATCGACGACTACATGGCGGTCGGCAGCGACCCCAACCTGCCGCGGCCGGTGAAGAGCGGCGAGACCACCCAGTTCAGCGCCGGGCTCGATTACCTCATCGAGTGGACCAACCTCTTCCAGATCCTGCCCCACTACGAGTGGGAGACCTACCCCAACCTGCCCAAGCAGCCCTACAAGGACCAGGAGGAGTGGATCGGCGCGGATGGCTGGTATGAGCTGCCCTGGCAGGGCCTCGAGGCCGGGTTCGGGCTCGATTACAACCCCTTCTACAACGGCGAACTCGACAAGTTCCGCGGCGGCGGCGGATTGTCCGGCCACGCCTTCCGCAGCTCGATCGGCGCGCGCGAGTTCTTCCAGCACGCCCCCCTCGATCTGGCATTCTGGGAGACCATCAACTACGGCAACGGCGAGTACAAGAACTTCCTCATCGGCGACAACGCCACCGGCTTCACCACCTTCGACATCGGCGTCAAGTACACCGCGCCCTTCTACATCAACGAGTTCTGGACGGTGTTCCGCCTCGAAGTGCACTACTGGCTCGAGCAGAAGGACCGCAACATCCTGAGTGCGGCCGGCAAGGACACCACCGAGGTCATCATCGGCTTCGGCTTCGAGTGGCGCCCGGAGAACTAGGCCGACCAGGCCTCAGCCCGCCTCATCGGTGCAGACTCCCCGAGGGCCGCGTGCAACGCGGCCCTCGGTCGTTGCACCCCCCCGCATGATTGTGTGCTTGAGCCGGGATGCGGGACCCGCCATCATCCCTGCATGGCACGACTCCTGGTGGTTGATGATGAGCCAGGCCTGCGCGGCATGCTCGACATCATCCTGCGCCGAGAAGGGCACACGGTCGCCCTCGCCGCCAACGGCGAGCAGGCCCTGGCATCGCTCGCCGAGGACAGCAGCATCGAGCTGGTGCTCAGCGACCTGCGCATGGAGCCGATGGATGGGCTGATGCTGCTCGAGCAGATCCGCCGCCGGCATCCGGACATCTTCGTGGTGATCATGACCGCCTTCACCGAATGGGACACCGCGGTGCGGGCGATGCGCCAGGGCGCCTACAACTTCCTGCGCAAGCCCTTCGACAACCTCCTGGTCAAGTCCCTGGTGCGCCGGGCGCTGGATGCCCGCGCCCATTACCTCGCCTCGCGCGCCGCCGGGACCTCCCAGGCCGGCGTCCACCTGGTGGGCGCGAGCGCGGCCATGCAGCGCATCCAGACCACCATCGAGCAGGTCTCGACCACCGATTCGACGGTGCTGGTGACGGGCGAGAGCGGCACCGGCAAGGAGCTGGTGGCGCGCGCCGTCCATTACGCCTCGCTGCGCTCGGATGGGCCGATGGTGCGCATCAATTCCGGCGCGCTGACCCCCTCGCTGCTCGAGAGCGAGCTGTTCGGCCACGTGCGCGGCTCGTTCACCGGCGCGGTCGACGATCGCCAGGGCCTCTTCGCGCTGGCCGATGGCGGCACGCTGTTCCTCGACGAGATCGGGGAGCTGGCAGGCGAGACCCAGGTCAAGCTGCTGCGCGTGCTCGAGTGCGGGGAATACCTCCCGGTGGGCGGGCGCGACGTGCTGACCTGCAATGTCCGGGTGGTCGCCGCGACCAATCGCGATCTCAGGCAGATGGTCAAGGACGGCAGCTTCCGCGAGGATCTCTACTACCGGCTGGCGGTCATCCCCCTGCACCTGCCGCCCCTGCGCGAGCGTCCCGAGGACATCCCGCTGTTGGCCGGCCACCTGCTCGCGCGCCATGCGGTCAAGCTGCGGCGCGATGTCACCGGCTTCACCCAGGACGCCTTCAAGGCCATGCTCGCCTACAGCTGGCCCGGAAACATCCGCGAGCTGGACAACCGCATCCAGCGCGGCGCCGCGCTGACCACCAGCGGCGACATCAACGAGCAGATGCTGTTCCAGGAGCTCGACCATCCCAGCGGCTCCCGGCCGTCGCGGGTCGCCGACCGCAGCGCGCTGTCGATGCTCAAGGAGCGCATCGGCACCAAGGACGCCATCGCCCTCGAGGCGGCGGTGGCGGATTACGAACGCGAGCTGATCGAGGCCGCGCTCAACGCCTGCGACGACAACCTCACCGAGGCCGCCAGGCTGCTGGGCATCAGCTTCCGCCAGATCCGCTACAAGGTGCGGCAGCTCGGGCTGCGCTGAGGCGTGCACCCCGCAAGCAGCCCGCTCGCCGCCTCTCAATCCGGATAGGCGAAGCTGGCCTCGACCGCGATGTCCGGGTGCAGCGAGAGCGCCACCGGGCAGGTATGGGCGGCGCGCTCGAGCTTGGCGCGCGCCGCCAGCTGGATGCCCTTGGGCATGCTGAAGGCCAGCACCAGGCGCTGGACCCGCCGGGGCGGTGCGGCGGTCATGTGCTTCTCGACCCGGACGGTCGCGCCGTCGAGCACCACCCCGTCGCGCTGGGCGACGATGCCCATGATGGTGCACATGCAGGTGCCCAGGCCGGTGGCGAGCAGGTCGGTGGGTGAGAAGCTCTCGCCGCGGCCCTGATTGTCGACCGGGGCATCGGTCAGCAGCACCGTGCCGCTCTGCTCATGCACGGCGCGGCAGCGCAACTGGCCCTGGTAGAAGATCGAGAAGGTGACCATCGGCATGTCCTCGCTGGGAGTTGATCAGGCGGGTGATCTGGGGGGTGCGTGCGTTCGCCTGCGGGATCGGCGCATGCCTAGCCCAGCACCAGGGCGGCAGTCAGCCAGATGACCGCCTGCAGCACCAGCAGGCGGTTGCGCCAGCGCCAGCTTGAATCGGTGCCGGCACAGCAGATGAACGAGCCGATCACCGCCGCGGTCCACAGCGCCGCCGGCCAGCGGCCCCAGAGCACCAGGGCGATGGTGGGCAGCTGGAGGAGCTCGATGACCAGCAGGCGGGGCCAGGTCGGCGGCTGCTGGTGGCCAGGCGGCAGGCTCATGGCAGCTCATCGGGCTCGAGCAGGGAGAGGAACTCGCTGGCGGTGCGCTCGGGGTCGGAGGCGCGGCAGAGGGCGCTGGCCACCGCCACCCCGTGCGGCAGGCGCGGCCGCAGCGCGCGCACCCGCTCCAGGGTCAAGCCGCCGATGGCGTAGCTGGCGCGCCGCGCATGCGCACGCAGGCAGTCCTGCACCTCGTCCAGGAGCCCGGCACCGCGCGCCGGCTCATGCGCCTTGGTGGCGGTCTGGAACATCGGTCCGAGCCCAAGGTAGTCCGCCCCCCCGGCGAGGGCCTCCGCCGCCTGCGCCGGGGTGTGCGCGGAGATGCCGATGGCGCACTGCGCGCCCAGGACCGAGCGCGCATCGTGGATGGCGAGGTCGTCCTGCCCGAGATGCACGCCATCGGCGTGCAGCGCATGCGCAACCGCCACATGGTCATTGACGATGAAGAGCCCCCCCTCACGCCGCACCGCCTCCTGGACGCGTCCAGCCAGCTCGCGGTAGGCGCGCTGTGTCAGGTCCTTGCTGCGCAGCTGCACCGCCCCGGCGCCGCCGCGCACCACCGCACCAGCCACCCCGGGCGCATCGTCGGTCAGGCTGGTGTCGACCAGGGCGTAGAGGCGGATGCGCAGCAGCAGCCATGCCGGCAGGCGCGACAGCATGCCGCTCTCGAGCTGGTAGGTGCGGTAGCGGATCTGCTCCAGCTGGGCCGCGCTGGCTGGCTGGTTGGCGAGCTTGCACGCCTCCTCGGCGGCGCGCAGCGCCTCGCTGACGCGCGCGGCATTGGCGCGGATGAGATCGACCAGGCGCGCCCTTGCCATGGCGCCGTCCGCCGTGAGCGCGGTGCCGACGTCGCCCGCGGTATCGCGATCCCGGATCGCCTCCGGCGGGATCGCCTGGCGCACCTGGTGGCGCAGCTGCTTCGCCATGCCGCTGAGCGAGCCGTCGTCCAAGAGGAAGCGCGCCACGTCCTCGAGCACGCGCAAGCCCTCGCTGGCGCGATTGCCGTTGGCATCGATCAGGCGCCCGAGGCTGCGTGCCTGGCTCATGGCGCGAGCTGGGGCGGGGCGGGCGGGGCGGGAGTGCGCGGCTGCTCGGCCCATTGCTTGAGCCATGGCCACATGAATTCGCGCGCCAGGATGCGGCCGGTGGCGGCGATCGGCACCGCCAGGATCAGCCCGAGGATGCCGACCAGCTTGCCGCACAGCAGCAGGGCGACGATCAGGGTGACGGGATGGAGTTCGACCTCGTGGCCCATGATGCCGGGGGTCAGGACCAGCATCTCGGCGAGCTGGACCAGGGCATAGACCCCGATCACCAGCGAAGCGCTCAGCGGCGTGCCGCCGTCCAGCAGGGTCATGATCACCGCCGGGATGAGGAACAGGAAGCCGGCCAGCGGCACCGCGGTCGCCAGCCCGATGAGCACGGCGAAGAGCACGGCGTACGGGACGCCTGGCGCGAACAGCCCGACCGACAGGAAGCCGACCCAGGTCAGGATGCCGCAGATCAGGCACACGATCAGACGCCCGCGGAAGAATGCCGCCACCACCCGCTCGATGTCGCGCACGATGCGCAGCACCTGCTCGCGATGCCACTGGGGCAGGTACTGCTTGACCCCCTGGCGGATGGCCGGCATGGCGAGGATGAGGAAGAAGGCGTAGATCGGCACCAGCAGCACATCGAGGCCGAACGCGAGCAGTGAATCCAGGCTCATCAATCCCGAGGAGACCCAGCCGCCGATGCGCGACGGCAGCGAGTCGACGGCGCCCTTGACCGAGGTCTCGAACGCCTGCACCACCGGTGCCAGCCACTGGCTGCCGGAATCCTCGCCGCGCAGCTCCGCCAACAGCTCCTTGGCCGCCGGGCTGCCCGCCTTCTCCTCATCGGCCAGGCGGTTGGCGAAGGCGCTGGCGGCGGCCCGCTGCTCATTGCTCACCGGCGCGCTCAGAGCGTCGGCGACCTGCTTGGCGCGGGCCGCCATCGCCTGGGCATCGCCCAGCGCATGGCCGCTCGCCGTGCCGGGCGCATACGCCGAGCCGGACGCAGGGGCCGTGCCCAGCCGCACCTGCCGCTTGGCGGCGAGCAGCTCCGCCTGCTTGGTGAAGTAGGACAGTCCGGCGACGCTGAGGTTGCGGATCCAGCGTTCGCGCACCTCGGGCGGCAGCTTGCCGTAGGCATCGTCGACCGTCGAGCGCACCGCCCCCGGCCAGGCGGCATTCCAGGACAGGGGAGCGTCCGCGGGCGGCTCATGGCGCAGCGATTCCGGCCACTGGTCGGGGGCGCGATCGTCATGGGCGACCTGCAGCGCGTCATCGATGGTCTTGCGCTCGGAGGCGGTTTCGCCCTGGAGCAGGGCGAGGAAGCTGAGCGCCGGGGCATCGAGCTCGAGCCTGGCCATCTGGCGCAACCGGCCCTGCCGCTCCTCGACCCAGGACAAGGCCGCCGCCAGCATGCCCTGGGAATCATAGCGGCCGTTGCCGTTGGCGTCGTCATAGGGCTCGCCCGGGTCCCAGCGCCCGTTGCCGTTGAGGTCGATGTACTTCTCGCCCTCGAACAGCCGGGTGGCCAGGGTGGTCGTCTGCCGCACCACGGTCGGCACCACCACACTGAAGCCGACCACCACCGAGATGCAGAACAGGCCGAAGAGCACGCCCGCAGCGAAGGTGCGGTTGAGGCCGCGCCGGCTCAGCGAATCGACCAGCGGGGTGAGCACGTAGGCGATGGTGAAGCCGATCGCCACCGGCACCAGCACCGAGCGCAGGGCGGTGACGATGGGCAGGGTGATGGACGCGGTCTCGCGCAGGGCCAGGGTCGACATCGCCACGGTGGTGGCGATCAGCAGCACCCGCACCCAGGGATGGCGGAGGAGCTCGTGCATCAGCCCTCCCGCGCTCGTCCTGGCACGCTGGCGATGATCCGGCTCTCGATGCGCTGGCGGGCGCGTTGGGCCAGCTCCGGCCCGAAGGCCGGCCCACTGGCGAAGTCCTCGACCCGGTCGCTCGCCTGCTTGGAGAAGATGCCGTGCTCGATGAACAGGAAGGTGATGCTGCCGACATCCTCGCTGCGCGAGACCCCCCAGGAGCGCAGCACCAGCTCGGAGAGCATGCCGAAGCGCTCGGCCGCGAGGTCCAGCACCCCCTCGACCAGCTGGGTGGCGGTGAGATGGCGCTCGGCGCAGCCCGGGACATCCTTGCCGAACAGCCTGGCGGCATGGCGCAGCCCTTCGCCGACGAAGCCGAAGGCCTGGGCGTCGTAGCGGCCATCCAAACGGGCCAGATCCTGGATGTCCGGTGGGCCAGCCATGCGGGCATTCTCGCCCCCATGGCTGCGGCGCAAGCTCAGGCGGGCTAGGGCGGGCCGTTGGTCCAGATCTCGACCGCGCGGATGCGCGTGCCCTTGGGCAGCTCGAGCTCGACCGCGGCCGGGGCGCCATCACGCAGCCCGCGGGCGTTGGCGAAGCGGAACTCCTTGATCGCGCTGCCCTGGGGCCACCAGGAGCGGATCTCGTTGGCCTTGACCTCGAGGAAGACGTCCAGGTCATAGGACGTCCGGCCGGGCTGGAAATCCTCGCCATGCAGCTCGACCGCGGGCTTCTCATCCTCCTGGGTGATCAGCTGCTGGCGATTGCGGCGGATGGCCCATTCGGTGATGTGCCGGACATCCTCGGCCTCGCGGACCTGGAGATGGAAACCCTCGAAGGTCATGAGCTTGAGCACGCAGTAGACATCGCCGGTGCCATAGGGCCTGAGCCTGAGCGTCATCGGCTCGAGCACCAGCAGCCCGTCGATGCCATCGAGCGTCCATTGCGGATTCTCGCTCTTGGCGGCGAGCTGGAGCTGCTCCTTGCCCTCGATCGCCTCGGCAGCCGGGATCGCCCGTGAACCCGGCGGACCGGCGAAATGCGCCTTGAGCCAGCGGCTGCCATTGAGCCGCGCGAGCAGGTCCTGGTTGCGGCTCCAGACGTCGCTGTAGCTGCCCTTGTAGAACGGCAGGCTGGCCTCGAACTTCTCCAGGGCGGCAGCTTCGGCCCTGGTCGGCTGGCACTGCTTGTGGGCCTCGACCTGGCTGACCACCTTCTCGAGCTTGCCGAGGTAGTCCTCGAGGGTGCGCTTGGTGTCATCGAAGGCCTCGTGGGCCCACAGCCCCACCGCCACCACGATGGCGGTGACCAGCACGGTTGCCGCCCCCCAGATCAGCTTCGGGCGCCGGCGCAGCTGGAAGCGCACCCAGCTCTTCAACCGCACGCGGCCGATGAAGGGGATGCGGTCATGGCGCGAGAAGCGGTCGAGGTCGGTGATGAACTCGCTCATCGCCTGGTAGCGGTCCTCCATGCGATGGGCCATCGCCTTGAGCACGATGCGCTCGAGGTAGGGCGGGAAGTCGAGGCGGTATTCGCGCGGCCAGCGGGGCTCGTAGCGCTCGCTGCGGATGGCGGCCAGGCAGCTGTCGCGGTCGAGCTTGTCGGAATACGGCAGGCAGCCCTTGGTCGACATCTCGTAGAGCACCACCCCGAGGGAATAGATGTCGCTGCGCGGGTCGACGCGCTTGGCGTCGGTGGCCTGCTCCGGGGACATGTAGTCGAGGGTGCCGATGATCTGGCCGGTGCGCGTCAGCCCGTCGGTCTGATCGATCTCCTTGGCGATGCCGAAGTCGGTCNNAGGGCGGTGGCGATGCAGCGCACCACGTGCACCGACTCGGCGATGGTCAGCTTGCAGTGATCGTAGGTGCGGTTGGCCAGGTCCATGACCATGAAGGCGACATCGCGGTACTTGCCGCGATCGAGATCGAGCCTGCGGGCCGGCCCATGGCCCTCGTCGAGGCCGCCATTGACCGCGTGCACGGTGACGATGTAGGGATGGTCGCCGAGGCGCTGGGCGACCTCGGCCTCCATCAGGAAGCGCCGGTGGCCGGGGGTGCCGGTGCGGGCATTGCAGACCTTGATCGCGAAGCGCGCCTCGGGTGGCAGGGTGGTGCCGAGCATGTCCCCCGCCAGCAGCGCCTGGTCGCGACGGGACAGCGCCGCGAGCTCCTTGCGGATCACATCGCGCTGGTCGGGGCCATAGCGCAGCGAGAGCAGATGGATGTAGTCATATTCGGCTTCATAGACCTCGCCCATCCCGCCACGTCCGAGGCCGCGCAGGAGGCGCCACAGCCCGAGGGTCTCCCCGACCATCGGCCACTCGTTGTCGTCCGCCCGGGAAGGCAGGGCCACAGGCGTTGGAGAAGCGTCGGCCATGTGCTCTCAAGGTGTGGTGCCATGCGCAGGCGTCTGGAACCGGCAACGCCCGCTCGCACGTGTGCCGGCCATGCGTCGAGCCCCTGCTCCGGTCAGCGTCCTCTGCTGCACTATGCGGGTAGCCCGGCGATGCGTCAATCGGCCAGCGGCGTCCAGATCGACAGTGAACACGACGGAGGATGCACATGGAGATTCTGCTTGGCCCACCCGCTTGTCCGACGAGGATGTCAAACCCCGGAGGTTTCCGCGCCATGAATCCCAGCATTGACGCCCTGCTCGACCTCCAGGTCATCGATAAACGCAGGCTGTCGCTCAAGCTCGCCAGGGAACAGCAGCACGCGCGGGTAGGCGAAGGGGAAAAGCTTTACCAGGCTGCACTTGCGGCGGAAGCGGCGGCCGCGGCCGATGTCGAGCGCATGGGCGCCCTGGTGCGCCAGTACACCAGCGATGTCGCCCGCTGCGATACCACCCTCGCCGAGTTGCGCAGCAAGCAGATGAACGCCAAGACCAACAAGGAATACATGGCGATCATCAACAGCATCGAGACCTCCAAGCAGGAGAAGGCCTTGCGCGAGCAGAGCGTCAAGGAGCTGGGCGGCCGCATCAAGGAGATGGAGGCCAAGGTCGCCGCCGCCAAGGAGCAGGCCGCCCAGCTCAAGCTCAAGTTCGAGGAGCTGAAGGCGTCCACTGGCGGCTCGGACAAGCCGAGCGCGGAGGAGGCCGAGCTGCAGCGGCAGTACGACGAGGCCAAGTCGCGCGTCGACCCCGCCTTCCTCGAGGTCTACGAGCGCCTGGTCAAGGCCAACCACAAGATGCCGCTGATGCGCGTCGAGCCGCACTCGCGCTCGACCGCCTTCGGCGGCGTGATCAGCCATAACCAGGTCGAGCAGATCCGCATGGGCAAGCTCGTCGTCGACCGGGGGTCGAATGCGATCCTCTATATCGTCGAGCGCGAGAAGCCGGGCCAGGACGCCTCGGCGAGCAAGAAGACCTGACCTCGGGCCTGCCGCCGCCTGGGCAGGCGGTCTGATGCGCACAGCCCGGCCGCCGGCCGCTGCGCCGCGTCCATGGATGAGTCCGCTGCATGCCCTGACCCCCCTGCATGAGAAGGACCTGGAGGTCCTGCCGGGGGAAGCCCCGCCGGCATGGGTCGCCAGCCGCAGGCGCGAACGCGCGTCCCGCCCAGCACGCATCCCCATCATCCGAGGCGCCAACGACCTGGGCCGCCGTGCATGCCCGCCTGCACGGCAAGCCGAGACGCAATGCGAACGCGCCATGAACCCGAAGGCGGTGATCGCGAGCCGTCCCGGCGCGGACGGGCGCGAGGGAGTGGCGACGCTTGCCGACCACCAGCTGACGCGCTGACGCGCTGGCGGATCAGCGCCATCAATAGCGGTAGGCGTCCGCCTTGAACGGACCCTTGGCGTTGACGCCGATATACGTCGCCTGCTTGGGCGTCAGGGTGGTCAGCTTGGCGCCGAGCTGATCCAGATGCAGCCGAGCGACCTCCTCGTCGAGGTGCTTGGGCAGGAGATAGACGCGCTTCTCGAGGTTGCGGTGGTTGGTGTAGAGCTCGATCTGGGCGAGGGTCTGGTTCGNNAGGTTCACCAGCCGGCCCTTGGCCAGCAGGATCAGGCGCTTCTCGGCCTTGCCGCCCTTGGCCGGCCAGATCACGTGGTCGACCTGGGGCTTGATCTCCTCCCATTGCAGGCTGCTGAGGCTGGCAACCTGGATCTCGGAATCGAAGTGGCCGATATTGCACACGATGGCGTTGTGCTTCATCGCATCCATGTGCTTGCGCGTGATGACGTCGACATTGCCGGTGGTGGTGACGAAGATGTCGCCGAACAGCGCCGCATCGTCCATGGTGACGACCTGGAACCCCTCCATGCAGGCCTGCAGGGCGCAGATCGGGTCGATCTCGGTGACGAACACCGTCGCCCCCTGGCCACGGAACGCCTGGGCGCAGCCCTTGCCGACATCCCCATAACCGCACACCACGGCCTTCTTCCCCGAGATCATCACGTCGGTGGCGCGCTTGATGCCATCGATGAGCGACTCGCGGCAGCCGTAGANNCCGTAGAGGTTGTCGAACTTCGATTTGGTCACGCAGTCGTTGACGTTGATCGCCGGGAAGCGCAGGCGGCCCTGCTTGACCATCTCGTAGAGGCGATGGACGCCGGTGGTGGTCTCCTCGCTGACGCCGAGGATGCTGGCGGCGATGCGCGAATAGAAGGTCTTGTCCTTGGCCAGGGTACGCTTGATCGACGCGAGCAGGATGCGCTCCTCCTCGTTATCCGGCCTGCGCTCGAGGAGCTTGGGCTCCTGCTCCGCCTCGCTGCCCAGGTGCACCAGGAGCGTGGCGTCGCCGCCATCGTCGAGGATGAGGTTGGGGGTGCCGCCGTCGCCCCAGGTGAACAGGCGGTGGGTATAGTCCCAGTACTCCTCGAGCGTCTCGC
>PLEW01000043.1:0-22826 GCA_003136555.1 Planctomycetota bacterium | reverse complement strand
CGGGCATCTCGTGCTCGGCGATGCGGATCTCCTTGCGGCCCCAGTCGGCGAGGCCGAGATCGGCGACGATGGCTTCGCGTTGGGGGGCGGTGGCGGCGGTCTTGTGCGCGGAATAGGCCATGGGATGTCCTTATATCGTTCTATCATCATAGAACGATGGATGCGGCCGCAAGGAGCATTCCGCCTCCCCGCGATGAGCACGCGCTTGTTCGCTGGCGCTGGTCGGGAGGATGCCCACCCCATGACCACGCCCCGTCGCATCTACGGCATCTATCTCCGCTTGGCGCACGCGGCTGGCACCTTGAGCGAGTTCCTCACCGCCAAGGGGGAGAAGGTCTCCTCGACGGTGAAGCTGCTGGCGCAGAAGGATCGCGCCCTGCTGCTGTCCCGCTGGGGCGAGGAGATGGCAGAGCTGTGCGGCGTGCTCGACGGCAGCCATCACGATCCCTACCTGATGGAGGCGACGCAGTGCTTCTATTGGGCCAGCCTCTATGCCGCAACCGCCGGGACCACCTGGGAGGCGCTCGATTTCGAGGCCCAGCGCCGGACGGCGGTCACCAGCGGCATCACCGATGTCGTGGAGCTGCGCGCCGCCTGTACGCGCCTGGTCGCGCTCGGGGCCGAGAAGGCCAAGCCGGAGAAGCTCTTCCTGCTGTGGAATGTCGCCGACCGCCTCTACCGCCTGCAGACCAAGCTCGAGAGCCAGTGGACGATCGAGCAGCTGATGGAATCCGATTACCAGGAGATGCTCAAGCGCCCCTACCTGGTGCCGTTCCTCGACGAGCCCTCGGGGTGAGGGCCCTGCCAGTGGCGCGTCCATGCGCGAGCATGAGACTGCTCGCCATGAGGGCTGCACCATGAGCTGCGATCTGCTGGTCTTCGCCCCCCATCCCGACGATGCCGAGATCCACTGCGGCGGCACCATCGCCGCGCATGTGCGCCAGGGCGCGCAGGTGGTGGTCGTCGATGCCACGCGCGGCGAGCTGGCCAGCCGCGGCACCCCCGGCATCCGCGCACGCGAGGCGGCCGCCGCCGCCGGCATCCTCGGACTGGCCCAGCGCGACAACCTGCTGCTCGCAGATGGCGCGATCCCGAGCGAGGAGCCGGCCGCACGCCACCTGGTGATCGACGCCATCCGACGGCACCGGCCAGCCACCGTGCTGTGCATCCATGGCCACGCCCGCCACCCCGACCACCAGGCGCTCGCCCGGCTGGTGCAGGGCGCGGTCAAGGCCGCCTCCTTCCATAGCCTGAAGACCATCTCCGGCGCCCCGGCGGTCGGCGCGGTGCGCCTGTGGTTCTACGAAGCCGAGCTGCCTGCCACCCCGGCGTTCCTGGTGCCGGTGCTCGCCCAGGATTGGCAGGTCAAGATGGCGGCGGTGCGCTGCTATGGCAGCCAGCTCCACCAGCCGGAGTCCCGTGAACCCGCTACCTCGATCGCCGACCCGGCCTTCCTCGGCTGGATCGAGGCCCGCGGACGCGCGTGGGGCGCCCATGCAGGCGCCGCCTACGCCGAGGCGTTCTGCGGACCGGAGCTGCCGCGCCTGGGCGATCTGCGCACCATCTGAAGCCGGCGCGGACGATGCAGGCGGCGGGCTTGGCGGGCGTGCACGCGGGTGGGCGTCAGTACTTCGCCTGCTGCCAGCAGAGCGAACCGGTCTCGCCATCCTCATCGACGAAGACGTAGATCACCCCGCCATCGCCGAGCTTGAAATCCACCACGTCGGAGGTGAGGCGGTGATGGAAGCGCTGGCTGCGGCCGACCAGGCGCTCGACGTCGATCGGGGCATTGGCCCACAGCGGGTAGCCGCCGAGCTTGCTGCAGTCGCAGCCGAGCTCGTCGACCAGATCGACCCAGCGGTCGGAGGCTGCCATGTCCAGCCCAGTGGCATCGACATCCAGGTCGACCGGTTCGTCGATCTCATCGCCCAGGCCGACCTTGGCGCCCTTCCAATCCCCAGGGCAGACGCCATTGATCACCGAGAGGTGGACCTCGGCCTTGGGCACGATGACCACGGCATTGTCGCCCTTGTGCGGCAGGTAGTCGAACGATTCGGACGGATCGGAGCGGTCCATGAAGGCCAGCACCAGGCGACCGGAGTCGCTGCTCAAGGGCAGCGCCGATACCAGCGCCATGGTCTTGCCCGTGCGTTTGCCGCGCGGATGCGGGAAGCCGCGCTTCACGTGGCCTCCGAGCTGGCCAACTGCCAGGAGGGGATTGGGAGAGCGGATGATGGGATAGCTCTTCATAGGCGATACCTGCGGGGTGCAGGAGTGTATGACTGATCGCCCCACTGCAATTCCGGGCCTCCTATCGTGCGCGGATGCCCGAACGGGCCATTCCGCGGCGGTGCAGGAAGCGCTGGCGCTCGCGCGACTCCGGCATGCGTTCGCGCGCGGCGCTGCGACCTGCACCGCAGTGATGCGCATCATCGGCCGACTCCCGTAGGTGGACAGTCTGCATACATGCCGATCTGCACACTCACGCATCCGGATGTCCATTTATGTCGCACAGCGACACCGTACCATGCTCGTATCGCTCAATCGGGGCGGAACGCAAAGAAAGAAATTGCGATCTAGGGGTTTGCCTCCTATGCTTGAATCAAGATCCTATCCATAAGGAGGACGTTCGATGCCTGCTAAGAAGAAGGCCGCTAAGGCCAAAAAGCCCGCCAAGAAGAAGGCCGCCAAGGCCGGAGCCGCCAAGAAGAAGACGGCAAAGCGCAAGTAGCCCCGACGCTCGCAGTGTCACGCGCTCGCCGCGTCAGCCTCGTGGGCTGGCGCGGCGTTCCGTTTCTGGACCCCTGCAGCAGCCGTCCGCCGAAGCCGCGTGCACGGCCCGACGCGGCGATTACCGTGCGCACAGCCCGCAGCCCGGACGGCGGGGTCCGACCGGGAATAGGAGTTGCCCCATGTATCTGCGGGTCTCGCTCACCGACCGCTGCAACCTGCGCTGCGTCTACTGCCTCCCGGAGGAGGCGCGCTTCGCCAGCTCGCGCGCATCCTTCGCTGAGCTGAGCCGGCTGACCACCCTGATCGCATCCCAGGCCGGGGTGGGCAAGATCCGCCTCACCGGTGGCGAGCCGACGCTGTGCGACGACCTGGTCGAGCATGCGCGTCATGCGCGCAGCCTGGTCGGTACGGTCGGGATGACCACCAATGGCGTCCTGCTCCAGCCGCTGCTGCCGGCCCTCAAGCAGGCCGGGCTGAACCGCCTCAACATCTCCCTGGACGCCCTCGATGCCGAGGGCTTCCGCCGCATCTCGCGCCGCGACGGCCTCGCCAAGGTGATCGCGAGCATCCGCGCCGCTCAACGGCTCGGCTTCACCCCACTCAAGGTCAATGCGGTGGCGATGCAGGACACCGCCTATGCCGAGCTGGTGCGCTTCGCCGCCTGGGAGGGCGTGCACCTGCGCTTCATCGAGCTGATGGCGATCGGCGAGGCCCGCCCCTTCCAGGCCGCGGAATACGTCGCCGCCGAGACCATGCGCGCGCGCATCGCCGCCTCCGGCATCGCCTTGAGCGAATGCCTGGAGCGCGATGAGCCGACCTCGCGCATCTGGACCATCGACGGACACCCGCCCGCGGCCTGCAGCGTCGGCTTCATCACCACCATGAGCCAGCCCTTCTGCGCCACCTGCAACCGCCTGCGGCTCTCCAGCCAGGGCCGGCTCTTCACCTGCCTGATGGACAACGCCGGCATCGACCTGCTGACCCCGCTGCGCAGCGCTGACGAGCAGGAGGTCAGGGGCCTGATCGCGCGCGCGGTCGCGGGCAAGCGTCCGCCTGCGCGTTTCGTCCGCGATGAATCGATGGCCGCGATCGGAGGCTGACCCGTGCCGCGAGCCACCATCCTCTACTTCGCCTCCCTCGGCGACTTGCTCCAGCGCGAACGCGAGACCTGCGATCTGCCCGAGACCGCCACCAGCGGCGACATCCTCGCCTGCATCGCCACCTGCCACCCCGACGCGGCCAGCCTGCTGAGCACCTGCCGGGTGGCGGTGGCCTGCGAATTCCTGACCGATCGCATCCGCCTGCGCGGCGGTGAAGAGGTGGCCATCCTGCCACCCGTCTCGGGCGGATGACCATGGCCGAAGCGATGCCCCAGACCCGCAGCCTGCGCGCCTCCACCATCCACGACGGTCCGCTGCCCCGCACGCTGTGCGATTCCGCCACCCTCGCCAACCCCAACCATGGCGCGATCGCGACCTTCCTCGGCGTGGTGCGCAACCGGCATCATGAGCGCGGCGTCACCCGCCTGGACTACCACTGCTACCGGCCGATGGCGGAGGCCCTGCTGGCCCGGCTGATCGCCGAGAGCGCCGAGCGCTTCGACCCCGCGCTCAGCGCCCTGGTGGTGCATGGCATCGGCCTGATGCATCCCGGCGACATCGCCTTGTGCATCCACGTCGCCTGCCCGCATCGTGCGGCTGCCTTCGATGCCTGCCGCCACCTGCTCGAGCGCATCAAGGCCGACCTGCCGGTGTGGAAGCGCGAGTACTACGATGATGGCACCAGCGCCTGGCTCACCGGTTCCTGACCATGGCCCGCACCACTCCCCGTCCGCTTCCACGCCTGCGCGTCACCCATCTCGACCATGCCGGGGCGCCGCGCATGGTCGATATCGCCGGCAAGCAGCCGAGCGAGCGGCGGGCCAGCGCCCAGGCGCTGGTCAGGTTGCCCCCAGAGCGCCGCGCGGCGCTGCGCGCCGGCGGCGCCACCGCCAAGGGCAATGTGCTGCACATCGCGCGCCTGGCAGGCATCATGGCCGCCAAGCGCACCCACGAGCTGATCCCGCTGTGCCATCCCCTGCCCCTGGATGCCATCGACATCGACCTGGCGCGCACCGGCTCCCTGCTGCGCATCACCGCCAGCGCCCGCTGCACCGCCAAGACCGGGGTCGAGATGGAGGTCCTGGTCGCAGCCTCGGTCGCCGCCCTGACGGTCTACGACATGCTCAAGTCGCTGTCGCATGATCTGGTGATCGAACGCATCGAGCTGCTGACCAAGTCGGGAGGCCGGCGGGGGGTCATCGACCGCCGGCCGGCCCGGGGCCGAGGCTGAACCGATGATGACCTATGCCGAGGCGCTGGCCATCATCGCCGCGCAGGCGCCGCAGCGGCGATGCGAACGCGTCGCACTCGCAGCCGCTGCCGGACGCATCGTCGCCGAGGACATCCGCCTCGCCCATGACCAGCCCCCCTTCGACCGCGCCACCATGGACGGCTATGCCCTGCGCCTGCTCGGCCAGCAGGCGCGCTTCACGGTGCGCGCCACGGTCAGCGCCGGGACCAGCTACGATGGCGCGCTCGCTCCCGGCGAGGCGGTGCGCATCATGACCGGCGCGCCCTGCCCTCCCGGGACTACGGTGGTCCCCGTCGAAGCGACCGACGGCGGTCACGATGCGGTGACGGTCGGCGACAGCACCGCCCTCCAGCCGGGCAGGAACATCGCCTGGCGCGGCGAGGACGGCCGTGCCGGCGCGCTGGTGGTCGAGGCCGGCACCCGCCTGTCCCCCGTCATCCTCGCGCTCCTGGCGATGGCGGGCGCGCCGACGCCCCAGGTCGCGATCGGCCCGACGCTGTCGATCATCACCACCGGCGATGAGCTGGAAGGCCAGGGTGCGGCCTCCATCCGCGACTCCAACGGCCCCCTGCTGCGGGCCTTCCTCGACTGCCTCGGCCTGACCGCCGAGGTGCTTCATGCCGACGACACCCCGGAGAACCTCCAGCGCGCCATCCACGAGGCCGCCTCCCGCAGCGACATCATCGTCACCACCGGCGGCGTCAGCGCTGGCGACAGGGACCTGGTGCCGCAGGTGGCGCAGGACGAGGGCTTCACCACCCTGTTCCACCACCTCGCCATGCAGCCGGGCAAGCCGGTGCTGCTGGGCCGCCGCGGCGGGCAGTACCTGGTCGGCCTGCCCGGCAACCCGGTGAGCGTACTGGCCACCGCCCACCTGGTGCTCTGGCCGCTGCTGGCGCGCTTCCTCGGCACCCCCCCGCCACGCTGGCTCGAGCTGCCCGTGATGGTGCCGTGGACGCATCGCGGCAAGCGCCAGCTCTTCCTCCCCGCACGCGTGGTCGCTGGCGGGCTCCAGGTGGTGGCCTGGAACGGCAGCGGCGACCTCCTGGCTGCCGCTGCCGCCGACGGCCTGATCGACCTGCCGAGCGGCACCCAGGTGGCGAGCGGTGCGCTCGGGCGCTTCCTGCCCTATGCCGGCGGCCGCCTCGGCGAGATCGCGCGCCTGCCGGAGCGTGCACGCGCGACCTGAAGCGGCCCATCCAGCGGACGGTGCGGATGGGCCATCTGATCTCCTGGACCCGCTGCCAGCGGCCGATGCCCCTGGCTCAGGCGGTCACAGCGTGCGCTCCTTCAATTCGCGGCCGTCGCGGTAGTAGACCTCCAGGCACAGGCAGCAGTAGGCGGTCGACAGCACCCGGCCGATGTCGTTGCCGTGGAACCTGGTCCCCTCCCAGTCCCAGCTGCCGGCATAGCAGCCGGTGCCTTGGCGCTGCGCCTTGACCAGCAGGTCGCGCACCACGCCGTTCCACGTCTCCCAGCGCTTGCCGCCGACCTGGAACATCGTGTAGGTGTTGTAGTAGAGGTAGTAGGTGTTGCAGGGATAAGCAGTCGGCAGCTGGTGGGCGATGGCGTGGTTGGCCAGGGACTGCAGCATCATGTCATCGGCATGGTGGCCGAGGAAGACCGCGCACATGCCGCCGACCGCCGCCATGTCATGGGCATCGGCGCCGGGTGCGCCGACCTCGACCTTGTCAGAAGTCGCATCCCAGGTGTAGGCGAAGTCCGAGCTGGCGGTGTAGGGGTCGACCAGCATCTTCCAGTTCGGATTGGTCGCCTTCCACGAGCGCTCCAGCCAGTTCCGCGCCCCTTTGAGGCCGGTGCCGACGTCCAGGCCGGCGGCCAGGGCGCTCTTGAGGGCCATGACGTTCCAGCCGGTGACCGAGGCATCGTTGCGTGCCGCATTGGGTTCGCGGTAGTCCCAGCCCAGGCCGGTGCCGCCGTAGGTGCCGCTGGCCTTGGCATCCTTGTTCTGGCGCGCGAGGATGACGGCGACCGCGCGGCTCGCCGGTCCCTTGAGCTCGGGATCGTTGGTCATTGCGTAGGCCTCGATCAGCGCGCTGGACGCCACCGCATGCTCGTAGTTGCGCTCCCCCAGCAGACCATCGGCCTTCTGCACCGAGCGGAGATACTCCAGGCCCTTGCGCACGGTCGCGCGGAACTGGCTGGGCGTCTGGTGGTCGTAGCCGGCGCCGAGGTAGCACAGCACGGCATAGCTGGTCAGGGCGACGGTGACGTCGCTGCCGCTGGCCGGAGCGATGCTCCCCGGCTCGCACTTGGGCATCTCGCTGCAGTTGGCCTGGTAGTGCTCGGCATCCCACATGCCATTCGCGCTCTGGTGGCGCTTGAACCATTGCAGCGCACCGCGCACGGCGCTCTCGCTGCCGCGGCTGCCGCCAGCGGGACCGGCATTCTGGTGGTTGCCGCCATTCCCACGCCGGCCGAATAGTCCGGAATTGGACGCATGGACACCGATGGCGACAGTCAGGTTGGCATTGCTGCTGATCGGGGTGGTGGAGACCTGGGTCGGATCACCCTGAGGTTGGATGTCGTCGATATTGTTGTCGGTGCTGACCTGCGGATCGGACTGGACGATCACCGACTGCGGGGACGGATCCACCACCTCGTCATTCAGCGGCAGGGTATCGGTCTGCCGCACATCCACCGGGGCCGGTGGCGGCGGCTGCTTGGACTGGTCGATGTTCAGCTGCAGCGGGGGGAACTCCTCCGGGGTGTCATTGCGCGATGCCCACACCACCGCCCAGAACAGCAGCGCCAGCATCAGGTGCAGCGAGATGCTGATCAGCCAGGCGCGGGCGTCGCCGGAGGTGGAGGGGGAGGTGGCGATGGCCGGTCCTGCGAGCGCAGGACGCAGGGCATCATCAGGCGATTCGACATGTTCGGTGGTCATACAGCGCTCCTGGGTTGGCGTGCTAAACGCCTGCTCGAGCGCGGAGTTCATCGCTGTTTTCACGCGTTCCCGCATGCCATGGCGACGCGCCGCAGCCGCGGCGTTCGCAACGCCGGGGCTGCGCGGATAACAGTGTCCATGGCGGTTCCGCAGCAGCCCACATTCGGGTTGGAGCTGCCGCGGTACGAGGGTGAACGCAAGCCGGCTGCGGAGGTTCAGCGCAGGTGAGCGTGGGATCTCTCACCCCCGGCCGCCGGGGGCGAGAGCGCATCTCCTGCTGCCGGTCGGTCCGCCCGGCTCGGCGGAGGCAGGCGCCTAGAGGTTGCTCTGGCCCTTCGCAGGCGCATCGGCGCCGGCGCCTGGTGGCGTGCCGGGCGCATTGGTGATGAGCACGCCCTTCTCATCGTTGGCGTGGTCATCGCGGATGCCCACCGTGCCGTCAGTATGGATGGCGAAGCTGTCGGGCGAATAGGCCGTCGCCTGCGGCCCAGTGAGGGGCGCGCCGCGGCCATCGATGTGGATGGTCCCTTCGGCGTCCTGGTAGGCGGTCGCCTGGTAGGTCACCACCGCGGCGCCGTTCTTCTCCTTGGTCGTCACGCTCACCGGGTTGCGGACGCCGACCGGAGCGCCGATCACCGCCACCGTGTCGTAGCCGTCATCCCAGGCGATGTGGTAGGTGCCGGGCTTGGCGCTCGCCACCGGCGTGGCCGCCCCCGGGGCATCGCTCGCGGCCGCCTGCGACGGGGTGTCGTGATCGCCGCTCGACTGGTCCAGCACCAGGGCGACCAGATAGCCGGCATTATCGGGCGTCTTCCCGAGGGTGGTGCATTGGCTGATGCGCCAGCCCTGCTTGATCAGCGCCTGCAGCGCCGGCGGAGCTTCGCTGAGCTGGCCCGGCTGGCTGCTGGGTGGCACCGCCAGGACCAGGGTGATGAACTTCTGATCAGCGGGTTCTCCTGCTCCCTGCGCTGGCTGGCCGGCTGGATCGCCGGGGAGAACGTCGAGGGTCCAGGCGAGCGAGCACACACACGTCAGCAGGGCGATGGCGATGGTTTTCATGGCACCCTCTTAGGGCCGCTGAGGGATGGGCCAAGGCCCAGTGCTCCAACTCCGTACGCCCCCACCGTCGCTGAGCGACACCTGCATCCGCACAGTCGCACTGACCATCTCCACGCCTCACGCTGTTCGTCGATGGCGAGCGGCCTCAGCCGGAGACCTGTGCGTTATGATCGCGGGGTGCCCTCCTGCATGGCCTCCGATGGCATCATAACAGATAATATGACATGCCTTTGCCTATCGTCGAGGAGGAGGCATTGACCACCGACGAAGCTGATTTACATACCAGTATGCATACCGGTAGGAATCATCGGCATCGCTACCAGCTGCTGGCAGACAGCCTGCGCCGCCAGATCGCCAGCGGCGAGCATCCACCCGGGCACTTGCTGGCGAGCGAGCATGAGCTCGCCCGTCGCCGGAAGGTCAGCCGGGTGACCGTGCGGCGAGCCAGCGAGCTCCTGATCCGCGAAGGGCTGCTGGAGCGCCGACCCGGCAAGGGCCTGTTCGTCGCTCAGCGCACGCCGGCCAAGGTCCTGAGCGTGCGCCGCGCCGGCACGGTCACGGTGATCGCCGGCAATCTCGCCTGGCCGACCTGCCTGCAGGCGGCGCGCGGGGTGCAGCTGGCGGCGCGCGCAGCAGGGACCGAGGTCCAGTTCCATGATGCGCATGGCAGCGTGCAGGACGATATCGAGCTGATCCGCCGCCTGCCCGAGGGCCCGGCCACCGGGGCGATCATCATCTCCCTGCATAGCGCCGCCTTCATCGATGCCCTCTACGGCCTGAAGCAGACCGGCTACCCTTTCGTCCTGGTCGACCATCGGCTGCGCGACCTCGATGTGCCGTCGGTGGTGGCCGACAACCATGATGGCGGCCGCCAGCTGGCGACCCATCTCCTCGGACTCGGACACCGGCGCATGGCCTTCATCGGCGATCTCGACGCGGACACCGTGCAGGCGCGGCTCGACGGCATGCGCGATGCGATCGGCGATGCCGGACTGCCATTCGACCGATCCCTGGTGTTCGGGCTCACCCCGCTGGACCGCCTCGGCGACTGGTCGCAGGACGTCCAGCTCGCCACCGACGCGCTGCTCGATCTGCCCCTTCCCCCCTCGGCGATCGTCGCCAGCTGCGATGCCGTGGCGCGCTCGGTGTACCGTGCTGCGTCCGCCCGCGGACGGCAGATCCCGCGCGATCTCAGCGTAGCGGGCTTCGATGACGATCCGCTGGCGCTCCTGCTGCAGCCGCCCCTGACCACCATCCGCCAGCCCTTCGCCGAGCTCGGCCGCGCCGCCTTCGCGGTGATCAGCGCGCGCCTGCGCGATCCCGCCGCCGCCAGCGAGCACCGCATCCTGCCGGTCGAGCTGGTGACCCGTACCTCGACCGCCCCCTGCCCCCTGTCCACCTGATCGGACCGCCATGCCGCTGCCCCGCTCCTGCATCCTCCTGGCCGCCATCCTGCTGACCGCGCTCGGCAGCACGGCGGCGGTCGCCCAGGAGGACAAGCCGCTGCTCACCCTGGACTCCTTCCCCGCCTCGGCTCTCGCCAGCGAATCCAGCCGCTTCCTCCATCTCCAGGTCATCCAGCCCGGCAAGATGGAGTCGCTCTTTGCCCAGGTCCCGGTGGCGGGGCTGCATGCGCTCGAACTGACCTACCGCGTCCGCTACCGCGATGTCCGCCGCGGAGCCCAGCCGTGGTATGACGCGCGCATCATCCTCGATTTCAAGAATGCCAAGGGCGAGACCGTCGCCCCCGGGCCACCCGCGCCGAACTTCACCGGCACGTCCACCGACTGGCGCGCCGAGACGCTGCGCTTCCCGGTGCCCGCGGGGGCGACGCAGCTGAACATCATGCCCACCCTCTTCCAGGCCGCGAGCGGGACGCTCGACCTCGCCGCCCTGTCGCTGCGCGCGATCGATGCCGCCCTGCTGCCGAGCGCCCCCGGCGCGGCGGCGGCAGTGGTGGTGGACAAGGGCGGCAAGCCGCCCGCCCAGCTGCATGTCGATGGCAACCGCCTGCTCGATGCCGGCGGCGCGGCGGTATGGCTGCAGGGCGTCAACGTGCCGAGCCTGGAATGGTCGAACACCGGCGACAACCTGCTCTCCTCGCTGGTGACCGCCATCGAGGTGTGGAAGGCCAATTGCATCCGCCTGCCGGTCAGCAGCGAACGCTGGTTCGGGCACCAGGCGGAGCAGAAGGATGGCGGTGCGGCCTACCGGGCATTGATCGCCCAGGCGGTCCTGGCCGCCTCCACGCGCGGTGGGCGCATCATCATCGACCTGCACCGCTTCCGCGCTCCCACGGCCGAGGATGCCGCCTTCTGGGGCGCCGCCGCCGCCGCCTTCAAGGATGATCCCGCGGTGATCTTCGGGCTGTTCAACGAGCCGCATGACATCTCGTGGGAGATCTGGCAGCATGGCGGCGATGTCACCGATGCCAAGAAGGGCGGCGATGCGCTGGCGGAGAACAAGGAGGCGGTGACCACCTTCCATACCCCGGGCATCCAGGCGCTGCTCGACGCCGCCCGCGCCACCGGTGCGCGCAATGTCATCCTCGCCGGGGGGCTGGACTGGTCCTACGACCTCTCCGGCATCCTCGATGGCCATGCACTCGATGACCATGGCGGCAATGGCATCATCTACGACACCCACGTCTACCCCTGGAAAGGCGACTGGCAGCACAAGTTCCTCGCTGTCGCCGAACTCCATCCCGTGCTGCTGGGCGAGGTCGGCTGCGACATCAAGCGCTACGCTTTCATCCCGCCGGAACGCTTCGAGAACCCCTATACCTGGGCCCCGGACATCCTCGCCTGCATCCAGCGCCATCATCTGCACTGGACCGCCTGGTCCTTCCATCCGGGCGCCTCGCCGTCGGCGGTCAGCGATCTGCACGATTTCATCCCGACCCCCTACTGGGGCGCCTTCGTGCGCGCGGCGCTCCTGGGGGCGACCTTCCAGTCCGACAAGCTCCGCTGAGTGGCGGCGCCGCTGGGCCGGTGGGCACGCACTCCCGGCTGCACCGCCGGGCTCACCCCCTAGGATGCCGGCCTCGAAGACGCCGGATACCACCCTCCTCCAGCGAGACTGCCATGCGCGCGAGCGTGCTCATCATTCTCCTCCTTCTCCCCCTTCTCCTCGTGACGGCATCGCTCCTGGCTGCCGATGATGCCCTGCCAGCCAATACCGCGATCGAGCCGGTACCCAAGCTCGAGCAGGACGGCTACGACTGGTACGCCCGCCATGATGCGGTGATCAAGGCCAAGCAGGGCGCCGATCCCGATGTGGTGCTGATCGGCGATTCCATCACCCACTTCTGGGGCGGCGATCCACCCGGCCCCAACCATGGGCCCACCGCCTGGGCCGCGGCCTTCGGTGCGCACCATGCGCTCAACCTCGGCTTCGGCTGGGATCGCACGCAGAACGTGCTGTGGCGCCTCGATCATGGCGAATTCGACGGCCTGCATCCGCGCTGGGTGGTGCTGCTGATCGGCACCAACAACCTCACCGGCACCAGCCATGCCCGCGAGAACACGCCCTCCGAGATCGTCGCCGGCATCTCCGCGATCTGCACCCGCATCGCCACGCTGTCGCCCACGACCCGCATCATCCACATGGCGGTCTTCCCGCGCGGGCGCAAGGCCGATGACCATTTCCGCCCCAAGATCGCCGAGATCAACCGCCTGCTGGCCGCCTATGCCGCCCAGCAGCACCATGCCTACATCGACATCGGCCCCCAGCTCCTCGACGCGAGCGGGACCATCCCGCCCGACATCATGGGCGACGCCACCCACCCCACCGACAAGGGCTATGCCATCTGGGCCAGCGCGCTCCAGGCGGAGTTCGCCAAGACGCCCTGACCAGCCGCGCCCGGTCTCACCAGGACCCGTCGGCGCTGAACGGATTGCCGTAGCGCCAATCGTCGGTCACCGTCCAGGTCTCGCGGTCCTCGCCCCTTTTGAGCGACGCCGACACGGCTCCGGTATAATCGACATCCCAGGCGATGATCCTGGCGCCGATGCGGTAGGTCCGCAGCATCACGCCCAGGCGCAAGCGCTGGAAATGCGAGAGGCTGCCGGCGGGACTGACCGGCACCCAGGTGCCGCACCACCAGGAGGCCGAGGACAGCACGGCGATCAGGAGCAGCAGCCTCCAGGCCCTGGCCAGCTGCCCGCTAGACCCACCAATCGTCATCGCTCCAGTCCGGACCATCATCGGCAGCCTCCCGCACCGGCGGAAGCATGGGCAATCGCCGTCGGGAATCGAGGTGGAGCCTTCTTGACCGATTGCCGCAATCGGCACGTTCGTGCGCAATCCCGCAATAAATCGCCCGCACAACCGCCTGAGGCGCCCTTGCCCGCCACGGCGCCGATGCGTATCCTCACCAGCATGAGCGAGCACACGACACCGATGCCGACACCACAGGGCAGGGTGAGGAAATGGGGGGCCGTGGCGCTCCTGGTGACGCTGATGCTCATCCTGATGCTCGGCGCGCTCTCCGTCATCCGAGACAAGGCCTATTACACGAGTCTAGCCTCGCATTGTGGTCACAACATCAGCCAACTCATGGGTGCATGCGTCGCCTACAGCCAGCAATGCGAGACCGCGTGGCCACAGGCTCCTCTGCTGTGGGGCAACCCAGGCGAACCCATCGCCCGGAATCCGCATGAGGCGCGCGTAGCGACCATCCGCAACCTGGAGGTCCTGGCTCAGGTCCAGAACCTGCCGAATTCACTCTTCCACTGCCCCTTTTCGCCCACGCACGCGCCCACGACCAAGCCCTACCCGTCCGCCGATGCGCGCGGCACCTGGGGCGATGGGTCGGCCGGTGCGGTCTCCTATGCCTTCGACTGGTCCTCACCCGGAGATCCTGAGGCCCAGCGCGTCATCTTCGCCGACCGGGATCCAACCTATCACCGTGGCCATGCCATGCTGTGCTTCGGCGATAGCCATGTCACCTCCGTCAAGACCATCCCTCGCGGAGCCGCTGCGAGTACGGGAATGGTCACCGAGGGAAGCGACGGAAAGCCGGTTGGAGTGATCGCCAACTGTCCCCAAGGCCAAGAGTCGCAGGAGAGCACTATGCTCAATGACATCTACGAAGCTGCACCGGATACATCTGGCGCCGGGCGGACCATGGGCGCAAGCAGCGCAGCGAGAGCCTGGGTCAAGTAGCTGCGCTCTGCAGTCTGCCCTGCCTGAGTGAAAGCGGTGTGAGTCCTGTGCCCAGGCAATCCAGATCGCGCAAACGACCGCAGTCGGCATGATGAAGACGATTCAGGAGGACGGCCTGCGGTACGCCAGGCTACTCCCTATCCGCCAATGGATCATCTCACCGTGCCAAACCAGAAGAGATGAGGACCCGCTCCGATCTGCGATTGCAGCCAGCGGCTCCCTTCCCCATCGCGCACCGGCACGATTGCATCCATCAGACCCAGCATTCCGCAGTGGGCATGGCGCAAAGAGCGTGAGAGGCCACGTGCAATAGTTCTCAGTCTGCCGTGGCCCGGTGCTGGGGGCTGGAAGCGCGCGAAGTCAGTGGCCTCGCACAGACGGGTGGTGAATCCATTGCTTTCGGCGCAGGCGATCAGGGCTGGACGGTCGTATGAACGCAGATGCTGGGAGCGGTGGAAAATGCTGCCGCACTGAGGACAGCCGATTTCATTCACTGCAGATCCTCATTGTTCGGCGTGGTGAGCAGAAGTCGGCCGGTGGTGGGCCTGAGCACCCGCCTCAATTCAGCAAACAGATGGCCTATCTGCTGCGGCAGTACGTGCTCGATGGTCTGGCTGGCAATGACCGTGTCGAACATCCCGTCCGCATAGGGGAGATTGCCGCCTTCGATGAGCTGCGCTCCCTTCCAGAGTGGTCCGGCCGGTACCCGGGCATTGGCTGCCTCGATTGAACGAGCTGATCCGTCACATCCTGAGCACTCGAGACCGCGGCGAATAATCTCTGCGGCGAGGTAACCCAGCCCGCAACCGACATCCAGAATCCTGCCAGGATGAGCATCCAGCTGGAGCAGAAAGGTGGTCAACCCCACGCCCACCTGTTTGGCAAAGTACTCGTTGGCGTAGGCAGGCGATTGCGAGGCAAAAGCCCAGAAGCGGTCGATCAGATCATCATCCCACTCCAATGGATGCATCTCAGGTCTCGGCATGGATAGAATCCAATCGGCTGTTGGGCCCATCTGCGGCAACGGAAGGACGAGACGCTGGTGCCGCGGCAGGTTGATGAGAGTGAGGCACTCGACCAAGAACGCAGAAGAAGGGCGAGAGTCCAGACGTTCCGCAATCGGAGTTCAGTGCGATAAGTAAACGGTCGCAGGCCGCATTGGCAAATCGGACCATAGGTATGATCACGCGAGCAGCGCGTGGCCAGCGGGGTGCCGTCTCCCACGCAGGGATGTCCAACGAGAAGGTACCGATGTACCACGCCTCCACATCGATCAGGCCTAGGAGATTGTAGGCGTTCCGCACTTCAGCCATCGTCAATCGACGGTGACCGCGATGATGGTGCGGTTGCCAGATCCGTGTCATCTCGCCATGGATAGATGCCAGATTGGGTACCACCGAGAGCAGGCGACCGCCTGGAGCGACCAGGCATTTCAGGCGTCCGATCACATGGTCGAGGTCAGTGAAATGCTCAATCAATCCAAGCGAATATGCGAAATCGTGTCGGCCAACCACCTCATCTGGGACTGAGAAGAGATCGGCGCAGATCACCCGGTGGGGACGGCCGACCTGATCAAGGCGCCGTTCAACCAGCCGACAACCTCGCGGAGAGTAGTCCAGACCGGTGATGGTGGCAGTGCTCAGGGCCGCTAGCCAAGGCAGCCACAGAGAATCCCCGCAGCCAACTTCGAGGATGCTGGCGGGATGCGAGAGGCGTACGCAAGCGGCAAGCGCACGCGCGATGATGCGCTGGTTATAACTGCGGGGGCGCCAGGAGATCTGTTCACCTGGCTCTTGCCGGTATAGCCCATCCCAATGGGGCTGGCTCGTCAAAGCGCGCTGGGCCATGGACTACTCTGGAACATCCAAGGATGCATGCCAGCGGGAAGGACCGCTCCCCAAGCATTTCCTCCATACCGAGAGATTCTCGGCAACGCCGCCAGACTCTTGGTCGCATGAGGGGTGCTGCGGAACCGCAGCCGGACCTATGCCCGGATCTGCACTATGCCGCAAACAGGCAGCTCGAGCGTTCACGGCCTGTTCTGGAATAGGAATATGTGGCAGGAACCTTCAGGAGCAGGAGCGATCCTGAGGGGCTGAAATCTCCGCTCCTTCATGAATGCAGACACCTCTTCGATGGAGGCGACCTCATATGGCAGCCCCCCCAGCCAATCGATGAGGTCATGGAACGTATCCATGCCGCGCGCCTTCTTCGCGTTCCAAGACAGCGGGTTCTTGCCGATGCGTAGTCGGTGCAGCATAACAAGAAATATGGCTCGCTTGACCAACCACCATTTCTCAAATCGACCGGAGGCATTGTAGCGGTGCTTGAGCGCCAAATCGCGCTGATAATGAGGACCTTTGGCGTAGAGCGAGAACCAGAACAGGCCACCAGGCCTGACCAGTCGGCACGCATGCTCCATCGCTTCCCACATCGCACCAGTATGGTGGAGCACGCCCCACGAATAGACGATGTCATAGGTCTCCGTTTCAGGGGGTGCTGGATCGAGGATGGATGCGGTTTCCACGATCCACGAGATTGGCGAACCCGATCGCGTTCGCAGTTCCTGAGTCGCCTGGACACTCCTCTGGTCGACATCGATCGAACGGACCCTTGTCGCTCCACGGACATGGAAGACCAGTGAATGGAGCCCCGATCCGCACCCTATATCGATGACCGATCTGCCGGCGATGGCGCCGTCGTCGATCCACTCGGCACTATCCTGGCGAGCCCGGTCAAGGGCGTCATCAGGCATGCTCCTGAGGAAGTCCTGCCAATTCTCACCGAAGGAGAAGGTGTTTGGAGCCTTATCGACCATATAATCCCGGCTGGGGCTCCTCCGTAAGACGCAGTAGTGCTGTAATCATTGGTGCCGCCGGGACAGGTATCCGCGAAGTCGATTGTAGTCAAGGGGATGCATAAGCCGTGCTTGTCCCGCTTAGTACCATACCGGCAATACGATATGACATCGGTGCGTTGGGCCACCTCAATGCCGAGATATCGCCACGCACTCTGCGACGCAGAGGCCGATAAGAAGGCATTCCACTTCTCATGTCGCTGTCGACTTAGCGATTGCGGGTGCTGGACAAAGAGAGACGGGTGAATGTCACGAAGGAATTCGTGCGCCCAAGGAGCGGTCCCGGTACGCAATAAGCAGATTGACAATCAAGCGAAGGAAAATGACGCGAGAAGAAACGTGGGGCCAAAGTCCGGATCAGGCGATCCAGAGGGGAAAGTGGCCGCCTTCCATAGTCCAGATCGAGATCAGCAGATGTGACAATGCACAGCGATCGGCAATCGAAGTGTCATCCCAGGTATCTATGAGGCTGGAAACGGGGAATCGCCCCCGACCCCAACTAAAATGCGCTCGGGCTTGGCACTATTGACGATAAAACCCACAGGCGACACCAGTGGGTCAACTCGTAAGGACTGCAATGACCCCTAATTCGCGGCATTCCCGTCTATCATTAGCATCGCTTGGCGGGTCTGGATTGGCTGGCTTCATCGCTCCATCCATCGGTCATAGATTGCGACCCCACGCTGCTTGCTCATGACCTGCTCCCCTCGGGCAAATGGCGGGCAACAGAGTGGGGAATCGGGGTGAGTTGCCAAGGCGTAGAATGCTGACCATCGCGGAGCAAATACCTGATAATTACCAGCCTTCGGCGAAGAAGGTGGATATCAGAGGCATTACTGGACCGTCATTAGCGATTCCACCAACTGTCGGGCAGACCTATTTTCCAGAACCCGAGACCCCAAGCGCAATTAGCGGTCTCGGGCATTCCATAGTGTTTGCAATACGTCGCCTTATCAACATCCGCGCCATCGACATAATAGTGCGACACACGACTATCATCCGTCATGGCGCCATTGTAAATCCTGCCATCTTTATATTCGGCAATCCAGGCCTTGCCCTCTCGGAAATGGCAGAACCCATTCCAAGGCTTTCCCTGCCGAAATTCCCCTGAGTTGATCACCTTCCCATGGTCATCGAAATCCAATTCCATTCCGTCCCTTTCACCATTTACGAGCGATTTCTCCAGTGAGAGGGTGAAGTTCGTGTTATAATGCCGGATGACCCCGGTGTAATGACGGGGAAGATCCCAGGGATACCAGATCAGGTAATTCTGGATGACATAAGAGAACCTATTGGTCCACCAGGGAAGGAAGAGCACGGTGAGGATGAGGAGTGCGGACAAGAGCATCAGCGACAAGGTGACAAAGCGCAGCGAGAATGCGGGACGCAGAAAGCGGAATTGAGTCAGTATGGCTGGCACGATTCCTGTAAGTACACCGACGGTGATGGCATTGGCAAGCGTATGCCGACAGAGATGGCTACACCGTGATGCCTACCCTTCACCTATTTCTTGTCGGGCAACTATCCGGCAACAAATTGCCGTGCCAGGCTTGAATGCCAAGGCGCTGAAGCCCAAATCCTCAGGCAAAACTCACTGAGGGCATGCTGGTTATGGAACGGCTTCACCAAACCCCCGGAGAACCCATGTCTCTCCCCTCAGCCCGGTTCCCCAATAACACCTAAGCCCTGGCTTGAACCAGGGCTTAGGTGTTCTTCAGTGGGGTCCCTGACGGGGCTCGAACCCGTTACCTCCAGAGCCACAGGTAATCGCCTTTCAAGATGTTCGTTAAGGACTTGCTGAGCGCTTCTGACGGCGGGGACTTGTGAGGTGTGGTCAAGGCTCCCCCAAACCCTCTCGCATCCCCTTTCCCTGCGTTCTGGCGGGGTTTTAGACGCTGACCCTGACCAAGCATCACGACAACCAGGAGCACGACCAGAGCGCTTGGCGAGGGGGATTGATGAGGGTCAGTGGAGGGGCTGGCTTGGACTGTTCTGGCAACTATCCGGCAACTCGGCAAGGGGTGGGGAGGGGTGAGCAGGGGACTGGGGAGGGACTGGAAGCGCCGCCAAGGGTTCGGTTGGCGGCAGAAAGGCCTTGGCAGGGTGGTTCCAGTGGCGTACATTTTGTATGTCAAAAGGACAAGAGCATATGGAAGCCATCGCATACGTCAGGGTCTCAACAGTAGAGCAGAGCACGGACGGGGTCTCTCTGGCATCACAGCGGGCCAGGATTGACCAATGGTGTCTGGGCAATGACTACACGCTCACTGCGACCTATGAGGATGCGGGGCTGTCAGGGAAGAGCAGCGACAACCGACCTGGGCTCCAAGCGGCTCTGGCTCATGCTCAACGCTCGGGGGCTACGCTGGTGGTGTACTCGCTGTCCAGGTTGTCGCGGAGCATAGCGGACACCTGCGCAATCATGGAGCGACTGAATAAGGCTGGTGGCTTGGCCTCCCTGAGTGAGCGCATCGACGGCAGCACAGCAACGGGGAGGATGGTCCTGAACCTGTTGATATCGCTGTCCCAGTTCGAGCGGGAGCAAATCGGGGAGCGGACCTCTTGCGCATTGAACCACCTACGCAACCAGGGGCGGAGAGTGAGCCGACACATCCCCTTCGGCTGGAATTGCTCGAACGGACGGGACCTGACACGGAACCAGGAGGAGGAGGCGGCTATCAACCAAATGATGGCTTGGAGCAAGGCGGGTCGGACACTTGGGGAGATTGCGGATGAACTGAACAGCAGCAATATTCCCACTAAGTCTGGGAAGAAGTGGCTGCGAGGGACGGTCCACCACATCCTCAAGCGGGTGATGAAGGTGGCTGTATGAGGAATTCACCTGAGAATTACTGGAAGAAGCGCTCTGTCAAACGACAATGGTATGGCATCCAATCTATAGTGCGCTGGGTTAAGAAGGGGACAAAATCCACCAAGGCATTTGAGGAGCGAATTGTGTTGGTCAAAGCATTCTCGTTCGAGGATGCGCTCATTAGGGGCGCCAAAGAACTCAAGAAATACTGCGGGGATGACAGAACACTGGAGAACACCACTTATATGTGCGCCTATTGGATTGGCGATGAGGAAATGGTGGAATTTACCGAAGTATTCTCAAGTATTTCGGCTACGAAGCTCTCGACGCGACAATATATGAAACGCTATCATCCCAAGAGTCATGAGAAACCACTGGCTTAGTTCATCTAACCCACGTTTGGGCACAGTGACTAACTATTCCAGCAAGACGCGATGAAGGTGGCTGTATGAAGCGCAGGGACCCGGAGAAGACGATTGAGAAGGCGATGAAGGGGATAACAGCGGCGGCGATGGTGAAGAAGCCCAGAAAGACGGCTCGCATACCGTTGAGGATGCTGGAAGAGGACAAGCAGGGGATAGAGCGGGTGGCTGGGAGACTGGGGCTATCTGTATCAGATTACTTGGTAGCGCTTCATAGGCACGCTCAATCGCGATTGGAGAAGTCGCCATAGAGTTGAAGGGATTGGATTTGGTCTTACCAACTGAAATGACAGTCCCTTGTAATCTCGTCTTGTAGTTTGTCGGGAATACTGGTATATACCGATATGCTTATACCTTATCGTGCACTAATCATCCTGATTTCAGTATCTCTCTCCGTCGGGCTTTGGTCGGAAGACGCGAGCGATAGCGATTTAGCGCACCAGAGGATTTCATATTGGAAAGAACACGGAGTAGTCGTTGAGGGCTACTTCTATTCCGCAGCGCAAGTCGATGTGGCCGCAAACGTCATTGTCCATAGACGTGATTGGGCCGCAAAGGGCATCGTGGTTGAGGGCTTCTTCGCTTCAACGGAGCAAGTCGATGCCGCGGCCAATGTTCTTGTCCATAAGCGTGATTGGGCAGCAAAAGGCATCGTCGTGGAGGGCTTCTTCGCATCCACAGAACAAGTCGATGCTGCGGCAAACGTTATTGTCCGTAAACGTGATTGGGCAGCAAAGGGCATCGTCGTTGAGGGCTTCTTCGCATCCACAGAACAAGTCGATGCTGCGGCCAATGCTATTACAAAACGGGGAACCAGCGGCGATACGCCAATACTGATTGACCATTCCCCGGCTGAAAACGGTTCGCATTACGGAGACCTAAATGAAAATGGAGTTCCCAAGACAGTTCCCGTCAATGGCTATTTCCGCGCGGATGGAACCTACGTTCGCGGATACTACCGCAGTCCTCCTGGCTCAAATCCAAAGTAGATTTGTCTGGAAAGGCAACGAGCGTTGAAACTGACGTGGGTGCGCGGGCTTCACGCCATCCGGGGCAAAGCCGAGCATGGACTGAGATGCCATCGCGCATAACGTTAGGGACATGCACCTATCACACAATATTCCAGATATCCGCTTGGCTGAATGGGGAATCGTTGAGCCAGAAAAGGGACACGGTTGGTCAGTGATGATTACCGGCACAATGTATCACGATGACCGATTCCTGGGCGGTGGCCAAATACTCTCAATTAACCTCAAGGAGGGAACCTCAGATGATGTTGCGAGACAGATTATGTCGATGCTGAGCAGGCATTGCGACACCATCTCGCTGACGGAATAATCAACTCCGGAACCCAACATAGGAGAAGACTGTGAGCTTGAAGGATAACGACGGAATATGGGCTCTGCCAGGAATGATCATTGGGTTGATATTAGTGGCATACTTGTTCCCGAGAATAAAAAGAATTGCGGCGTTTTTACTGGGAATAAAACCAACCGAGAAATCTACTCAGCCGATATTGGAGGAGGATAAGTACAAGGCGAGGGATGAATGGAAGGTTGGCTGCGGCGCTTTTATCTTTGTGATATTGGCAATTCTGATTATAAAGGCATTGATTGGGAAGTAAGACGATCGGATGAAGTGAACGGGCTACTCGTCCAATTCATTCCCGAAGTCATAGCGCCAGCGCCGATGTTCAGTCGGCTCTGGCAACTCCTCTCGCTGGCCTTGCTCTTGCTCCCACGCCATCTGGGCCAGCAACTCATAGGCAAGCTCGCGCGCCTCGTCCTGTTCCCATTGTTCGCCGTCGTTGTCGTATTCCTGATAATCCATTCCCATTCCCTTCCATTGTCAATTTGCTGATGCTATCTCCTGCGATTGGCGGAACCTACCCAGCAACAGGCCGGGTAGGCATTCGCCGGTCATCACGCATCCCAGAAGTTGAAGTCGGCCAGGGGGTCAATCTTGGCTGGCGATGAGGATGAGACTTCCTCAATGGGAGTTGACGCCATAAAAGAAAGAACACCGTTATCCAATAGTGCATTTAGCACCGACCGCAGCACGTCCATTCTCATCTCATGGGGCAGGCTCTCGAAGGCTTCCTGACCTTCCCTACAATCATCGTTATTGTCGTTCATACTGATCATCTTTCCAATCCATTATTCTGGATTTATTTTGGTTATTATTCTGCGCTATCTCCTGTAATGTCGTTTCGTTTTGGAACACCCAATCCGTTTCAATTACATTGGCAGATTTTACTGTCTAAAAATCCAGAGGTCAAGAACAATCTGGCGTGGATGACCAATCTCGGGAGTAAATAACCAATAATTTTTTATTTTAGTGCCGGATATAAAAATCCAATGGGAGGCGATTTGTGGCATTATCTCGGGTCGGTTGGCACTCGGATATGGCCAGGAATATTTGTTTATCTAACAGGCTGGAAATGGGAAATCGCCTCCGACCCCCACTAAAATCCGCTCAGGAATGGCACTATAAACGTCTACTCCTGGGCTGGCGCAA
>PLEW01000111.1 GCA_003136555.1 Planctomycetota bacterium | reverse complement strand
ATCGAGTCGAGCAGGATGACGACATCCTTGCCGCTCTCGACCAGGCGCTTGGCCTTGTTGATCACCATCTCGGCGCATTGCACATGGCGCGATGCCGGCTGGTCGAAGGTCGAGGCCACCACCTCTCCACGCACGCTGCGCTGCATGTCGGTGACCTCCTCCGGGCGCTCATCGACGAGCAGGACGATCAGCGACACCTCGGGATTGTTGGTGGTGATGGCCTTGGCGATCTTCTGGATGTACACCGTCTTGCCGCACTTGGGCTGGGCGACGATGAGCCCGCGCTGGCCCTTGCCGATGGGCGCCACCAGATCGATGATGCGCAGCGAGTAGTCGCTGGGATCGTTCGGCAGCTCCATGAACAGCCGGTCATGGGCATGCAGCGGGATGAGGTGCTCGAAGTCCTGGACCGGGGTGCGCTTGTTCTCGGGTTCGCCCATGACGGTGTGGATCGCCAGCAGCTGCGGGCAGCGCTCGTTGCCGCGCGGGCTGCGAGCAGTGCCGGTCACATGCATGCCGGCCTTCAGGCCGTAGCGCCGGATCTGCGGATTGGCGACGAAGGTGTCGGTCGACACCGGCAGGTAGTTGTTGAGCGCTGAGCGGATGTAGGCCTGCTGATCCTTGATCAGCTCGATGTACCCCTCGACCAGGATCTCGTCCGCGCGTCCGCCGGCGACGCGGCGCAGGATCTCGCAGATCAGGTCGTGCTTCTTCAGCCATTTGACATCGCGCACCTCGAGCCGGTCGGCTTCGCCCTGGAGATCGGGGAGGATGCGCTTGAGGTAGTCATCGAGATCGACGCGCACCGCAGGGCGCTCGCCCGGGACAGGCGGCCGCTCGCCCTGCGGCGGGCGTTCCGCTCCGCCCTGGGCGGGGTGCTGGCGATGCCCATCGTGCGTCGGTCGGTTGAAATCGCGGCCATCGCGCCCACGTCCATCGTGGGAGCGATGGTCGGTGCGGCCGTCCTGGGCGCGGCCATCGTCGGATTCGCGCGCCGCGCCTTCGATGCCCGGATCGTCGCGGTTGCCATCCTCGGCATCGCCGTCATCACCGGCATCGCCGGAAGGGGGTGGTTCGGCGGTCTGGCGGCTCTTGCGCAGGGCCACCAGGTCGACGCCGAGCTGGCGGGCCAGGATGGTCTTGGCATAGGCGGCCAGCAGGGCGGGATCGCCGCTGTTGTCGACCGCCAGATTGCAGGCCTTGCGCCGCACATCGGCATCGCCGAGGGCGGCTTCGCGGCGCGACAGCTCAGCCTCGTCCCAGCCGCGATCGGCGACACGCAGCAGGCGGGCTTCGCGCGGCGCGCGGACATAGATCGAGGTGGTGCAGAGTTCACCCAGGCCGAGCTCGTGCAGCAGCGCGCCATCGATGACGACGAAATTGCCCGCCTTCTTGGCGATCGCCTTGGCCCGCAGGCTGAGCTTGGGGTGGACGATGGAGTTGAGCTTGGACGTCGCTTCCGCAGTGGCGAAGGCCTTGCCCGCGAGCTTGCGGCGATCGATGCCGCCATCTTCGCCGAGGATGTCCTCGCCGAACTCCTTGACCAGGGACTTCTTGACCGGCGGGGTCTCGATCAGCTCATGCCCGATCTCATCGAGCACCACCAGCTGGGCTCCGAGGCCGACCAGCTGACGGGCGAGGGCGCTCTTGCCGGCCCCTGGTTCGCCGGTGATGCCGATGACCACCACCTTGTCGGCGGGGACCTTCAGGGCGGGGTCGCCGGCGGGGGCGTCGCTCTGGCTCGCCGACGGGGATGGCGCAGGGGCGCCCTGGCCAGACTCGTCGACCTCGTCATTGCTGTGGTCGATGGGCGAGGTCTCCTGCTGCAGCGGTCCGGCATCGGATCGCCCCCCATGCTCGCCACGGCGGCGGTGGCGATTGCGGCTGAAGGAGCGGGAGTTGTTTTTGCTGTTCATAGGGTCTCAGAGGCGGGACGTGGCAGGACGGACATGACAAGGACGGGTGCCCTGGCGGCGATGGGCGGGCGGTGGCGGGCTGACGCGGAGGGTGTGCTGGCGGAAACGCTGGACGCCGGGCGCAGAGTGCAGGACGCGGCCATGTCAGCTGACCTCGAACCAGGATGCGCCCTGCCGCACCTCGGCGACCAGCGGGACATCGAGCTTCCAGGCCTCGGCCATCGCCAGGCGCAGCGCATTGGATGCCGCAGGCGTGATCGCGAGGTCGGCCTCGACCAGCAGTTCGTCATGGATCTGCAGGATCAGCTGGGAGCCGGGCGGCAGCATGGCGTCGCAGCGCAGCATGGCGCGTTTGATGAGATCGGCGGCGCTGCCCTGGATGGTGCTGTTGAGGGCGATGCGCTCGCCTTGCAGCCGCTCGTTGCGGTTGGCGCTGCCCAGCTGGGGGATGTAGCGTCGGCGCCCGGCTATGGTCTGGGCGTAGCCGCTGCTCGCGGCTGCACTGATGACCGATTCGATGTAGGAGCGAACGCTGGAGAAGCGCGCGAAGTACTCATCGATGAAGCGCTGGGCCTGCGCGCGTGGGATGCCGAGCTGCTGCGACAGACCGAAGGCGGTCTGGCCGTAGATGATGCCGAAGTTGACCGCCTTGGCGGCGTTGCGCTGCGCCGGGGTGACCGCGGCCTCTTCGATGCCGTTGACCTGGGCGGCGACGAAACGGTGTATGTCGGCATCGGTGGCGAAGGCTGCCTTCAGCGTCGCATCCCCGGAGAGATGGGCGAGCACGCGCAATTCGATCTGGCTGTAGTCGGAGGCGAGGAAGACGCGCCCGGGCGCCGGTACGAAGGCGCTGCGGATCTCGCGGCCGAGGTCGCTCTTCTTGGGGATGTTCTGGAGGTTCGGGCTGTCCGAGCTGATGCGTCCGGTCTCGGTACCGGTCTGCTTGAAGTTGGAGTGGATGTGCTGGGTAGCTGGGTTGATGTAGTCCGGCAGCTTCGCCAGGTAGGTGCCGATGAGCTTGGAGAGCGAGCGGTGCTGGAGCAGCAGGTCCGGCAGCTCGTGCTGATGGCGCAGGGCCTCGAGCACGCTGGCATCGGTCGATGGTCCGGTGCTGGTCTGCGAGATCACCGGCAGCTTGAGCTTGGTGAAGAGCAGCTCGGCGACCTGTTTGGGGCTTGCCGGGTTGAAGGTGGTGCCGGCGACTGCGCGGATGCGCGCGGTGACCTCTTGGAGGTACTGCTCCAGGTGGCGCTGGGTGGCCGCCAAGGTGCTGCGGTTGACCCCGATCCCCGCGCTCTCGAGCCGCGCCAGGCAGAGCACGATCGGCACCTCCTGGGTGCGGTAGACCTCGAGCAGGGCCGATTCCGCAAGCTTGCCCTCGAGCAGCTTGGCCAGCCGCCAGGTGCATTGCGCATCCTCGCAGGCGTAGCGTGCCACGGTCGCCACCGGGACCTCGGCCATGGTCTGGCCGCTCTTCAGGTCGATCACCTGCGAGGTCGGTATCTTCTCCTCGCCGAGGAAGATCTTTGTCAGGTAATCGAGGCCATGGCTCTCGCGCGATGGATCGAGCAGCCAGCTGGCCACCATGGTGTCGCCGTCCAGGCCCTGCACCGCGCAGCCGTGGCAGGCGAGCACGCGCAGATCGTATTTGGCGTTCTGGGCGACCTTGCGCACGAGGCCATCGGCGAGGAAGGCGGCGATCAGGGGGTGGGCAGCGTCCCAGTCGACCAGCTCATGGTCCAGGCCGCGCAGCGGCAGGTAGGCGGCGGCGCGGTCGTCGGCGCGCCCACGATCGGTGCCGCAGGCGAAGCTGATGCCGACCAGCCGGGCGGTGAGCGGGTCGAGCCCGGTGGTCTCGGTGTCGATGGCGCAGCGGCCGGCGCGGCGCGCCTCATCCAGGAACGCGGGCAGATCGTCGATGGTGAGGATGCGGTACGCCGCCTGGGCGCTTGCCGGGATGGTCGCCGCAGGGAAGAAGCGCGCCTTGCTGAAGCCGAAGGAGGCATATGTGGCCTCATCGGTGGGGAAGGAGGGATCGATGCGCAGACTGGTGATCGCGGGCAGCTCGGGGACGTCGACGAGCCGGATGAGTGTGCTGGTCAGGGCGGCCTTGTCCTTGAACGCCTCGACGTGCTCACGCTGCTTGCCCTTGAGTTCGCCACTGTGCGCGAGCACCGACTCGAGGCTGCCATACTGCGCCAGCAGCTTGCTCGCAGTCTTGGGTCCGACTCCGGTGATGCCGGGGACGTTGTCGGCGCTGTCGCCGATCATGCACAGGTAGTCGATCACCTGGTCGGGCCGGATGCCCTTCTCGGCGAGGAGCTCCGCCGGACCGCGCAGGATGTCCTTGCCCGGATCCCAGGTGCGGATGCGGTCGCTGAGCACCTGATCGATGTCCTTGTCCTTGGTGCACAGGCGCACGGTCAGCCCTTCGGCGGCAGCCCGCTTGGCGAGGGTGGCGATCACATCGTCGGCTTCGTAGCGTGGGATGCGCAGGGTCGGGATGCCGGTGGCCTGGCAGAGGGTGTAGACATCGGGCAGCTGCGTCTGGAGCATCGGCGGCATCGGATCGCGATGGGCCTTGTAGTCGGGGAAGATGTCGTTGCGGAACGTCTCGCCGGTATCGAATACGCAGGCCCAATGGCTGATCTCGGGCGATTCACGCAGCTGCTTGAACAGCGTCGCGAAAGCATAGGTCACGCCCGTCGGGCGGCCGCCGGGGCCGATCAGAGGAGGCATGCCAAAGAAGTATTTATATGCGTAGTAGTGGCCATCGATGATGGCCAGGGTATCAGCCGGCATGAAGTTCCGGGTGGAGGTGCAGACGAAAGAGGAGGTGCGAAGCGAACGGAAAACGCCAGGTTCCGCAGCGCGACACAGCGAATTCTAGAGGGATGAGCGCGGTAGATTCGGTTCGGAGCGTATCCGTGCCGATCACTGGTCGGACCAACCGCGCACCAGGAGGCCTGCACGCGATCGCGTGCGTGCTACGACTCATAGGCGGCGGTAAGGTGCCTGTCAACTGACAAATGGCACCAGCCATGAGACCCCTTGCGGAGCGCTTGCCCAGACCAGCACCGCCGCTGCCGGCACCGCAGCCCATGGCGCAGCATGGTAGCGGGGTCGAGGGGGCTTGCATGATGCAGCGCACCCCGACCCTGCTGGCATGGACGAGCCGCTTGCCCTACTACAGCCTGGCACCGTGGTCGCATTGCATCTGGCCGATGGCAGCCAGCGCCAGGGTGTCATCCGCGCAGTGGCAGGAGGATGGTTGCACCTCCTGGGCTCCTCAGGCGCGATGCTGATCAACCTCTCCCAGGCGGCGGTCATCGATCTGGGGGTCGCTGCCCAGGCGGTGCCCGCACCGATCGACGATCCTCGTCCGCGCCCCGTCTCCTCCGACATCCCCAAGAAGCTCAGCAGCCGGGCGCCCGGTCGTCCGTGGCTGGATGGCGATCTCACCGCCCTTGCCGACGGCTTCCTCGATGGCCGCAGCGATGCCGAGCTGAGCGAGAGCTGCCACCGTACCAGCGGGCAGATCAAGCAGCTGCGCCAGGGCTTCGAGTGCACACGCGGCACGGTGGCCGAGGAGGACATCAGCCCGGTGGCGGCGACCTGGATCGCGCGTTGGCGACGGGTACTGGCGGGTGGGCGATGACGAAACGACGCGCCCAAGCCGGTGCGTCCTCGTCGGCGCCTGCGATCGCACCGGCACGCGATCGCGTGCTCCTGGGCGACAATCTCGACATCCTGCGCCGCCTGCCTGATGCCTCGGCCAACCTGATCTACATCGATCCGCCCTTCAATACCGGGCATGATCAGAAGCGCCAGGTGGTGCGTGCCGTCCGCACCAGCCAGGGTGCCGGCCGGCTGGGATTCCATGGCGAGTCCTATGAGCGCACCGTCATCGCCACCTCGGCCTACCAGGATGCCTTCCCCGACTTCCTCGGCTTCCTCGAGCCGCGCCTGCGCGAGGCATGGCGCGTGCTCGCTGATGATGGCACCCTCTATTTCCACATCGACTACCGCGAGGTGCACTACTGCAAGGTGCTGCTCGACGGCATATTCGGCCGTGAGTGCTTCCTCAACGAGGTGATCTGGGCCTACGATTACGGCGGGCGCACGAAGAAGAAGTGGCCGCCCAAGCACGACAACATCCTGGTCTACGCCAAGGATCCGCGGCACTACGTCTTCAACGCCGATGCCGTCGAGCGCATCCCCTACCTG
>PLEW01000225.1 GCA_003136555.1 Planctomycetota bacterium | reverse complement strand
ACGCTCACGCTCGAGTTCCGCATGGATGATGGTACGCAGCTGCTCCGCGTCGCCCCCGGCCGGCGCGCGCGGAGCAGGGTTGGCGGACGGGGCGCTGGCCAGGCGCACGGTCGGCAGGCGGACGGACAGCGCCGCCTCCTTGACCGGGATGAGGCAGAACTGCTCCGAGCAGGCCATGTAGGAGATCAGCACGGTGGTCGCGCCAGGGGCACCATCCGGCGATTCAGCGAGGGCTATCGGCAGGCGCAGGGTGACCGGGCCGGGCGGGTAGACCGGCACCGGATCGTCGCCGGGCAGGATGTGGGTGGTCTTGTCTGCGACCGCCGGACCGGTGGCATGCACACTCTCGCCGGGCTTGATCTCCAGGCGGGTCGCCACCCCGATGGTGCCAGTCAGCTCCATGCCATAGAGATGCAGCGGGTCCGCCTTCTCATCAGGCGAATAGGTGCCCACCAGCACCGCCTTGCCCTGCTCCACCTGGTCGAGGCCGATGGTGACCGTCACGCCGTTCTTATGGTAGGTGGCAAGCGGGTCGGCAGCGGGCGCGCATACGGCGAACCAGGCGAGCAGGAGGAGGACCGCGGGGGTGGAGCGTCGCATCATAGATCTGGTATACGTCCGTTCAGGCGGCGAGTTTGACGCGATTCAGCGTCCTGGCGTCGGCACCAGCGGGTTGCCCGCAGGGGCTTCGCCCTGACCCGCCTTGCGCCTCAGGCTGGCAGCCAGGCGGCCGATCTCGCGCCGGTAGAACTGCCCGCCGAAGCCGAACTCGTCGCGCGCTGCCGCCTCGCTCAGGTAGGTGGCGGCCCGGTCCGCATGGCCATCGGCGAACTCGATCAGCGCATGGACGTACTTGTTGTCCTGATCCGCGCCGAGGTCATCGGCGATCTCGGCATTCTCCTTGGCCACCTGGAGATCATGGAAGCCGGGATCATCGGCGGTTACGGCCAGCAGCGCCAGGCAGCTGTAGGCATCCCCGTTGAATTCGTACTCCTTCTTGGCCAGGAGGTCGTCGATGATGTCCTGGGCCTGCTCATAGTGCCGAGCGCCGATGCAGGCCTTGGCGTAGGCCATGCGGTCGAGGGCATACTTGGTGGTGTACTTGAAGCCGCGCACGGTCGCCGGCCTGCCATCCTTGCCGGCAGCGGGATACAGCTGGTCGAAGAACTGGACCGACTTGGCATAATCCTCGTCGCTCTCGCGCCCGGAACCCTCCCACTTGCCAAGGGTCAGGTAGAGGCGCGCGTTGCACAGCAGCACCTTGTCATCCTTGCCGCTCTTGACCGATTTGAGCGCGCGGTCGGCATAATCCCGTGCGCCATCGAAATCGAGCCATTCGGTGCATGCCGCATTGCATGCCGACACCAGCTCGGCGGTGGTCTTGGGTTTGAGGGTGGAGAAGAACCTGAGCCATTCGCCCTTCAGATCATCGGGGGCGGCACGGAACGAGCGCTTGAAGACCGCCACCCCGTCACCATCGAACTTGCCGTGCGTGAGCTGGTCGTAGAAGTCCTCGAACTGCGGCCGGCGCTGACCGTTGTTGCCATAGAGCAGGTAATAGATCAGCGACCATCCCTGCGGATAGTAGATGCTGGTGTACTGCCGCATGCCCTGCAGCGAGCACAGGCGGTCGAGCGAGACATCCCCCTGCTTGACGATCTCCTGCAGCTGCCACAGGCGCCCCCAGGGGATGGTCTGGAGGTTCATGCCATGCTCATCGCGCTCCGCGCTTTCGAAGAACACCGCCAGACCCTCATTGGCCCAGGACGGCACATCGACTCCCTCGCCGCAGGCCTGGTGGATGACCAGATGGGCACACTCATGGAAGAGCGTGCTGAGCGTGCGCTCGAGGCTGCCGGCGTAGAAGCAGCGAATCCCCATCTTCTCGCCATAATAGAAGTAGCCGAGCACGTTCTCGCCCACCGGCAGATGCGCCTGAGCTGAGTTCTCGATGAACTGCTGCTGGCTGGCATAGACCTCGACGCTGACCAGCTTGATCTTGGCCCGCGCGCTGAAGACGCGCGCCAGCTCGGCATAGCACTGCTCCATGGCGTTGCCGATCTCCTCCACCGACTGGGGGGAGACGTTGCTGCGGATCTCGAAGTGGCCCTGTTCGGTGCGGTAGACCCAGGCGTTCTTCCAGTCGCTGGCGAAGCGGATGCGCTCCCGGGCCTGGGTCTGGCGTGCCTGGATCGCCTTGAGCCGCGACGAGCTGATCCAGGTGCCGTGGTATTTCACATAGCCCTTGGCCTTGTACATCTCATCCGGGGTCACCCACTTGCCCTGGTACTGCACCAGGCCCTTGTCGGTGTTCTCGGCGAATTCCTTGGTGACCCACGCACCCTTGTACTGCACCAGGCCCCTGGCGATCTGCGCCTCGTCGCCCTTGTACCACTTGCCATCGACCTTCTCGTAGCCGAGCTGCCGGTGGCCCCCCTCATGGGTGGGATCGAGTGCGATGGTCGTCTCGAACTGCTCGAGCGCATGGGCGGAGAGGCCGTTGCTCTTGCACCACATGGCGAGCTGGAAATGGGCCTCGGCATCGGTGGCTGCCACCGCCGCCAGCTTGGTCTTGTAGGCGTCCTCGACCGAGTCGGCCTGGGCCGACTGCCCGACGAGCAGCAAGGCGATCAGGAGGAGCACGGCTCGCAGCACCATCAGATCTTTCCCGCAGAGGAGACGGATGCATGGTCCTTGGCGGACCACACCGGTCTCGTGCATCAGAGCCGGATCCGCGGCGAAAGCCAGCGTCGGAAGCCCACTCTGGTGCGTCCGGCGAGCAGCTCGGCTAACGACGGTTGTCTCCCCCTGGACGGGTCCTAGAGTCCCTCTCCCGCAAAGGCAAAGGCCAACCCCATGATTCGCACCCACACCTGCGGGCAGCTGCGCGCTGCCGAGATCGACCAGACCGTGACCCTGTGCGGCTGGGTGCTGAATTACCGCGACCAGGGCGGCATCATCTTCATCGATCTGCGCGACCGCGACGGCCTGACCCAGCTGGTCTTCGACCGTGAGGTGTGCGGTGCCGAGGCCCACGACCTGGCAGGCCACGCCCGCTCGGAATGGGTGCTCCAGGTCACCGGGGTGGTGAAGAGCCGGGGCGAGCGCAAGAACCCCAAGCTGGCGACCGGCGAGATCGAGATCTTCGCCAAGAGCCTGATCGTGCTGAACAGGGCCGAGACCCCTCCCTTCGAGATCGGCGAGCACAGCAGAGTGGGCGAGGAGGCCCGCCTCAAGTACCGTTTCCTCGACCTGCGCCGCCCCGCGATGCAGCGCAACCTCATCATCCGCCACCGTGTGCTGAAGACCGTGCGCGACTACTGCGACCACCACCGCTTCGTCGAGATCGAGACGCCGACGCTGTGCAAATACACTCCGGGCGGTGCACGCAACTTCCTGGTACCATCGCGCATGCATCCAGGTTCGTTCTATGCCCTGGCGGAGTCGCCGCAGCTGTTCAAGCAGCTGCTGATGGTCGGCGGCTATGACCGCTATCTCCAGGTCGCACGCTGCTACCGCGACGAGGACCTGCGCAACGACCGCCAGCCCGAGTTCACCCAGATCGATCTCGAGATGTCGTTCATCGACATGGATGACATCATGGGCATCGGCGAGGGCATGGCGCGGGAGGTCTGGCGCACCATCCTCGGCATCGAGCTGCCGGCGCCGTTCAGGCGGATGACCTGGACCGAAGCCATGCTCACCTATGGCTCCGACAAGCCCGACCTGCGCTACGGCATGCCGATCATCGAGCTCAGCGACTGGGCGGTCACCTCCGGCTTCTCGGTGTTCCAGCGCAGCATCGAGTCCAAGGGCGTGGTGCGGGCACTGAACGCCAAGCGCAGCAGCGACGTGCTCTCCCGCCGCACCCTCGACAGCCTGACGGAATTCGCCAAGGGTCTGGGCGCCAAGGGCCTGGCATGGATCAAGATCCTGGGCGATCCATCCAAGGCGGAGAGCTGGCAGGGCCCGGCGGCCAAGAACATCACCGAGGCGGCGCGCAGCGATCTGGCCAGGCGCCTGGAGGTGGGCGAGGGCGACGTGCTCTTCTTCGGCGCCGACAGCAATAAGATGGTGTGCTCGGTGCTCGGGGCGCTGCGCGTCGAACTGGGGACCAAGCTGCTCAACCTGGCGCGGGGCGACGACTGGCAGTTCCTCTGGGTGCATAGCGCCCCGCTGTACGAATGGAGCGAGGAATCCCAGACCTGGGGCGCCAACCACCACCCCTTCACCGCCCCCTATGCCGAGCACATCCCGCTGCTGGGCAGCGATCCCGGCAAGGTGCTGTCCAAGAGCTACGACATGGTGCTCAATGGCAACGAGATCGGCGGCGGCTCGATCCGTATCCATGACAGCGCCACCCAGGAGCGCGTCTTCCAGGCCCTGGGCATCGACCATGAGGAGGCCCAGCGCAAGTTCGGCTTCCTGCTCCACGCCTTGTCGTACGGCGCCCCGCCGCATGGCGGGATGGCCTTCGGGCTCGACCGCCTGATCATGCTCATCACCCAGTCCGAGTCGATCCGCGACGTGATCGCCTTCCCCAAGACCCAGCGCGGGCGCGATGAGATGCTCGATTGCCCGACTCCGGTCACTGACCGCCAACTCAAAGAGCTGCACCTGGTCAGCGCCGCGGCGAAGCCGACCGCTGCCCAAGGCGGCTGAGCCCGCCTACGCATCATCCGCCAACGTTTCAATAGGGTCCGTATGGACCATGAAATGCTGTCGTGGACTTGCGGAGCCGCTCAAAGTTTTACCATGACGCTCACGTGTGAAGCACTTGGATGCAAAAGGCACGCCACCAGGCGACCGGCTGCGGGCCTTCCCATCCATTCCGGGACCATCCGTCGATGACCAATCCCATCCTCGATCTCCTCGACGCCGCCACTGAGGCGCGGATCAACAATCCTCAGCTCCGGCCATCCGTGCTGTCTGCCCTGCGCCTGGCCCACGGTGCCGGCCTGCTGCGCGCCGGGCGGCTGATGACCCTGCGGCACGACGGCGAGATTCGCGAGATCATCGCCCATGGCGAGACCTCCCAGAGCGAGGAGGCCGAGAGCCAACTCGTTCTCCAGGCTCGCGATAAGCACGAAGTGATCACCCAGGGACTCCTCACCGCCTATCCCCTTGGCAAGGCCAAGCGCATCCACGGCGTGCTCCTGCTCGAGACGGCAAAACCTGACGTCGGCCCCCTGCTTGCAGATCTGTTCCTGCAATGGTGCGCGATGGCCGAGTTCATGAACATCGAGAAGGCGGAGCTGATCGATGAGAACTTCCAGCTGCGCGAGGAGATCAAGCAGCAGTTCTCGGACCTCAACATCATCGCCGTCTCGGGCAGCTTCCGCCGTGTGGTCGAGAATGCCCGTCGGGTCGCCGCCTCGAATGCCACCGTCCTTATCCATGGGGAGACCGGCACCGGCAAGGAGCTCATCGCCCGGGTGATCCATGAGCATTCCAACCGGGCGAACGGGCCGTTCATCACCATCAACTGCGGCGCACTCTCCGAATCGCTGCTCGAATCCGAGCTCTTCGGCCACGTCAAGGGCGCTTTCACCGGTGCCATCGCCGATCGCAAAGGCCGCTTCGAGGCCGCCAATGGCGGAACCATCTTCCTCGATGAGATCGGCGAGGTCAGCCAGGCGATGCAGGTGCGCCTGCTGCGCGTGCTGCAGGAGATGGAGGTCGAGCGGGTCGGCGACAACCGGGTGCGCAAGCTCGATGTCCGGGTGGTCGCCGCCACCAACCGGGTGCTCGAGGACGAGGTGCGCAAGGGCACCTTCCGCGCCGACCTCTACTACCGGCTCAACGTGGTCAATCTNNCGCTGCGCCAGCGCACCGAGGACATCCCCCACCTGGTCGACCACTTCCTCAACCTCTTCTGCCAGCGCAACGTCAAATTCATCGATTCGATCTCGCGTGAGGTGCTCGAGATCCTCACCCGCNNGCAACGTGCGCGAGCTGGAAAACTGCATCGAGAAGATCGTGGTCATGGTGCCGGGCAAGGAGATCACCCCCGACCTCCTGCCGATGTCGGTGATGGCCTACGACCCCCACCAGGAGAATGACAAGTCGCAGGGCGTGGCCAGCTTCGAGGTCCGGCTCAAGACCTTCATGCAGGCCGAGACCCATGCCTGCCTGGAACGCGGTGGAGACGACCTCTACGACACGGTACGCAACAAATGGGAGCGTTACCTTTTCGAGGCGGTGCTCAACGCCTGCAACAACAACAAGAGCAAGGCCGCCCAGATCCTCGGCATCACCCGCAACACGCTCAATACCAGGCTCAAGGAGCTGTGCGACGTCAAACGCGAATGGACGGTGGATTGAGCAGGGGGCGTCAGCCCCGGCGCTCCCCGCTGCGCGCCTGGCGCACCTGCTTGCGCCAGGCCTCGATCGCCTGATGGTCGCCAGACATAAGCACTTCCGGCACCACCAGGTCGCCGAATTCCCGTGGCCTGGTATAGCACGGATGATCAAGCTCATCACCCGATGAAAAGCTCTCCTCGAGCGCGCTCTGGGCATTCCCGAGCGCGCCAGGGCACAACCGCACCACCGCATCGACCAGCACCAGTGCCGCCAGCTCCCCACCGGAGATGACCAGTTCCCCGATCGAGAATGCCTGGGGGTGGTAGAGCTCGATGATGCGTTCGTCGATGCCCTCATAATGCCCGCAGAGGATTATCAGCTGCTGCTCGCCCGCTAGACCGCGAACCGCCGGCTGGTCGAGCCTCCGGCCCTGGGGCGAGGTGATGAGCAGGCGCGCCTTCGGACTCTGGGTCATGAGGTAATCGAGGCAGCCGGCGAGCGGTGGCGCCATCAGGACCATGCCCGGGCCGCCACCGAACGGCCGGTCGTCGACCTTACGATGGCGCCCACCCGCCCAGGCGCGGGGGTCGACCAGGTTGATCTCGACCAGGCCCCGCCGGCGCGCCCGCCCGATGATGCTCGCATCCAGGTAGCCGGAACAGGCCTCGGGGAAGATGGTGATCACATCAATGCGCATGGTGGTGGCCCCGTCTGCCATGAGGATACACCCGGCGGGGGCGCGCCGCCATGGCCGGGGCCCCCTTGGCCATCGTCCTCACCAGTCCTGCACCGTGGGAGCGGTGGCAAAGTAGATGTCCCCCGCGCCTGCGCGCCGCAGGGCATCGACGACCTCGACCACCCGCCCATGGCGCGCGTCGGCATCGGCCAGCAGGATGATGCGCTGGCCGTGCTTGGCCACCTCGGCAAGGTCCTTCAGCTGCAGCGCCCGGCCATGCAGGCTGATGGCGCCGGTGCGATCGATGGCGATCTCCACGCTCTCCGGCTGGGCCGCGGAGGCGGTGCCGGCCTGCGGCAAGGTGACCGGCAGGTTGCGCAGCCCGCCGGCCTGGGCGCTGAGCAGGAAGAAGACCACCAGGACCAGGGCGATGTCCACCAGGGAGGTGAAATCGAGGGCTTGCCGGTCGCGCCGATGCCGTCGGCGGATGGCGCTCACGGCTTGCCCAGATAGACCGGCAGATCGGCGGCGGCGTTCTCGAGATCGTCGATCAGGCGGTTGCTCAAACCGCACAGCAGGCCGTAGGCGGTATAGGCCGCGATCGCCAGGACCAGCCCGGCGACGGTGCTGCCAAGCGCCTTGTAGATGCCCGCCGCCACCAGGGCATTGGCGACGCTGGCCGCCGTGGCTGAGGATTGGAATACGTCCATCAGACCCAGCACCGTCCCGAGCAGCCCGAGCCAGGGGGCCACCTGGGCAGTCATCTGGACCACCGCCAGCCCGCGTTCGATCCCCGCCGCCTCGCGCTGGGCGGCATTGAGTGCTGCGATACGCACCAGTTCGGCGCCTCGGGCATGGACCGCCAGCCCGGATCGCAGCACACGATGCATCGGTCCGTCATCGGTGAGGGCGGCCAGCGCCTCTGCCGGCCCAGCGCGCAGCAAGGCCTCCTGGCAGCGGCTGCGGGCGCGGGCGAATTGCGCCTTCATGGGGTACAGGCGCCACAGCCGTTCAAGGGTCACGCTGCATGCCGCCACCGAGGCGCAGAGGATCAGGACGACCGTCAGACCGCCATTCTCGAATACCAGCCGCAGCAGGGCGATCATGCCGCCTCCCTGGGTCCGCCAACGGCCATGATTGAATTTGCGCTCGTCATAGGGTAAGGTCACCATAGGTGTAGCAGCGGAACGTCCCTCTTCCGGGGTAGCCATGGCAGATCAGGTTGCAGTCCTCCTCGGTACGGCTGGCCTGGTGGAAGGCGAATGCTTCCTCCTCGACCAAGGCGTCGACCTGATCATCGGCCGGAGCCGGTCGTGCGACATCAGTCTGCGACGAACCACCGCCTACCTCAAGACCCCACCTGCGGCGCGCGACGGAGATCACGACTTCAACACCGTCAGCCGACGCCACGTACGCATCCAGATCAGCAATGCCGTGGCTGCCATCCAGGATCTGTCGACCAACGGCACCTTCTACAACGGCGAACCGCTCAAGGACCATCAGAAGATCGATCTGTCGAGCGGAGCATGCACCCTCCGGCTCGGCACACGCGAGAGCTTCCAGCTCTGCATGCTCGATCGCGGCGACCCGCGCGTCAAGGATCTGCAGCCCGTAAGCGTCGTGGCCGCAGCTGCTAAGAGTGACGCCGACAAGGGCGACTGAGGTTCCCTATTTTGGCTCGGCGTGTGCGTTGACGCGCCCATGCACGCAGTCCTCCCTGCCATCCCGGCGACTCAGGTTCCGGCCCACTCCGCGTCCACCGTGAATGCCAGCAGCGACAGCGCGGCAAGCGCTGGCAGCGGCTTCGCCCAGGTCCTGGGCAGCAGCATCGCCCGCTCCCGCACTGTCGCCCGCCCCACCACCAGTGACAGCGGTACGCCGAGCGGGTCTGCCACCACCGGGCACCAAACCACCAGCACGCCTTCCGCTCCGGACGAGCGCAACGCTCCCGTGGATGCCACCTCACTCCAGCAGGGTGCCCCCGAACCGCCAGCGGGGCCACCCACCGTGGAGGCCCCATCCGTGGATTCGTACCCAAGCCTGGACGCCACCGCCGCCGTCTCGCCGAATAAGCCCCTGGTACCGCAATCGGCACATGACCTCCTTGACGCGGCAGGAACCACCGGGGATGGCACTCCCTTGCCCGCCTCCGCCCTGACCAGCAGCCCGACGACGGCCTCGCCCCCCCCTGCGCCAGCCGTCACAGCCGCACCAGCGGATGGCGGACTCTCAACCCTGCTGGCTGGCGGCAGCGTCCCATCCGGCGCACCCGGCTCTGCCGTCTCCACCTCGCATCGGACAGGTTGGTCCTCCGGCAAGACCGGAACGACCGACGCTGCGGCAGCGCCCGACGCGACCTCCACCACCGATGATGGTGCGGCCTCCACGTCCACGGCTGCAGCCTCTGCCGTCGCACCCATCCCTTCCACTGGCGGCGCCAGCGGCGCGGCCGTGGGCGGGACCACGAACGCGAATGACTCCCCAGACAGCGGCGCACGCAGCGCCACGGCGCCAGGCAGCCTGCCCACCGACCCGCCAGCGCCCGCTCCCGCACCCAGCCAGCCAGGAGCCAATGCGGCGAGCGCCGCCAGCGCCGCCAGCGCATCGGCGCAGAGTGGCGACAATGCCATGGAAAAGGCGGTCGCCAGCCAAGTCAGCCGTGCGCTCATCCAGCAGTCTCCCGGCGGCGATCGCATGCTGGTGGTCCGACTGACCCCACCCGAACTCGGGACGGTGCGAATCGAAGTGCTCGAGCACCAGGGCACCCTCACCGCGCATCTGCATGCCGAGGATGACGGCGTGCGCCTGGCGATCGAGCATTCCCTGCCGTCGATGCGCGAGGAGCTGCGTGCCCATGATGCGCCTATCCGCGAACTGTCGCTCTCCGATCCAAGCTCGGGCCGCTCGTTCAACGATGGCCAGCAGCAGCCGCAGCGGCAACCGTCGACCTCGGGGCGGCCATCACACCAGGATGCTTCCTTCAGCCTCAGCAATTCCGCTCCGGTCGAGGTCGCATCCGCGACGGCTGCGCTCGGCGGCTACGTCGATGCGCGCGGTGTCGACATGAGAGCATAGCATCCACAGCGCAATTTGGCACGACCTGAGCGTGTAGGCATCACCACTCTCCTTAATTCCCCACCACTGCAGTCACTGCACACGGGAGCGCGTCATGGGCATAGAACAGTCTCTGGATACCGGCGTTTCGGGCATGATCACCGCCCAGCTGGATCTGGATACCATCTCCAACAACCTCGCCAACCTGAGCACCAATGGGTACAAGGATAGCGAGGTGAGCTTCGAGACGGCGCTCACCCAGACGTCATTCGCCGGCTCGGCGCCGGCCTCCGGCATCGGCGGCTTGAATCCGCAGCAGCTCGGGCTGGGCACCCAGACCGAGGCGGTGACCATGGACATGAGCCAGGGTGCGCTGCAGTCGACCGGCAATGCGCTCGATACCGCAATCCAGGGCTCGGGCTTCTTCGAGGTCGCGCAATCGACCGGAACCAACACCCCGACCGATCCCCTCTACACCCGCAATGGCGATTTCGCCCTCGACGCCAGCAACAACCTGGTCGAGCAGGGTTCAGGGCTGAATGTCGTCGGCGAAGCGACCAATGCCGCTGGAGTGGCGGTCGGCGGCCCGGTGACGATCAACACCACCAATAACCAGTCGATCGGCGCCGAGGGCACGCAGAATGTGGTCTTCCAGGGCAACCTCAGCTCGGCCGACGACGCCTACCAGGGCACCACCCTGACCTCGGCGCTGCCGCTCCAGGCGGTCTCCCCCAGCGGTACGGTGACCGCCGCCACTTCGACCACCCCGCTCAGCCAGTTGACCGAGTTCAACACCTCGGGCGGGCTCAACAACTTCTCCCCGCCCGCCCCCCCAGCGAGCCCGGATCGTACGATCTATGTCTTCGGTACGCAGCCCGACGGCACCGCCTACTCGGGCAGCATGACCATCAATCCCTGGACCAACACCGTCGGCGACCTGATGACCGGCATCAACAACGTGCTGACCCAGGGCAACACCCAGTTCGGCCAGGTGACATTGAGCAATGGCGTGCTGACCGCCGCGGCAGTGGGCACCGGCCAGAGCTTCTCGATGTTCCTGGGCGAGGCCAATCCCGACCCCAGCACCACCGCCATGCCGGCCGCGACCTCGCCGATCGCCGGCCTGGACGGGACGACCATCACGGCGACCTACCCGGCTGCCAAGTACACCGTCACCGCAGCCGACTCGGGAGCGCTCAACCCGAGCTTCTCCGTGCCGGCCACCACCGTGCTCACCTCGCCGTTGACCATCACCGCGATGGTCAATGGCACCGCTGCCGGATCGGTCACCATCCCCGCCGGCACCAATTCCGGAGCGAACTACCAGCTGCCCAACGCCTTCAATGTCACCACTGGGGACACGGTCCAGTACCAGCTCTCTGGCATACCACCCGCAGCCGTAACGGTCACCACCCCCACCAGTTCGCTGACCAACGCCACCGGCGCCACCTATGATGGGTCGGGCAATGTCGCCACCATCGGCAGCTACACCGTGCAGCAGGGGCAGGCCGGGCTGATCGAGCCGACCTTCACCGTTCCGGCCGGCACCTATGGCGGCAGCGGCAACGACCTGACCATCACCGTCGAGGTCAATGGCCAGAATGTCGGGACCATTACCCCCAATGGCACCTACGCCTCGGCGACACAGCTGTCGCTCAGCAGCTTCCCGCATGTGAACGTCGGCGACGTGGTCAGCTACCAGGTCAGCGGCAACCAGCCGGTCACCACTCCGATCACCTGGTCGACCCAGGACGCCAACGACAGCAGCGTGAACAACCTCACCGCCGATGTGAACGGTGATGGCATCCCTGACATGTTCCAGGCCGGCAGCGCCACCGACGTCAATGCCTGGCAGCTGCAGAACACCACCAATGCCACGATGAACTGGTACGAGATGCAGTTCGTGCCCAAGGCCGTCACCACCTCGATCCAGGTCATCGATCCCAACGGCGGCACACACACGCTCAATGCGGTGATGTTCAAGACCGGCACCACCCCTGCGACGGTCAATGGCGTGACCTCGCAGAACAACGTCTGGGAGATGGTGCTGCAGATGAATCCGCAAGATGGCACGATCAAGAACAACGTCATCACCGGCATCCAGTTCGACAGCCAGGGGAACTTCCTCGGACCGGCAAACCTCGGCACCACCGCGCATGGCACCTCGGTGTCCAATCCCAACACCTATGTCGGCACCCCCGCCAGCAACCAGATCACCGTCAATTGGGCCAATGCCGGTACCTCGACCATCGGGCTGAACCTTGGTTCGCCGGAGAGCAACAACGGCCTGACCGGCTATGGCACGGCCGATTCCGCCCAGGCCATCAGCCAGGATGGCAGCGAGAGCGGTACGCTCCAATCGCTCTCGGTCAGCGGCAACGGCGACATCGTCGGCCTGTACTCGAATGGCAAGAGCATTCCGATCTACCAGCTCGAACTGGCCACTTTCGCCAATCCCGCCGGCCTCAGCAGCGTCGGCAGCAACCTCTACCAGACCTCACCCAACTCCGGCACTCCGATCCTGCGCCAACCGGGGACTGGCAATGCTGGCACGGTGGTGGGCGGATCGCTCGAGGCCTCCAACGTCGATATCGCCACCCAATTCACCGAGATGATAACCGCGCAGCGCGCCTATCAGGTCAATGCCAGGGTGATCCAGACCGAGGATGGACTGCTGCAGGAGCTCACCACCCTGAACACGCCCGCGCAATGAGGGCACCCGGCGTCTGGCGCCAGGCGCGCTCCTCGAGCGGCCGGGCAAGGCGCCCAGGCCACAGGCAGCGACGGCGCGCCGCCGCAATGCATCACCGCTGATAGGCGGGCAGCACATGGCGGTTCACCGCCAGCGCCAGCAGCGCCAGGCTGGTCATGTAGACCGGCCCATGATCGCCCTCATTGCCACCGGGAGGGTTCGACCACGAACCATCCTGGTTCTGATGCTCGCACAGCAGCTTCTCGATGTGTTTGCCGTAGGCATCCCATTGCTCGGGCGCCGCGCGCGACATGCCCACCGCGTCATAGTACACGCGGTAGAAGAACCATTGGCCCTGCCAGGAGATGGGATCAGACAGGATGCGGGCGACCACGCGGCTCAGCTCGGGGGCATCCTGCAGGTGTCCGATCATCAGGCTGAGCAGCGCCAGACCACGCAAGGCCGGATGGTCCTCCCCCGGATTGTCGTAGCCGACCTTGCCATCGGCGGTGGTCAGGTGCTTGGCGTAGTGGACTGCGCCCATGATCACCGCTTCAGGGATGGTGATCCCCACCTGCTGGGTCGCATGCAGGCTCATCAGCTGCCACCCCGAGAGGCTGAGGTCGGAGTGGTCCTCGCCGGGCTGGTAGCGCCAACCGCCCTCATGACCGGGCACCTTGTGCACGCGGGCGGCATTGACCGTGACCGCGACCGCCCGCTCCAAGCAGGCACGCATGCGCTCGTCGAGCTCCTCGTCACGGGTCATGCCGAGCGCTTCGGCGATCATCAGCGTGGTGATGCCATGACCATACATGCGGCTGCCGTCGATCTGGCCGAAGTAGCCGTTCTCATCCTGCTGCGCCAGGACGAACTGCAGGCATTTATGCATCCAGTCGCCGAATTCCGGGTCATCCGGGGTGATGCCGGCGGCGAGATGGGCCATCACCGCCAGGCTGGTCATCGCCGTCCGCACATTGTTCCCGACCGAGCCATCGTGGCCCTGCTGGGTCCGCAGGAAGGCCAGGCCATGGCGGATGGCGCGATCGCGCGGCTGCTCCACCGTGAGCACCTGGATGATATCGCGATCCGACAGCTCTGCGGCCCAGACCGGTGCTGTGCTGATGCTGCCGCAAGCCGAGCCGAGCAGCAGCATGCTGAGCAGCAGGCGGCGTTTCACTGGCCCTCTCCCAGGCGCTTCAGGTAGGCACGGATGGCCTCCTGGTGCTCCTCGCTGAACTGCTCGACCCCGCCGGTGCGCACATTCTGCTTCACCTCGGCGCGCGATCTCGCCCAGTCGGCCTGGTCGATGCCCGCCGGCGCCGTGCGCATCCCCAGAGCACTACCCGCCTCGCCGGTGCTCGATGCCGTACCGTGGTTCTCGCCGCCCGGCTGGCTGGAATGTCCTTGCCCCTGACCAAGCGCATGCGCCATGCGCGCCTGCTGTGCCGCCGCGGCCAAGGTCGCGGCTGCCTGCTGGAACCCGCTCCCCTGACCGGGTGCAGCCTGGATCTCCGAGAGCGCTTGCGCGGCAGCCTGGGCATCGGCCGTCGCGGCGGCGGGNNTGCGGCGGGTGCGGCGGCAGCGGATGGCGGCGTCGCTGCCTGCGCTTCCGCGCTCAGCTGCTGGGCCAGCGCCTGGGCGTCGCGCGGCAGGCTGCCGGCGAGCGATTGCAGTGCGGTCGCCGCACGATCCAGGTTGGCGGTCGCCTGCGCGGCGGTGTCCTGCTGGCCATCCTGCCGGGCATTGCCAGCCGCCTGGAAGGAATCCTGCTCGGCTGCGGTCAGATTGGCCGCTGCTTCGGCTGCCGCCGCTTCCGCCTGGGGATCGCCGGACTGCTGGGCGGCATCACGCAGCTGGGAGAGTGCGCCCAGCTGCGCATCGAGCGCCTTGGTCTCGGCAGCGACCGCCTGCTGCTCGGCCGCGNNGCCTGCTGCTGCAGATCGTTGGCGGTGTGCTGGGCCTGAAGCGCCGCTTGGGTCTGCGGTGACGGCTGTGCCGCCTGGGCCGGAGCCGAGGCCGGCGAGGCGGCCGGCTGGGCCAGCGCGCTCTGGGTTGCCGGGTCGGCATCCGCCGGAGAAGGCGCTGCCAGGCCCGCGTCGGCCTCGACCGCC
>PLEW01000023.1 GCA_003136555.1 Planctomycetota bacterium | reverse complement strand
GATGTTGGTGTAGGTCTCATGCATGCCGGCAAACGAGCTGTCGGCGGAATCCTCGTCGGTGGCCGAGGAGCGCACCGCGACCCGGCCGCCGCCGAGCGCGGCATAGGCAGTACGGATGCCATCCGCGACCGCCATGGGCATTCCTGCTTCGACCACCAGGGCGCGCAGCGCACGGGCGCTCTGCTCCAGGGCCACCGGGTCGTCGGCATTCGCCTGGGCGTACAGCTGCGCCAGGCGGCTTTGCATGCCGCCCTGCCCGCGGGNNCGGCGGTGACCACGAAGCCGGGGGGCACGGGCAGGCCGGCCCGAGACATCTCGGCGAGATTCGCGCCCTTGCCGCCGGCGATCGCCTGGTCGTCCTTGCCCAGTTCGGCGAAGGAGGCGATCAGCGCGGGTGATGGTGCTGGTGCTGATTGTTCCATGGCATCCTCCGTGTGCGGCGCATCGGGGCGGCGGCGAAGCGCTTCCGGCACCTCTATAAAGGATAAGAGTGTCTCTTTATCCTTTTAGTCAAGCTCCACCCTGGGCGCATGCCGGTCATGCCGGCATGTATTACCAGATCTCACGATCTTGATATCTCTTTACTTCATGCATCCCGCGTTATCCCATCGACTCAGGCACCGGCCCCACCTTCCCGCGCCCAGCACCGTCCGCCGCGCCGCACAGAAAGGAAACGCCATGAATCCCTCTCCCCTGATCATGCCGAACATCCTCCAACGCTACCGCGAGATGCTGGCCGCCCTCGAGGAGGAGCGGGGCGATTGGGCCGATCCCTTCTGGCTGCGCATCGCCGCCCAGGTCGCCACGACCAAGGGCGGTTCGCCGGCCGGCATCGCCGACGCGATACGCCTCACCGCCATCTGCCTCGATTCCCTGGCGGAGTGGTTCCGCGAGTTCGCCTCGCCGGCGCGCTTCGTCATCGCCGCCCTGCTCGTCCAGCATGATGTGCCGATGCGCGACTTCGTCATCTGGCGGCTGAGGACCAAGGATGCGCTGGATGATGTCGGCCTCAGCTGCGATCCCTTCGCCTTGACCATGACCGCCCTGATCCTGCACCAGGCCCCGGGGCACCGCCCGGTCGGCCTACACGACGCCCATCGCCTCAAGGAGCTCCACGATCGGCTGAAGCGCCTGCACCGCTGGCTGGTCGGAGCTGGCGACATCCCGGTGTTCGCCGCCCTCACGCAGATCCACCAGAGCCCCGAGATCATCGCCGGGCGCATCGAGGAGGCCTACCAGATGCTGCTCGGCGATGGGCTGCTGCCTGGCCACGACCTGCAGACCTCCGCCAATCTCCTGCTGCTGACCGGCCTGACCCCGCTGGAGGCGGTCAGCCGCTTCCGCGACCTCGACAGCACCCTGGAGCTCTTCGACGGCCCGATCGACACCAGCCTCTACCAGAGCATCGCCGTGCTCGCCATGCTCGACCACGATGCGGCGCACCTCGCGCAGCGCTTCCTGGTGCTGCACGATGCGCTCGCCCAGGCCGATGCCGATCTGGTCGGGACCTTGAGCCACACCATCATCGCCACCGACCTGACCGCCCTCGGGGCGCTCCAGGCCGAAGTCGCGCCCGCCATCGGTCAGCCCCGCCCGCCGGCGGAGCTCACCAGGGCCTTGCGCACCTTCCAACTCGCCTCGCTGGCGCTGCTCAGCCAGGTCGATCGTGGACTGATCCAGGCGGCCGATGCCGATGCGGATGCAGCCGCCGACTGGCCAGGCACGCCCTGAGGGGTGCCGCCCGCCCATGTACCTGCTGCGCGGGGGTGCGGCAGCAGGCGGTGGCACGACGCTGCGGGCATGGAATAGTGGCATGCCATGGCTGAGTGGCGCCGATGAGACGGACACGGCATCGCTCCGTGATGAGTCGCCGTCATCGCGCCCGCTGCCGGCCCGCGATGCCACCCCCTAGGCGCGCATGACCGGACCGCAGCCCGGCGGCACCGGCCAGGGCGCCCCTCCGGCGCGCGACCCTGACGCGAGCTCCGTCGGCGACCTGGCGGTCGGCGCCGTCCGCGTGCCCGCCTTCCTCGCCGACGACCCCCGCCGGCCAGGGTGGTGGCGGGCCCTCATCGAGCTGTGCGCCTTCGCCCGGAAGGAGGCCTGGTCGTGCCTCTTCCCGCTGTTCATCTTCGCCATGCTCGGGGCCACCCATGTGCTGGCCATCCCGGGCATCCCACGCTACGACCTGCTCCTGGCGCTGTGCATCGGCATGCAGGTGGCGATGTACGCGACGCGGATGGAGAGTGCAGACGAAGTGCTGGTGATCCTGGTCTTCCACGCGCTGGGTTTCTGCCTCGAGCTGTGGAAAGTGCACATCGGCTCCTGGTCCTATCCCACCCCCGCCTGGACCGCCATCGGCGGCGTCCCGCTCTTCGGTGGCTTCCTCTATGCCAGCGTGGCGAGCTATGTCTGCCAAGCCTGGCGCCGCTTCGACCTGCATCTCACCGGCTGGCCGTCGACGCGCACCTGCTGCGCCATCGCGCTGGCGATCTACGCCAACTTCTTCACCAACCACGTGTTCCCCGATGCACGGCTGGTGCTGTTCGCCCTGGTCGTCTGGTGCTTCCATGGCTCGTGGGTGCACTTCAGCTGCAACCGCGCCGCCAGGCGGATGCCGATCATCCTCGCCTTCGTGCTCATCGGACTGTTCATCTGGCTGGCGGAGAACATCGCCACCTACCTCGGCGCCTGGCGCTATCCGAACCAGCACCATGGCTGGCACCCGGTCTACTGGCAGAAGCTCACCTCATGGCACCTCCTGGTGATCGTCAGCATCGTCATCATCGCCGAGCTCAAGCGGCTGAAGGGTCGTCGCGCTGGCGCGCATCAGAGCGTCAATATGCTGCCTCACCCATGAGCCGGCGTGCAGACGGGAACTCCCGCCAACGCCTGCGGCCACCTAACCTCTCCTTGGGCATGATCCCGATGACCCGACTCCGCCTGCACGGCGACCTCGCCCTGCTCACCCTGCTCGCCCTGGTCCAGCTGCCTGCCATGGCCGAGGAGCCGGGCGATGCCATCAGCGTCAGTCCGCAGCTCATCAGCAGCGTGCTGCTGAACCCCGGCAAGGGCTGGGTGCTCTACGGCATGGCCAGCTGGCAGGACCCCAAGGCGCTGGCGATCGGGGCGCTGGGCTACCACCGCTTCGCCTGGTCGCAGATCGAACCGCGTGAGGGCGAGTACGCCTGGTCGGTGATCGATGACGCGCTCAGCGGCTGGAGTGCACTCGGCAAGACCTTCGCCTTCGGTGTGATGTGCGCCAACTCGCATTCGGGCGATCCCTACGTGACACCCAAGTGGGTGTTCGATGCCGGCGCGGCCTGCCGCCTCATCGACATGAAGACGCTGGCGAACCCGTACGCCGGCACCCCGGGGGTGAAGGCGGTGCCGGAATTCAACAATCCGGTGTTCCTCGCCAAGCTCGCGGCCTTCCTGACCGCCCTCGGCAAGCGCTACGATGGCGATCCGCGCATCGCCTTCATCGACATCCGCTCCTACGGCAACTGGGGCGAGGGGCACATGTACCCCTTCGGCGGCCATGAGCTGACCGTCGATGAGTTCCGCCATCACGTGCAGCTGCACCTCGACGCCTTCAAGCGCACCCGGCTGTGCATCTCGGCCGAGGCCAAGGCCCATGCCGCGGTCTACGACTGGGCGGTCGCCCAGGGAGTGGCGGCGCGGCGCGATGGCATCTGCGGCAACAGCGACGGGAGCGAGGTGCTGCGCGCCTTCGGGCATGCTCCGGGAGTCTTCGAGTTCTACGGCACCTACACCTGGATGAAGGAGAAGGGCTGGTGGGACGGCGCCAAGAGCGCCAATGGCGAGGGGCACCTGCTCCTGGACTGCGTCCAGAACGGCAAACCGAGCTATATCGGGCTGAGCCAGGGCGGCGCCGAGTCGCTCGCCTTCCTCGCCGCCGAGCGTCCGCTCATCGACCTGCTGGCCAACCGCATGGGCTACCACGTCGCCCTGACGCGCGCCGTGGTGCCCGCCCGCCTGGCCCGCGGGCAGGAGGCGCACCTGGAGCTGACCTGGAGCAACGACGGGGTGGCGCCGATCTACGTCCCCGCCGCGGTGGCGCTGGCGCTCTACGACGACGCCGGCCAGCTGGCGGACATCGCCTGGCCCGAGCAGTCGCATCCCGCCGACTGGCGCCCCGATCACCAGACCACCGAAGCGGTGACGCTGCGCTTCCCCCAGGCCCCCCCCGGCACCTACCACCTGATGGTCGGGGTGGTGGCCAAGCGCGGCGATCCGCTGCCGTCGATCGCGCTCGCCATCGCCGGACGCACCGCTGGCGGCTGGTATCCGCTCTCCTCCCTGGTGGTCACCCAGGGCGCACGCCCCTGAGCACGTGCCGGGATGGCCCGGCGGGGGGTTTCCGATCCGCCTGCCAGCCGCAGGATGGGCGAGACCGATGAGCCCCCCTCCCTCACCTCTCGCGCCGGACCTTCGGTGATCCCCGATGCCAGGCGCATCCGCGCCACCCGGCGCTGGGCCAGGGCAGAGGCCGGGGCGGGCGCCATCCTGGCCGCCATCCTCAGCCTGTGCGTGAATGCCTCGCCGATCGGCTGCCTCGCCGCCACGGCGCTCGCCGGCGCGCTCGCCACCCTGATCTACCGCGGCGAGACCAGCATCATCCGGCGGCGCTGCGCCCTCATCCAGCGCCCCTTCCCGCCGGCCTGGGATGACATCCTCTGCGAGCGCATCCCCTATTACGCGGGCCTGGACCAGGGTGAGCGCCAGCGCTTCCAACAGATGCTCGCGATCTTCCTCGACGAGAAGCCCATCATCGGCGTCGGCTGCGAGGTCGACGACACCTGCCGCCTGCTGGTCGCCGCCAGCGCGGTCATCCCGGTGTTCTCCTTCCCCGCGTGGGAGTATTCCTCGCTGCGCAAGATCCTGTGCCGCCCCGAGCCCTTCGATGCCGAGTTCCGCCAGGACAACGCCCATCCGACATTGGCGCTCGGCATGGTCGGCGGAGCGGGCATGCTCGATGGCGTGATGATCCTCTCCAAGCCCGAGCTGCTGGCCGGCTTCTCGGCGTCGGCCGGCAAGCACAACGTCGGCATCCATGAATTCGCCCATCTCATCGACCAGTCCGATGGCGCGATCGATGGCATCCCCGCCACCCTGCCGCGCGACTGCCTGCGGCCGTGGACCACCCTGGTGCACGAGCACCTCGCGCATCATGCCGGGCAGGACGCCGGCATACCCGCCTACGGCTATACCAACGAGGCGGAGTTCTTCGCCGTGGTGAGCGAATACTTCTTCCAGTCCCCCGCTGAGCTGGCAGAACGCGATCCGGAACTCTATCGCCTGCTCGGCCGGGTCTTCCGCCAGGACCTGCTCGCCCGCTCGCGGCTGCTGGTGCCGCCGCACCGTCCCCTGCCCCCATCCACACCGTGAGCGATGGCGGCGGCGGACTGCTCAGCGCCTGGGCGGCGCGGCGCGGGTGTACTGCGCCGGCCAGGCGCCCGCGGCACCGAGGCGCTCGGCCGCCTGCAGCGCCCAGGAGGGGCTGCGCAGCAGCTCGCGGCCGAGCAGCACGATGTCGGCATCGCCGCCGGCGATCAGCGACTCGGCCTGCTCGGCGGTGGTGATCAGCCCGACCGCGCCGGTGGCGATGCTGGCGTCGCGGCGGATGGCGGTGGCGAAGGGCACCTGGTAGAGCGGTTCGGCCGGCACCACCGCGTTGGGTACCAGGCCGCCGCTCGAGACATCGATGAGGTCCACCCCCGCTTGGCGCAATTCGATGGCGAAGCTGATGGTCTGCGCCAGGTCCCAGCCGCCGGCAGCCCAGTCGCTGGCTGATACCCGCACCCAGAGCGGCATCGCCTCGGGCAGCACCGCGCGCACCGCGCGCACCACCTCCAAGGGGAAGCGCAGGCGGTTGGCCAGGCTGCCGCCGTAGGCATCGGTGCGCTGATTTGACAGCGGCGAGAGGAACTCGTGCAGCAGATAGCCATGGGCCGCGTGCAGCTCGACCAGGCTGAAGCCGGCCTCGACGGCACGACGCGCGGCGGCGACGAAATCCTCCGTCACCGCGGCGAGGCCCTCGTCATCCAGCGCGCGCGGGATCGGATCGCCGGCCGCGAAGGCGACGGCGCTGGGCCCGAGCGGCGTCCAGCCGCCGGCGGCAGGCGGCAGCACGCCGCCGCCGGCCGCCGGGATGCGACGGCTGGCCTTGCGTCCAGCATGGGCCAGCTGGATGGCGGAAGCGGCACCCTGGCTGGCGATGAAGCGGGTGAGACGCGCAAGCGGGGCGATGTGATCATCCGTCCAAAGACCGAGGTCGGCGGGCGAGATGCGGCCGGCGGCGCTGACCGCGCTCGCCTCGGTGATCACCAGCCCGACGCCGCCGCTGGCCCGCGACCCCAGGTGCACCAGATGCCAGTCCTGGGCCATGCCATCAGCCGCGCAGCTGTACTGGCACATCGGCGACATGGCGATGCGGTTGCGCAGGGTGAGCCCACGCTGGGTCAGGCTGGTGAACAGCTGCGCCGCTGGACGGGATGCAGCAGCCGGAGATGGGGCGGTCGAAGGTGTCGTCATGGTGCGTCCGGGTAGCGCGGAAAATGGTGGCGCGAGCGGCTCACCGTAGAGCCCGATGGTGGAATGCCACGGCGTTCGGCACGCGACCTCGACAGCGCGCGCCTGGGCCTGCGGGACTCCTGCGTTTTGCATGCATCACCGCCGGCGCCGCTGCGCCCGGCAGCGATGTTGGCGGATGCGCCCGGATCACGGTGGTCGCAGCGCTGCGCTTGGATGCGCCATACAGCTGTTCTGCCTGCTGGCATTGCCAGCGGCCTCATCTACAGTAGCGGTGACTCCGCATGTTCACCCAACCTCATGTCCTGCATGTTGATGCCAATCAAGCGCAGCGCGAACGTGTCGCCGCCTCCTTCTCCCAGAGCAATGCGCTCGGCATCCTGCACAGCCTGAGCAGCGCGTCGAACGCCCTGCTATACCTCAACCGCCTGGGACCGTTCCGGGACTCGCCCAAGCCGCGTGCCGTCCTCCTCGACATCGATCTGCCGCGCACCAATGGGCAGCATTTCCTCGACATGCTGCGCACCAACACCCGCTTCAAGGCGATCGAGACGGTCGTGCTCCTGAACGCGGACAGCCCGGATGCGCTCCAGCGGCTGCGCGCCTTCGGCATCACCGACGCCGTCGCCATCCCGCGTGCTGCCAGCGACCTCGAGCCGCTGATCCAGCTATGGAAGCGTCTGCTCAAGGACCCCCTTCCGGAAGCGCCGCCGGCCACTCCGATCGTCCAACCGCGGTCCTGAAGGCACGCCCCTGCCCAGCGGCCGTACCGGCTACTGATATGCGGACTCGGCCGTTTGCTGGCCCGCACCATCCGGTATGCACCCGCGCCGTGGTGACGGGAGCCCCAGATGGCGAGCCCGAGCGTTGCGGACACGTCCCGACCGCAGGTCGTCCTGCGCCACCAGACTTCGGCATGATCGCCGCTGAGTGTACTGGTGGAGTGTGGATGCGGCCGCACTTCCGCTCTGCTGTGGGCGCCATCCGCACCACTCAACGGAACTACCCCATGACTATCACCGAAACCACCACGCCGCTCGATCAGCTGAATCAGCTCATCGCCGGCATCCCCATCGCCATGATCACCAGCACCGATACCGATGGCCACCTCTATAGCCGGCCCCTGGCGGTGCAGGACGAGGAGTCCGACGGCCAGCTGTGGTTCGTCGTCAGCAAGAACAGCCCGGTCGCGGCCGAGATCGCCACACATCCGGCGGTGAACCTCAGCTATGTCGATCTGCAGGCGCGGCGCTACGTGTCGGTGAGCGGTTCCGCCCGCCTCGTCGACGATCACGCCAAGCTCAAGGCCGTCTGGCGTGCAACGCTGGCGAACTGGTTCCCACGCGGCCTGGACACGCCTGATCTCGCGCTCCTGCGCGTGCAGATCTCCCATGCCGACTATTGGCAGGCGCCACAGCCGTCCACCGCCGGGGTGGTCGTGATCACCCGCATCGCCCTGGTCAGCACCGCCCCGCGGGCGGCCGCCGTGCACGGTTCCATGGATATCGGGCGCTGACCACGGACCAGCCGGGAATGGCCTGCAGCCGGCATTGGCTGGCATTGTGCACATGCTCCAGCGCGCTAGGGTCGTGCGCTGGAGCTGACATGTCCGGGACGCGGTCGATCACCAACCTGCTGCCAGTGATGCTGCTGCTGCCGGTGCTGGCCGGTGCATACGGGGCGGAGTCCCAGCCGCTGCCCCGGTCCGGCCCCGTTCAGGTCGCGCGCTGGATGGATGCCAAGGCCGCGGCCATAGCCCTGGTGTTCGACGATGGGCTGCCCGAGCAGGTGCAGATCGCCGTGCCAATGCTCGATGCGCTCGGCCTGAAAGCCACCTTCGTGATCAACCCTGGCAAGGTCCACGATGGGGCAGGCAGCGCGCAGGCGACCGGCTGGGATGATTGGCGCCGGATCGCCGCAAGCGGTCATGAGATCGGCAACCACTCGATGACCCATCCGAACTTCGGCACGACCGCTGCGGCCTCGCTCGAGCAGGAGATCGTCGGTGCGCAGCGGCGCATCGCCGCCGAGATCGGCATGCCCTGCGTGACCTTCTGCTATCCCTACAACGCCGAGACGCCCGAATCGCGAGCCTTGGTCGCCGCCACCCATGCAGTGTCCACTGGCGGCGAACGCAAGGCCTACGGCGGCGCCGGCTTCACCGTCGAGCAGGCGAACGCCTGGGTCGATGCCGCGATCGCCAGCCACTCCCTGCTGACCGGCATGATCCATGCGATCGAGAAGGGCTATTCCCCGTTTGCCAACCGCGCGGTGTTCCAGAGCCACCTCGACTACATCGCCGGCAAGCAGGCGCAGCTGTGGATCGCCCCCCTGGGCACCATCGGCCGCTACCGCCGGGAGGTGGCCGCTTGCACGCTGACCGCCACCATGGGCGATCACCGCGCCACCATCCTGCTCACCAGTCCGCTCGATGAGGCCCTCTATGCCGTCCCCTTGACGGTCACCATTGCCTGCGATGGCACGCCTACGGATGTGGTGGCGGTGCGTGCACCGGGCACGACGACGCTGCCGGCGACCTGCCTGAACCGCATCATCCGCTGCGCCATCGCGCCCAGTGCCGCTCCCGTGACCGTCACCTGGCGCTGAGTGCCCGGCGGAGCCGCGCTCAGGGGGCGAGTTCGGCCTCGGCGGTGATGGTGCCGCCGCTGGCATCGGTGATCACGGCGGCGACCTGGTACAGCCGGCCCGCCGCGGTGCCGACCAGCGGTATCGCGACCTGCGCCTGGTTGGCGGCCGGGACCGCGAGCGAGCCGGTGCCCGCTTCACCGAAGTAGGCGGTGGTCTTGACCGGTGCGGCATAGGTCCCGCCGACCAGCGCACGCTCGGCCACCAGGGTCAGCGCCCAGGTCACGCTCTGCGCCTGGGGAGACTGGTTGGAGACCACCATCTCGATCGCCGGCTTGCCGTCATGAGCGTGCGAGCGGAGCTCGACCGCAAGCCGGCCGGTGAGGATGGGCCGGCAGCCGGCCAGCGCGATGCAGCCGCCGGCCGGATCGGCCAGGCGCACGATGATGTCGCCTTCGCGCGCCAGGCTGGCCTCGGGCGAGATGATGGTGAAGCGCAGCGGCTTCGCCCCGGCGCGCGCGATGGTCCAGCCCGGCGGGGCGGTCAGCGACACCAGGCTGGCATCGCCGCTGGTGGTCACCTCGACCACCCCGGGGGTGCCGCGCATCAGGCGCACCGGCGAGGCGGTGATCGCCAGCATCGGCTCGCCCAGCCGCTCGGGCAGGGTGGCCGCTCCGGAATAGCTCAGCAGGACCGGATCGGGACCGACAGTCAGTCCGATGCCGCGCGGGGAGGCCGTCAGGGCCGTCCGCCGGCCATCGATGGCGATCGCCACCACATCGCTGGCCCCGCCCAGCGGCAGGGTGATGTCAGCGCGGCCCTGTTCGCGGTAGATGATGGCGAAGCACTTGCCCTCGGCATTGCGGAACAGGCAGGCGTAGGTGCCGTCGCTCCAGATGCGCTCCTGCGCCACGGTCTTGTCGAGGATGCCGTTGATGAGGTTGTAGCAGGAGACCGCATCGATGCGCGCGGCATAGGCGCTGTAGCGGCTGTCGAACATGTTGAACGCGTCGCCCGAGGTCCCCAGGGCCTTGCCATCGCCATCCGGATAGAGCAGGTCGAACCAGTTCATGTTGGCCCCGCCGCCGCCGAAGAAGGCGGCGAACTTCTTCATCATGTCGGAGGCGATGTGCTGCCTGGTCAGCCCCTGGCTGTTGAGCCCGATCTCGGTTGCCCACACCGGCTTGACGCAGTGGTATTTGGCCATCAGCACCTGGTACTCCTTCAGCCCCCTGCGGACGTCGGCAGGGGTCTCGTAGACATGGAAGTCGAAGGCGTCGCAGGCGTCCTGGTAGCCGGCCTGGAAGTACTCTTCGGTGGCCGGGACCGAGGTCGCCACGACGATGGCGTCAGGAGCCGCCTTCTTGATCTCGTCGTAGGCGATCTTGTAGGCCCGCACCTGCTGCTTCACCTGCTCCCCGGTGCCATGCGGTTCATTGCCGAGGTTGACCACGATGGGCTTGATCGGATGGCTGCCATAGGCGGTGAACCAGCTGCGCACCGCACCGCGGATGGCCGCCTCGTCGGTCCACTTCTCCCAGCCGGGGTGGTGGTACTCGATGGCATTGAGGTTGGCGGGGCAGCCGGTGAGGACCGCCGCGCCGAGCTCTTTGCACAGCTCGATGCCGGGTGCGCCGGCCTTGTATGGCGGTGCCACCTCCGCCCCGCCCCACAGGCCGATGATGCGGAAGCCCAGGCGGTCGCTCAGGCGGATGTACTCGCCGATGCGGTTGTCCCAATCGCGCGAGGTGAACGGGATCTTGGATGGCGGGAAGGCCTTTGAGGCGGCGATCGGCAGGATGGCAAAGCCGGCGCTGTTGCGGTAGGGCTCGTTGTCGGCGAGCGGGACCTGGGCATGGATCTCGTAGTAGCGGCCGATGTCGAGCGGGATGGCGGCGAGATCGACGCTGGCGCGGTAGCGGAAGCGGTTCTTGTTCCTCCCGTCAGCAGCCACCGTCACGGTCGCCGGCGCGGACTGCTCGGCGCCCCAGTTGTCGCGCACGCACCAGCTCAGCACGCGTTCCGCGTCGGCGAGTTCGCGCGTGGACTCGACCGTGAGGGTGACCGTGCGCGCGGCCTCCGGGGTGAAGAGGTTGCCGAGCGCGGGCGTCGACAGCACCAGGCGCTCGACCGCCGGGAGCTTGCGTGCGGTATTGAGCGGCTTGACGCCAAACTCATCGAGGCGGAAGCGCCCGACGGTCTTCTCGATGCGTGCCACCAGGCGGCCGCTGACGGTCTGGTACGGCGTGACCACGTGCTTGCCCACCAGCTGCCAGGCGCGCTGGCCATAGGGGGTGGCGATCTCGGTCGACTCGATCACCGCGCCATGGGCATCCAAGGCCTCGAAATGCAGCGAGCCGCAGTACGAGGCATCGGGCGATTCGAGGTCAGTGGACAGCGCCGCCGAAACCTCCCACAGCCCGGGGGCGACCGGGAAGCTCGCGCTGGTGAGGGAGCATGGCTGATTGCGCGTCGCCGCGCTGCGCTCGAGCATCACCGCGCGTGAGCCCTTGAAGGCATCCTGGCCGACCACGCAGACCGCGCCCTCATGCTTCCAACCGCTCGGCAGCGCGGAGGAATCCTCGAAGCCGCAGGACCAGCCGATGGTCCCCGCGCGCACCGAGGCGACCAGCTGCGAGATCCATACCGACGAGGCCACGCCATGGCGGCCGACCAGCAGGATGAAGGCGCGCAGCTGGCCGATCCAGCCGTCCCCCTGCTTGGGATCGCCACCCCAGGATTCGTACTTCTCCACTCCCTGCACGGCCTCGGCGGTGCCGCGCTTCTCGAAGAAGCGCTGGATCGGGAAGGTGACCAGCCGCCAGTCGTCGGACGGCGGATCGAGCTTGAGGCTGATCTGGTGGCAGCGGTTCACGCCGTCGATCAGGCGCATGCTGACCCCGCTCAGGCCCGGGGCCTTGAGCCAGAACGAGACGCTCTCGACCTCGAGCTTCTGCTCGGCTACGTCACGGCTCATGTCGCAGTAGTTGCCGCCGCCGCTGAGGTCGGAGATCAGGCGCAGGCTGGGCTTGCCATCCTTCACCACCATCGGATCGACGCTGACAGAACCCTTCGCGCCCGGGAATTCGGCGCCGTTGTTGAAGTGCCAGCCCTTGCCCGGATCCGCGGCATCGATCAGGGGGATGTCCTCGCACACCGCCAGCGGATGGACGACGAGGAAGGCCAGGATGATGATGGCGGCGGTGATGGCTCTGGACACGCGCAGACCCTTTCGGTGAAGAGGCGATGCCAGCGCGGCGGACGGCGGAGGCGAGGATGATGGCACGCACAGCGGACTGACGGAGAAACCTGCTCGTCCTGCCAGTGTGACAGGCGACCTGGACGGGCTGGACCGGGCACAAGGCGATACGCGTGGCCGGATGCGCCTGCGCCTCCGCTGACTGCGGCCGCGACGGTGCTGCCGCCAGCGCTGGCTCCGCCGACCACCAGGGACTGAAAATACATATCATTTTGATATGTTTCAGCAAGCCCGTCGTTGCGCTGCGCCGTGCTCTGCGCAGCGTCTTCGTCACTCACCGGGCCTGTGCTGCCTGGTCATCCGCCGGGTGACCGGACCGCGGATCGTCCGCGGTCCGCACCCTCGCGCGTGAAAACCGCTGGAGATGGCGACCAGATAACGAGTTGCATCGCTGCTCCGGCGCTGGTCGCCAGCGCGCCGCAGCGCTGCTGTCGAGACATGCCGTGCGGCCACCTCGGGTGAGGCCGCCAGAAATCGCGGGACTGGCCAAATCGAGCTGAAGAGAGTGCTAACCAGTGCTATTCGGAGGTGTGCTGGGTGCTGTCGCACCCGCACCCGCACCTGCCGCTCTGCCTCGTCAATGCCGCACGAGCATGCGGTGATACAGCGCCGCTTCGCCTACCCACATCCGGTGTCCGGTTCGCAGGCGGGATTGCATCCAGATACGGCCCTCGCACCGCTGCGCAGCGCTGATGTCAATTAAGGTCTAGTCTAAACACGCAAGCTTCCTACAGACGTCGAGCCGCTACCTGATAGAATGGCCGGCGTTGACCCGCAGGCAGAGACCATCGGGCGATGGGTCCACGAGGCCCACATCGGCTCACCGCTGCGCCTACCGCGCGCCTGCGACCGCTGCAGCGATCACCACCCACCCCGAGACCAGGAAGGGCGCATCTGATGTCCGCTGCCTCCCCGCCCGCTCCGGTGCACCGCCCCAGCAGATCGTCCGGCTTCACCCTGTTCGAGATCGCCATCTCCCTGGCGATCGCCTCCTTCGGCGTGGTCAGCGTGCTGATGCTCTTCCCGGTCGGCATCCAGGCCGAGCAGATGTCGCGCATGCGCATCTATGCCGGGGTCAAGGCGGAGGAGATCGTCCAGGAATTCGCCGACACCTCGACCACCAGCCCGAGCATCGAGACCGAGGCCCCCGACTCCTGGGAGGTGCCGTGCGGCTACCGGGTGATGACACCCGACCTCGAATCGCGGGTCTCGGCGTCGCGCTATGGCATCATGCCGGTACCCACCGTCATCGCCCAGCGTCTGGATTCCGACAACGACGAGATCCAGAACATCCTCTCCCAGGGCGGCAACCTCTACTACTCGCAGGCGCAGGAGACCAGCGGCCTGGAGGATACCGTCGAGGCCCAGAACAGCACCCTGCCGACCGACAACCAGACCCAGCGCCTGGTGTTCGCCATCACCGGCTATGCGCAGAACAACAACGTCGCCTACCTCGCCTGGAAGGACTGGCCCTACTACCAGTCCTACCCGTCCCCCCCCGGTCACGGCGAGAAGGAGGGCTACGGCTACAACTGGACCGGGGCGGCCGTCACCCCGGACCATCTGCCGCCGGATGCGGTCTCCTTCATCTATGCCGGGAATCCCGCGTTCTCCTATCCCGCCTTCATCAACTTGTGGGAAGGCGTGGGCGCCAATGGCCCGGACAGCGCCCCCGGCAATCCCAACGGCACTGGCGGCACCATCGACGGCGACATCAGCACGGTGTTCACCCAGGGCTACCTGGCCTACGGGCTGACCGGCAATCACCAGGCCTCCGGCGCGATGAGCTACCTCCAGGCGGCCTTGTGGTACTGCGCCAAGAAGGGCGTCCCCAGCTCGATCTACGCGCCGGCGAGCGGCTTCACCCCCACCACCCAGGTGGCCTCGGCGATGTCGAGCTTCACCAACGCCTCCGTCGTGCCCGAGATCCAACGATGGAGCTGGGTGCAGTCGCTGCGCTTCCTCGCCCACGCCTCGGCCTGCATGACCCGCTGGTACACGCTGGCCCAGCTCGGCGGGCAGCCCTCGACCGGCACCGGGCTGACCATCCCCTCCATCACCCCGCCGAACAGCACCCTGGCGTCGCCCGCCATCACCCTGACCCACGACCTGATCGTCTATTACCACGAGCTGTGCATGCAGATGGCGATGCTCTACTGCGCCAGCCAGCCCTACGATTGGGGTGCGCCGCGGCCCACCCAGCGGGCGATCATGACCGACTACCCGCTGATCGAGTACGATCTGCTCTCGCCGCCGCTCTCCGGGACCATCTCCGGCACCACCACCACCGCCCAGCAGTGGCGCCCGCTGCCGGCGCATGCGATCCAGAACATCGGCCGCAGCTACAGCTTCCCCGACACCCCCATCGATCCCACCGGCACGCGCTTCAGCACCATCTCCAGCAACTTCACCCTGGCCAAGCCGTTCCAGCCCGCCGAGCGCTGCCGCCAGCTGGTGTTCTGGTCGGTCGACTGGCAGTCGTACCAGGACGTCGAGACCGCGCCCAGCGCCACCATCGATGCGAGCAAATACCTCTTCTCCTCGCCCAAGATCAGCAACGGCCAGCCGATCACCATGGCCAGCCGCATGGGCGCCTGCCTGTGGCCCGACCACCACATCTTCCAGTTCCGCAATCCCGAGAAGATCATCATCTACACCAATGCCGGCGTGCCCACCATGCCGACCGGCGCCAATGTCAGCAGCATGCGCATCCTCAGCAGCGACGGCGAGGGCTACGACAAGTTCCAAGGCTCGACCAATTCGATCGCCATGTTCCTCGGCCTGTGGGGCGCCGACCGCAACTTCAACGGCAAGCTCGACCGCGGGCCGATCCCGCCCTCGATCCGCCTGCGCGCGCTGCTGGTCTCGCGCTACAACTACTACGATCCGCGCCTGACGCTGAAGCTCAAATGACCGCCGCCCGCCGCGCTCCTGCCGCCGCCTACACCCTCATCGAGCTGATGCTCGCGATCTCCCTCGGCATGGTCATCCTGCTGACCATGATGGCGGGCTTCCGCGTCGCCAGCCAGAGCATCACCACCGTCAACCGCCTGGCCTCCGAGAACCAGCTGATGCGGCTCGGCTGCCAGATGGCGCATGAGCACCTCGATTTCTGGACCGACTACGACGACCCCGACAATCCCAGCTACCAGCTGCTGCGCAGCAAGGACATGAATGGCGGGCTGCCCTTCACCCCCATGTCCAACGTCTCGCCCTACAACCAGGGCGGCTCCCCCGAGCTGAGCACCGGCTGGAATCCGGCCGAGCTCTGGCCGATGGCCGACCCGCGCGTGTGGTGGCACGGCAATGTCGCCGAGAAGTGCAACTCGAACGTGCTGCTGGGGCGCTACAGCATCTTCGGCAACACTGCGAACACCGTCACCGTCACCGGCTCCTTCGGCAGCTATGGCCAGGTGACGGTGCTGCATTCCTGGCTCTACAACCAGCTGTGGAGCCTGCACAACGCCCTCGGCTACTACGGCTACTTCGACTACGCCCCGGCCAACACCCTCTACGAATGCTACCAGCCCTGGTCCGGCGGGCAGACCAACGATGACGGCGAGCCGCTGCTGCTCGACACCCCGGGCGGCGCCTTCGCCAGCACCGAGGGCCCGCAGTACTATCCCCATGGCCTCTACCGCCTGAGCATGGGCACCGCCATGGGCCTGACCAGCCCGACCAACTCCTATGCGATCAACTCGCTGAGCCAGCAGCAGTACTACTACCTCGACTATCAGGGCAACCTGCCGACCCTGCTGCGCTTCAACCAGGACACCACCGACGGGAGCAGCCTGGTGGCCCAGTCCCCGGCGACCTGGCCGCAGGTGCAGATCAGCATGCAGCGCTTCATCAAGACCAACCGCTTCGTCAACGTCTGCCGGGTGATCTGCACCAGCCCGATAACCGGGCAGGTGATGCAGCTGGTGTGGGATGGCATCGGCTCATCCCTGCGCGGGGCGCGGCTGCAGCGCAACCAGATCGGCTCCGGCGGCACCACCACCAGCGGCTGGGCGACCTGGGACGACGATCCCAGCACGGTCGCATCCAACACCGCGACCCTCGACGACCCATGACCGGCACCCTCCCTTCCTCCCGCATCAGCCGCTGCGCGGCGGCGCGCTCCGGCACGGTGCTGATCGTGGTCGCCGGGCTCTCGGCGCTGCTGGCGAGCATGACCATCGCCTTCCTCATCCGCCAGCGCTCCTCGGCCGAGGAGTCGACGCAGTTCGAGCAGGACATCCAGGCGCGCATCATGCTCATCGCCGGATGCAACTACATCCAGGAGACCTCGCGCATCGGCTATGATGACGGGGTGGACCCCTACCACCGCGAGGCCTTCGGCTGGGTCGACGTGCGCCAGCTGAACGCCGATGGCACGCCGATGATCGGCCCGAACTGCCGGGGTAGCGCGCCCACCGATGTCGTGCCCCTCTTCCAGACCGCCTTGAGCGAGGTCAGCGGCCAGCATGGCGCGGCGGTCGACCGGCCGTCGTGGCCGGCGATAGGTGGGGTGGCGCGCTGCCCGATGTACGTCATGCAGCGCCCGCCCTACGCGGTGCAGCTGACCGCCGCCTACAATCCCATCAGCACCGATCCCAGCAGCCTGTACTTCGGCCAGCCGCTCCAGGTCAATCCCGACCCCCAGCCGGTGGTGACCAATCCGACCTCCAGCCAGGGCACCCTCACCGACTTCATCGTCGGCGACCCGACGCCGCGCGGCAACTCCACCTCCATGGCATGGTTCCGCGCCTACCGCGATGGGCCGGACACCTTCGTCATCACCTGCGGCGCCGGCGCGACCCTGGGCTTCAACAACTGGAACGAGGTCGTCGGCGCCGGCTTCGCCCAGCAGTTCACCAGCGATCCTTCCCTGTTCCAATCCTACCTGCAGCAGGAAATGCGCATCTGGTACCGGGTGCAATGGAGCGCCGCGGTCGCCACCCCCGATGTGCACAACATCAAGAACGCCTGGATCGACGGCGCGAGCGACGACTACTACATCTCCTTCCCGATGGACAGCTCGCAGAGCATCCGCTCGCAGAGCCACTGCAAGAACATGGGCGGCACCTTCCGCTACATCGAGCGGCTGCGCATCGCCCCCACCTGGTACTGAGAGCGTGCGGGACGAGCCCCACGCACGTCAACAGACGAGCTCGGGGATGGGCCTGCTGCTATCGCACAAGCGCTCCAAGCGCACGCCCACCGGGCGAGGAGATCGCCGAGCAGGGTCAGGGCGATGGCGACGCCCGCGGCGCGCAGCATGGTCCAGCGCGGCATCACCCAGCGCTTGCCGCTCATCGCCCCCTGCTAACGCCGGCGATGCGGCAAGGGGCGCGTCCGAGACCGTCCCGCCGAACTCCGGTGCGCATGACCAGCCCTCAGCAGGACTTTGCCAACCTTCGGCACCGTCACCGCCAGCTCGGCCTGAGGCCGAGGGGCGACTCTGCCTCGACCAGAGCCGAGAATGCAATGATCTGCCGCATCATCGCTTACGGGCGATGGCGGAGGGCGATCCAGGATGCTGCATGCGGCCCCGGTTGAGGCGTGCTGGCGGAGCGTCGGCGCAAGGGTTGCCAAGCGAGCGCATATCCGCAGGGTGTCAGGCGATCCGGCGGGGGTGATCATCCCCGCCGGCCGGCACCTCGGGAGCTGCCCTGCGGTGCGCGTGCGGTCGCGCACGACCTGCGCACCACCAGCATCTGCCGCAAGGGGCGACCATGGCGACCCATCCACCTGCTGCCTCACCTGGCGGACGCTTGCGCGCCGCGGTGCGTGCCGAACGGCCGCTGCAGGTGGTCGGCACCATCAATGCCTATGCCGCGCGCATGGCCGAGGCGACCGGCTTCCAGGCGCTCTACGTCTCCGGCGGCGGCGTTGCAGCCAATTCCCTCGGCCTGCCCGACCTCGCCATCAGCACCATGGACGATGTCCTCACCGATGTCCGGCGCATCACCGACGCCACCACCCTGCCGGTGCTGGTCGACATCGATACCGGCTGGGGCTCCGCCTTCAGCATCGCGCGCACCATCGCCTCGATGATCAAGGCGGGTGCCGCCGGGGTGCACATCGAGGACCAGGTCGGCGCCAAGCGCTGCGGCCATCGCCCGGGCAAGGAGCTGGTGCCGCAGGAGGAGATGGTCGACCGCATAAAGGCCGCGGTCGACGCGCGCAGCGATGGCGCGTTCGTGATCATGGCCCGGACCGACGCGCTGGCGAGCGAAGGCCTGGCTGCCGCCTGCGACCGCGCCTGCGCCTACGTCGCTGCGGGCGCCGACATGGTCTTTCCCGAGGCGGTGGGGGATCTGGCGACCTATGCCGCGGTGAGGCGCGCGGTCGGCGTCCCCATCCTGGCGAACATCACCGAATTCGGACGCACCCCTCTCTTCACCACCGCCGAGCTCGGCGCGGCGGGTGTCGATATCGTGCTGTTCTGCTGCGCCGCCTACCGGGCGATGAACGCGGCCGCGCTGAGGGTCTTCCAGACCATCCGCCAGCAGGGCACCCAGCGCGAGGCCATCCCGGCGATGCAGACGCGGGACGAGCTCTACCGCTTCCTCGATTACCATGCCTATGAGCAGAAGCTCGATCAGCTGTTCGCCCGGCAGCAGAAGCCGGACTGACCGCCGCCAAGGACCACCATGCAGCCGCCAGCACCCGCATCCAAGCCGAAGAAGTCCGTCGCCCTGTCCGGGGTGGTGGCGGGCTCGACCGCCCTGTGCACCGTCGGCCGCACCGGCAACGATCTGCGCTACCGCGGCTACGACATCGGCGACCTCGCCACCGGCTGCCTGTTCGAGGAGGTCGCCCACCTGCTGATCCACGGCACGCTGCCGAGCGCGAGCGCGCTGTCCGCCTACCAGCGCAGGCTGCGCTCCCTCAGGCACCTGCCTGCCGAGCTGTGCGCGGTGCTGGAGCGCCTGCCGCCGACCAGCCATCCGATGGACGTGCTGCGCACCGCGGTGTCGGTGCTCGGCTGCCTCGAGCCGGAGGACGCTGGGCACAGCGCCGAGGGCGCACGCGCCCTGGCCGACCGACTGATCGCGGTGCTCAGCCCGGCCCTGCTCTACTGGCACCATTTCAGCGCCAGCGGCTCGCGCATCGCGGTCGAGAGCGACGATGACTCGATCGGCGGGCACTTCCTCCACCTGCTGCATGGCCGGGCGCCCTCGCCATCCTTCGTGCGGGCGATGCACACCTCGCTGATCCTCTATGCCGAGCATGAATTCAACGCCTCGACCTTCACCGCCCGGGTGATCAGCGGGACCGGTTCGGACATGCACTCGGCGATCACCGGGGCGATCGGCGCCCTGCGCGGCTTCAAGCACGGCGGCGCCAACGAGGCCGCCTTCGCCGTGCTGGAGCGCTACCGCGATCCCGATGCGGCCGAGGCCGACATCCGCGCGCGCCTGGCGGCCAAGGAGGTCATCATCGGCTTCGGCCATCCGGTCTACACCATCGCCGATCCGCGCAACCAGGTGATCAAGGAGGTGGCGCTTGCGCTCTCGCTCGAGCGCGGCGACACCCGGCTGTTCGCCATCGCCGAGCGCATCGAACGCACGATGTGGGACGCCAAGCGCATGTTCCCCAACCTCGACTGGTTCTCCGCCGTGTCCTACCACTGCCTGGACGTGCCGACCGCGCTGTTCACCCCGCTGTTCGTCATCGCCCGCACCACCGGCTGGGCCGCGCATGTGATGGAGCAGCGCAGCGACGGCAAGATCATCCGCCCGAGCGCCGCCTACACCGGCCCCGACGACCGGGCCTTCGTCCCGCTCGCCGAGCGCAGCGGGCCCTGAGAGCACTCCATGTCGCTGTCATCAAGCACCGTCCGCCCACCGAGCGACCAGCTCCTCGTCGACATCGCCGATTACGTCCTCGCGCCCCCGGCATTCTCCCCCGAGGCCTATGATACTGCCCGCCACTGCCTGATGGACACCCTCGGCTGCGGACTGCTGGCGCTCAGCTTCCCCGCCTGCACCCGGCATCTCGGGCCGATCGTCCCGGGCGCGACCCTGCCCACCGGCGCGCGCGTCCCGGGCACCGCCTACCAGCTCGAACCGGTGCATGCCGCCTTCAACATCGGCTGCATGATCCGCTGGCTCGACTTCAACGACACCTGGCTGGCTGCCGAATGGGGCCACCCATCCGACAATCTCGGCGGCATCCTCGCGGTGGCCGACTACCAGTGCCGCAACCGCCTGGCGGCGGTCACCGTGCGCGATCTGCTCGCGGCGATGATCCAGGCGCATGAGATCCAGGGCGTGCTCGCGCTCGGCAACGCCTTCAACCGCGTCGGGCTCGACCATGTGATCCTGGTGAAGGTCGCCTCGACCGCGGTGGTGACGCGGATGCTGGGCGGCACCAGGGCGCAGATCATCGACGCGCTGTCGCAGGCCTGGGTCGACGGCCACCCCTTGCGCACCTACCGCCACGCTCCCAATACCGGCTCGCGCAAGAGCTGGGCCGCCGGCGATGCCACCGCGCGCGCCGTGCGCCTGGCCCTGCTGACGCTGCGCGGCGAAATGGGCATGCCCTCGGCGCTGAGCGCGCCGCGCTGGGGCTTCCAGGAGGCGCTCTTCCGCGGCGCGCCGGTGGTGCGCGAGCGGCCATTCGGCTCCTATGTGATGGAGAACGTGCTGTTCAAGATCTCCTTCCCCGCCGAGTTCCATGCCCAGACCGCGGTCGAGGCCGCGATCCAACTGCGCCCCCTGCTGGCCGGCCGGCTGCAGGACATCGCCGCCATCCGCGTCTCGACCCACGAATCGGCATTGCGCATCATCTGCAAGGAGGGTCCCCTCGACAATCCCGCCGACCGCGACCACTGCCTACAGTACATGATCGCCGTCGCCCTGCTGGAAGGCACCCTGACGGCCGAGCACTACGAGGATGCCTTCCACCGCGCGCATCCGGAGATCGACCGCTTGCGGCTGCTGATGCAGATCAGCGAAGAGCCCGCCTACAGCCGGGACTACCTCGATGCCGACAAGCGCTCGATCGCCAATGCCATCCAGGTGGCATGGCGCGACGGCTCGTCGACCGAGCGCGTCGCGGTCGAGTACCCGATCGGCCATCGCCGCCGGCGCGCTGACGGCATCCCGCTGCTGGGCGAGAAGTTCTCCCGCAGCCTGCGCTCATGCTTCCCCGAGGCGCGCACGCAGGCGATCCTCCAGGCCTATGGCCAGCCGGAACGGCTCGCCGCGATGGCGGTCGACGCGTTCATGGACCTGTTCGTGGACGGCTGAGCGTGCCGCTTGGCCTGCTCAGCGGCGGATCCCCCGCGGTGGATATCGTCCTCGCCGCGGCTAGGATCGGGTGATGCGCGAGGTGGTGATCGTCGGTGCCTGCCGTACCCCCATCGGGAGCTTCCAGGGAGAGCTGTCGCCCCTCACCGCCCCCAAGCTCGGTGCGCTGGTGGTCGCCGAGGCGGTCCACCGGGCGCGCATGGAGGGCGCCCAGGTCGATGAGGTCATCCTCGGCAGCGTCCTCCAGGCCGGCCTCGGCCAGGCTCCTGCGCGCCAGGCCGCCCTGGGTGCGGGTCTGCCGCAGGGGGTGCCCTGCACCACCATCAACAAGGTCTGCGGCTCGGGGCTGAAGGCGGTGATGCTCGGCGTCCAGGCGATCAGCCAGGGCGATGCCGAGGTGGTGGTCGCCGGCGGCATGGAATCGATGTCCAATGTGCCCTACTACCTGCCGACCGCGCGCACCGGGATGCGCCTGGGCAACGCCACTGCGGTCGACGGCTTGATCCATGACGGCCTGTGGGATGCATTCCATGATGTCCACATGGGCTTGGCCGCGGAGCAGTGCGCGCGCGAGCAGCGCATCACCCGTGCCGACCAGGACGCCTATGCGCTGGAATCGTTCCGCCGCGCACGCTCCGCCCAGCAGGCCGGGCGCTTCCAGGCCGAGATCGTCGCCGCCCTGGTGCCGCAGCGCAAAGGCCCGCCGTCGCGGATCGATGCCGACCAGGGGCCTGCGCGCAGCGATCTCGCCAAGCTGCCGACCCTGCCTCCGGCCTTCCAAGCGGACGGGACGGTGACGGCAGGCAATGCCTCCACGCTGAGCGACGGCGCCGCGGCGGTGGTGCTGATGGCGCGCGAGGCGGCCGAGCAGCGCGGGCTCACCCCCCTTGCGCGCGTGCTGGCATCCGCCCAGGTCGCACAGGCCCCGCTCCAGTTCACCACCGCCCCTGCAGCGGCGATCACGCGCGCCCTCGCGCGCGCCGGGATCGCCCAGTCGCGCATCGATCTGTACGAGATCAACGAGGCCTTCGCCGTGGTCGCGCTGGCCAACAGCCGGCTGCTCGGTCTCGATCCGGGCCAGGTCAACGTCGAGGGCGGGGCGATCGCACTCGGCCACCCCATCGGCGCCTCCGGCGCCCGCGTGCTGGTGACGCTGCTGCATGCCCTCGCGGCGCGCGGGCTGGCGCGCGGATGCGCATCCCTGTGCATCGGCGGCGGCGAGGCCGTGGCCCTGATCGTGGAGCGCTGCTGATGGATACCCTCTCCCGCATCGGTGTGGTCGGCGCGGGACAGATGGGTCGCGGCATCGCCCAGGTCCTCGCCCAGGCCGGCTGCACGGTGCTGCTCAACGACGCGCTGGCCGGAGCAGCGGAGCGCGGCCTGGCGCGCATCGACGCCGCGCTCGGCAGGCTGGTCGAGAAGGGTACGCTGGTTGCAGCAGAGCGCACCGCGGTGCTCGGCCGCATCGCCATCGTTCCCGATCTCACGGGCCTGGAGGGATGCGACCTGGTGATCGAGGCCGTGAGCGAGGACCAGGCGCTCAAGAGCCGCCTCTTCGCCGAGCTCGACCAGGCCACCCGTCCTGAGGCGATCCTGGCATCCAACACCTCATCGATCTCGATCACCCTGCTCGGGGCGCAGACCAAGCGGCCCGGCAAGGTGATCGGCATGCACTTCATGAATCCGGTGCCGGTCATGCGGCTGATCGAGGTGGTGCGCGGCCTGGCCACCGACGACGCCACCTATGACGCCGTGGTGGCGCTGGGGCGCAGGCTCGGCAAGCAGGTGGTGACCGCCGCCGACAGCCCCGGCTTCATCGTCAACCGGCTGCTCATCCCCTTCCTCAACGAGGCCTGCGTCGCGCTGCAGGAATCGGTGGGCACGGTCGCGGACATCGACACCGGCATCAAGCTCGGCTTGAACCACCCGATGGGGCCGTTCGAGCTGGCTGATCTCATCGGCCTGGACACCTGCCTGGGGATCGCCGAGGTGCTGCATGCCCAGCTGGGGGAGGACCGCTACCGTCCCGCAGTGCTGCTGCGGCGCTATGTCGCTGCCGGCTGGCTCGGGCGCAAGAGCGGACGCGGCTTCTACCGCTATGACGCACCCTGAGCCTGCTACGCACAACCCGGTTCCCGTCCACCACCCGCTGCACACGATCACGCTGCACAACCCCCACTGCAGGAGCGGGTGACCATGGATTTCGAACCGAACCAGCGCGAGGCGGAGATCCAGCGCATCGCCCGCACCTTCGCCACCGGCGAGCTGGAGCCTGGTGCTCGCGAGCGCGACCGCACCGCCTCCTTCCCGGAGCGCGAGCTGCGCGCGCTCGCAGGCCTCGGTCTGATGGGCCTGAATACCCCCACCAGCTTTGGCGGGGCCCAGGCGGGCATGGTCGCCTTCAGCTTGGCGGTCCAGGAGATCGCACGTGCCGATGCCTCGGTGGCGGTGGCGATGGCGGTCACCAACCTGGTGGCCGACATGATCATGCTGTACGGCACCGACGAGCAGCGCCGCGCCTACCTGCCGCGCATCACCTCGGGCGAGGCGCTGGTGGCATCCTTCGCGGTCTCGGAGTCGCAGGCCGGCAGCGACCTCGCCGCGATGACCACCACCGCGGTGCGCACCGCCCTGGGATGGCGCATCGACGGGGCGAAGCAGTGGATCACCTCGGGCGACCGCGCCGGCGTGGTCATCGTCGGGGCCAAGACCGATCCCAAGGCCGGCAAGAAGGGCATCTCCGCCTTCATCATCCCGGCCGGCACGCCCGGGATGACCGCCGGCGCACCGGAGGACAAGATGGGGCAGCGCGGCTCGAGCACGGTCCCGCTGCGCTTCGCCTCGTGCACGGTGCCGGAGGGGGCGCTGCTCGGACCGCTCGGGGGCGGCCTGCCGCTGATCTACACCGCCCTCGAGAGCGGGCGCATCGGCATCGCCTCGCTCGCCTTGGGCATCGGCCGCGCTGCGCTCGATGCCGCGCTCGCCTATGCACGCAGCCGCATCCAGTTCGGCTCCGCCATCGCCACCTTCCAGGCCATCCAGTTTCTGCTCGCCGATGTCGCTACCGATCTGGATGCCGGCCATCTGCTCACCATGCGGGCAGCGCAAGGCAAGGATCGCGGCCGCGCAGTGACGCGCGAGGCGGCGATGGCCAAGCTCTTCGCATCCGAGGCCGCCGGGCGCGCCGCCGATGCCGCCATCCAGGTGATGGGGGCGAACGGATTCATGCGCACCTTCCCGGCCGAGCGCTATGCGCGCGACGCGCGGGTGACGCGCATCTACGAGGGCACCAGCGAGGTGCAGCGGCTGGTGATCGCCCGCTCGCTCCTGGACCAACCGCTTGCCGGCGTGCCGGCGTGACGCTCGGCCGCCAGCGGTGAATCCCGTCACCCATGGCCTGGTGAGCTGGATCGTCGCCAATGCCCCGGGGACCGATCGCCGCGAGCGCCAGGCGATCACCATCGCCGGCATCGCACCGGACATCGATGGCTTCGGCTATCCCGTCGAAGTCCTCACCGCGGGCAGCGCGCATCCGCTGGACTGGTTCCATCGCTACCACCATCACCTAAGCACAATGCCCTGGCGTGCGTGGTGTTCGCGGGGCTCGCCTTCGCCTGGACGCGCGGCTCCTGGCGTGCTGCCGGGCTGGCGCTGGCGACCGCGTCCTTGCACCTGCTCTGCGATCTCGTCGGCTCCCGCGGCCCCGACGGCGACCAATGGCCGCTGCCCCTGTTCCAGCCCTTCGCGGACGGCGAGCTCACCTGGTCGGGGCAATGGCCGCTGGTGTCATGGCAGAACACCCTGATCACCCTATGCGCAGGCATCGTCACCATCGTGCTGGCCATGCGACGCGGCTTCTCGCCGGTCGAGATCGTCTCGACCGATGCCGACCACCGCTTCATCACGATCCTGCGCGCACGCCTGGCGCCGCGGCGGTAGCGATCCGCGTTCGCCTGGACGCGGTTGAACGCCAGCCCGGCGACCGCGGGGGCAGCACCCGGCAGAGCCGCACGGCTGCCGCACCGCCTGGCGAGCAGGTTGCTCGTCGTTCCCGCTTCAACACCCTGCCTCTGCTCCTATGCTGCCCTGACCGAGGCCATCATGCCACCTGACTCAGCGACCCCCCAGAGCCCCCCTGCCCACCGCCATCAGGGGCCGGCGGACGTCGCCGCGGACGCTCATGCCCCGCATCATGATCATGACGGCCATGATCATAGCCCCGGCCACGATCATCACGGTCATCACGATCATCATCACCACGATGACCACCACCCGGACCACGGGCACCAGGCCAGCGGGCACGGGCACGCGCACCACCATGGCGGCCACGGCCATTCCCATGCGCCGGCGCACTTCGGCCGGGCCTTCCTCATCGGCATCATCCTGAACTCTGCCTTCGTCGGCATCGAGGTGGTCTATGGCGTGCTCGCCCATTCCCTCTCGCTGGTCGCCGATGCCGGGCACAATCTCGGCGATGTCGCCGGCCTGATCCTGGCCTGGGTCGCCGGCTCGCTCGGCCGCCGACTGCCGACCGCCCGGCATACCTATGGCCTGAGGCGCTCCTCGGTGCTCGCCGCGCTCGCCAATGCCGTCATCCTGCTCATCGCCATCGGCGCCATCGGCTGGGAGGCGATCGGCCGGCTGGCCCATCCGGAAGCGGTGGCGAGCTCCACCGTCATCGTGGTGGCCGCCATCGGCATCGTGGTCAACGGCATCACGGCGCTGCTGTTCCTGGCGGGACTCGCCCATGACCTCAACATCCGCGCGGCGTTCCAGCACATGCTCTCCGATGCGCTGATCTCCCTCGGCGTGGTCCTGGCCGGTGTTGCCATGATGGCGACCGGCTGGCTGTGGCTGGACCCGGTCGTCAGCCTGGTGATCGCCGTGCTCATCCTCTGGGGCACCTGGGGGCTCTTCCGCGACTCGCTCAATCTCGCCCTCGACGCCGTCCCGGAAGGCCTCGATGCCGGCGCGGTGAGGACCTATCTGACGGGTCTGCCCGATGTCGCGGCGGTCCACGATCTCCACATCTGGGGAATGAGCACGACCGAGACCGCGCTCACCGCCCACATCGTCATCCCGATCATCGCCAACCATGACGCCCTGCAGGCGCGCATCGCCCAGGACCTGCAGGGCCGCTTCGGCATCGGGCATGCCACCATCCAGATCGAGAGCGGGGATCCAGCGCATCCCTGCCGCCTGGAACCGGATGAGGTGGTCTAGCCGACCCGTCGCAGGCACGGCTGCCTCGCTACGCCTCGCCGATGCCGTGCCGCTTCGGGCACGGCGGGCTTCCTGCGCCGCGCCCGGCAGCTGCCGATCTCTTCGTCAGGCGGTGCCGATGCTTACGGGCTCTCGGGTCGGCTTCCCGGCAGCCATGCGAGCGCAGACCGCGGTCCCGCCAGCGAACCGGGAGCGCTACCCGAAAATACGTCTACGACAGCACTTCCATCGTGAGAGTCGCCTCCACCAGGGGCGCCCGCGGGCATTGATCGGCGATGCGACCTGCCTGCGCTCCGGTGCCTAAGTCCTACAGTGCGCGACGTCATGATGCCGCATCGCGCCAGCCTCCACTCCGCTGCGTTCTGGGGGTATACTCCCGCACCACCGCTGCCAGGATATGCTATGCCCATCCACGACCAGCCGCCGCGATCGGAAGATCAGACGCCCAAGCAGACCATCGTGCGTTTCGCGCTCAGCCAGCCGACAGCCGATGCCGATCTCTACCGCTCGATCATCGAGACCACCCCCAGCGCACTCCTGGTGATCGATGACCGCGGCGTGATCGTGGTGGTCAACCGCCGGCTCGGTGAGCTCTTCGGCTACAGTCAGGACGAGCTGCTGGGGCAATCCGTCGAGCGGCTGCTGCCGGAGCGCTACCGGACCCGCCATGCCGTCCTGCGCGGCTCCTTCCTCCGCAACCCGGAAAACCGGGCGATGGGCGCCGGACGCGACCTCTTCGGCCTGCACCGGGACGGCCATGAGGTGCCGATCGAGATCGGGCTGAATCCGATGCGGATCGGCGAGCAGATGCTGGTGCTGGCCCTGATCGTCGACATCTCCCTGCGCAAGCAGCGGGAACAGGAGCGCATCCACAGCGAGCTGGAGGCGATGCAGGCGGAGGCCTCGCGCCAGGCGAAGAACGAGGCGGTCATGCGCCTGCTCATCGACCATGCACCGGTGGCGTTGGCGATGTTCGACCTGGAGATGCGCTACCTGGTGGCTAGCCGGCGCTGGCGAGACGATTACCACCTCGGCGACCTCCAGCTCTCCGGCGTGTCGCACTACGAGATCTTCCCCGAGATCCCCGAGCGCTGGAAGGAGGTCCACCGCCGAGCGTTTGCCGGCGAGGTCATCGAGGAGGAAGCCGATCGCTTCACCCGCAATGACGGCAGCGAGCAGTGGCTGCGCTGGGCGGTGCACCCCTGGTTCCAGCCGGACGGCGCGATCGGCGGCATCGTGATCTTCGCCGAGGATACCACCGCGCAGCAGCTGGCGCTCGAGGAACGCCGCCAGCTGGATGCCCAGTTGCAGCAGACGCAGAAGCTCGAGAGCCTGGGAGCGCTGGCCGGAGGCATCGCCCATGATTTCAACAATCTGCTCACCAGCATCATCGGTCACGATGAACTCGCCCTGCACAGCCTCGCCGCAGGCACCAGCGCCCATGGGCAGGTGAGCAAGTCGCTCTCCGCATCGAGGCGCGCCGCCGATCTGGTCAAGCAGCTGCTCGCCTATGTCGGCAAGGCCAAGATCCAGATGCAGCCGCTCGACATCAACGAGCTCATCCGCCAAACCAGCGATCTGCTGCGCTTCGGCGCCGGCAAGCGCAGCGCGGTGGGCTACGATCTCGGCGACGAGCTGCCGCCGGTGATGGGGGACGCCGTCCAGCTCCAGCAGGTGATCATGAACCTGGTTATCAATGCGGACGAGGCGATCGGCGAGCGGGAGGGCACCATCACCATCCGCACCGAGGCTTCGATGCTGTCCGAGGATGATCTCCACGATATCGCTGGCTACCCGCTTGCCGCGGGGCGTTATATCGTGGTGACCGTCAGCGATTCTGGCTCCGGCATGAGCGAGGAGGTGCGGCGGCACATCTTCGAGCCGTTCTTCACCACCAAGTTCACCGGACGCGGGCTCGGCCTCTCCTGCGTGCTCGGGATCATCCGCAGCCATGGCGGCGCCCTGGACTGCCAGTCCGAATTGAGGACGGGAACGCAGTTCACCATCGTCCTGCCCTCCTGCACCACGGCGAATGCCGTTGCCACCGCCGGCGTCCCCGCCATGCCCGCGCCAACACCTGCATTGCGCACCGATGGCCGGGTGCTGGTCATCGATGACGAGGAGGCGGTGCGCGAGTTGATCCGCGATCAGCTGACCATGCTCGGGTTCACCGTCGATCTGGCCGCCGGTGGCCGCGAAGGGGTGTCCTGCTTCAAGCGCACTCACCATTCCCTGCTGCTGGTGATCGTGGATCTGAACATGCCGGAACTCGATGGCGAGGCGACCATCACGGCGATGCGGGCATTGGATCAGCGGGTGCCGATCATCCTCTGCAGCGGGCAGCCGGAGCCAATGGTCGCTGCCCGCCTCATCGCCCTGGGCAGGATCAGCTTCCTGTCGAAGCCCTTCGACATGGCGGCGATGAACGAGGCGCTGCGGCTGGTCTCCGCGTCCTGATGCGGTGCGACCATGCTGGCATGCGCCACCGGTGGGCTCCAGACTTGCTGGCCGACGATCCTCCCGACGTGCAGATCACTTCGCTGTGCCCGCCTGCAGCCCGGGGACCTTGGACGGGTCGTAGGTCGCCCCCTTGGACACCTGGACGATGGTGACATGGACCTTGGTGGGGAAGAGCGTCGACAGGTCGCTCTGGAGATGCGCATGGTTGTCGCCCGGCGCCTTGGCCGCCTTCATCACCAGGGTCATCATCTTGACCCCCTCGGTCCAGATGATCGAGTCGTTCTCCCAGAAGCCGGTCATGCTCTCGTCCTTCTCGTAGACGCCGGTGGTGGTGTAGGTCGGCGAGCTGGCGCAGCCGTAGTTGTTCTTCTGGCCCTTGTTGGGGATGTAGCAGACGCTCCAGAACACCGGAACATCGCCCGGGGGCTTCTCAAGCACCTCAAAGCGGATGTGCACCGTGCCATGACGGTAGTCGATCGGCTGCGTCCAGTCATGGGGGGTATCCTTGGAGAAGCGTTCCGCGGGGATCTTGAGATGCGATTGCGTGGGCACCGCGTCCTTCAGGGCGAAGGTGAACACCTCGTCGAACAGCACCAGCTGCTCCGCCGACGCCGTGGAGGCCAAGGCGATGGACAATCCGAGGGGCAGCAGGATGGCTCGAGGCAGCATGGCGGTCTCCAGCGGCAGGCTGTCGGGTCGCCGCGGCTGCACTATGATTGCCACCGCACCAGCGACCTGACCGACATTTCTCCGTCTGTCCCGGACGAGTGACACGGGGCCGGAGCCGGTACGAGCCATCCCGCACCGGACCTCCCGGGGACCGGCAGGACATCCGCCCGCAGCCGCTGATCGGGGCGGCTGCGCAGGAGCGCTGATGGCCCCCTTGGCAGGGCCACTCTGCGAGCAACGGTGGTTCCACATCGCGTGTATACCCTGGTCGGCCATGCGTCCGCTCCTCCTCATCCTGCTGCTTGCCGCTGCCTTCGGCCAGGACGGCCCCCAGGCCGCAGGGACGCTGGCGGGGGCGCACGCCGCGGTCCACCTCGCCGCCAGAGATGCCCCGGAGCCGCAGCAGTCCCTCACCGTCACCCTGGCGGCCCCCCTGACCACCCTGGTGCCCCTGGCGGATGCCGGCAGCGGACCCATCGCCTATGAGGTGCTGGTGGATGTGCCCAGCGATGCTCCGGCGGATCTGGGCATGGGAGCCTGGCGGGCCGACCGTCAGGGTCGATGGTTCCAGCGGCTGCTGCCGGAACGTCTCCGGCCAGGTCGGCAGCTGGTGCTTCTGGACCTGGGCAATGACGCGCCGCTGGTGGCCGAAGGCAATCGCGGCCGCTGGAGCGCCGAGACGGCTGCCGATGCCGATCATGCTGGACTCTTCCTCTACTCGCAGGCCGCCTCCCATGCGGCCATCCACCTCGACGTGCGACGCTGCGCCGTTCAGGCACACAGCGAGGGCCCCTGGCAGCTGGAAGATCTGGCAATGCCGCTCCAGGCCGCCACCGGCAAGCGCTGGAGCCTGACGCTGCGTCCCGATCCCTACCCCGCGGATCCCTACAATCCCGCCTACTTCTCACTCGATCTCGAGGTGCGAGGGCCCGATGGCTCGCTCAGGCGCTTCGCCGGCTTCCATGATGAGCCGGTGCGCCGCGTCGACCGGGGCGATCGCGAGGAGTTCGTCACCGCGGGACCGGCCTGCTTCCGCGTGCGCTTCCGTCCGACCTGCGCCGGAGTGCATCACCTGCACCTGATCGCCCAGTGGGCCGGGCACCCCATCCGGTCCGTCGAGCTGCCGGATGTCGTGGCCAGCGGTCCCGACTGGGATGACATCGCCCGTGTCGATGCCGGCGATCCGCGCTTCTTCAGCGCAGCAGGCTCCTTCGTCTGGCCAGCGGGCTGCAGCCTCAACTCGATCTACGACACCCGCTGCCGGGGCGTGATGCGGACCACGCTGACTCCCGACCGGGGCTCCTTCAGCCGCGACGCCTATCTCGAGCGCCTCGCCGCCGGCGGCGGGACCGGCTGCGAGGTGTGGCTGAGCCCGTGGAATCTCGGCCTTGAGTGGGTTCCCGACTGGCCGGGCTACCGCGGCGCGGGTCGCTACCACCCTGGGCATGCCGCGGCGTTCGATGATTTCCTCGAGCGCGCCGAGCAGCTGGGGGTACGGGTCAACGTATGCCTGTTCAACCACGGCATGGCGCGCGACGGGAACGGGGCCGAGGATGACTGGAAGCACCATCCCTACGCGACCGTCAACGGCGGCTGGCTGACCAACCCGGAAGGCCTGTTCACCGATGAGCGCGCCTTCGCCTACCAGTGCCGGCTCTACCGCTACCTGGCCGCCCGCTACGGCGACAGCCCGGCACTGCTCGGCTGGAAGCTCTGGGCGGAGGTGAATCTCGCCCATGCGCCCCTCGACGCGATCATCGACTGGCATGCGCGGGCGAGCGCGGCCCTCTCCGCCGCCGATCCGTGGAAGCATCCCATCACCACGCATTGGTGCGGTGACTGGTCCTCCGCCGAACGGCGCACTGCGGCGCTGCCCGGCCTCACCTACCTGACCATCGATGCCTACAAGGGCAACGAGACTTCGATCGCCGATCTGCTGTGCATGAGCACGCTCGACCCCCAGCATCCGGGAGCTGGGCTCGCCCTCCTGGGCAAGCCGGTGCTGGTCACCGAGTTCGGCGGCAGCACCGGCGGCACCTCGCGCCCGCGCATGGCGGTCGAGCATGCCATCGGCCCCTGGGCCGGGCTGGTCTCCGGCCATTGCGGCTCGCCCATGCTCTGGTGGTTCGAGTGGATCGATCAGGAGGACCGCTTCGGCGTCTACGGGGCGGTCAACCGCTTCGCCGCCGGCGAAGATCTGCGTGGCGCAGATGCCCGTTGCATCGCCTTGGACACCACCGGCGAGGATGAGCTGTGGTGCCGCGGCTGGGCGCGGCCGGGCCGCATCCTCGGCTACCTCCTCGATCGGCGCTGGAGCCTCGGCGGGGCCGAGCGCGAGATCGCGCACGCGGTGGTCCGGGTGGGCACTAACCTGGCTCCCGGAGACATGGCGCTGGAGTGGTGGGACGCCGAACGCGGGGCGGTGGTGGGGCAGACCATCATCCACCACCACGGTGGACCGCTCGAGCTCCTCGCACCGGCATTCCATCACCATCTGGCCTTCAAGCTGATGCGCGGCGGTGGCATGCAGCGCGAGCAGGTACATGGCGGGCTGGTGATCCCGCCGCGTCTGGACGCCGAGGGCGGGACCGCCCACTGACGAGCGCCGGCGCGTGATCCCGCTTGGCATCCGGCTGCGCCTCCCACGCCTTGGCCACTGAAGACGTCGTCGAGAGCGAGCATCAGCGCTTGGACGCCCTGTCGCGGGGGCTTCCCTCATCGATGGCTGCGGGCAGCGCTGTTTCGGCTTCCTCCCCATCGATGCCGCTGGTAGTCGCGAGGGCCTTCACCGGCGCTGATGGACGGGGTGTCACCGGATGCGCGCACTGATCATTCGGGGCGCCGTCATGGGGCTGTGCGCCGTATCCGGGTGTGGGAAACCGAGGAGATGGAGCCTGTGAACAAGCACATGGGAGACGCGAAGACGGTCGGTGAGAGCGCCCATCATCACCTAACGGACAATGCGTGGGGTTCTCAGGGGGAATGCGCGGACGGCTTTGCGGCGGGCGCGACCGATCACCCTGGAAGGCGACCCCTGACGGCATGCGCCCGCGCGCCAAAGGTGATCCGTCCCGTCGCATCGGTCGGCAGGAGTGCGCGCATCTGGTCCTTGAGCCGCGCCCTGCTGTCGTCCGTCATTGCCAGGAGCTGCTTCCCGACACTCGGCCCACCGAGGATGGTTGTCCAGTAGTCATCGATAGTGTCATATGACCGCTGCACGGTGATCGCGAGCGTTTCCACCTCCTCCATCCCGGCATCTGTCCACAGGGCCTGAAGCACGTCCATGCGGGATGCTTCGGGACTCGGCGGCGCTGGGACCGCCACGCCCATGCGGCGCATCTCGTCGTGCAGCGCCTGATACGGGAATCCGCCGCCGGCCATGTCCCAGGCGTAGGCGGAGACGCTACCACCTGCACAGACGACCCGAATCATTTCGGCGACGCCCCTGGCTGGTTCGGGAATGAAGAAGATCACCAGCGGCATGACTGCGGCATCGAATGCGTCGTCGGGAAAGGGCAGCGCCATGGCATCACCCTGGCGGAACTGCGCGACATGCGAGGGGAACCGTGCGCGGGCGACGGCAAGCTGACCCTCGGACGGGTCTATCCCATGTATCGAGGCCGCGGCACACCGTTCGACAATCATCCGGGTGAAGGCGCCGTTGCCGCAGC
>PLEW01000096.1 GCA_003136555.1 Planctomycetota bacterium | reverse complement strand
TTTTCGATCTCGCGGCCGTTTGAGGCCAGGCCGATGCGGCGGGCTTCGGCGATGTCCACGCCAAACTTGTGTTCACGGAGCCCGGTGGAGATGTAGGGGTGGGTCTCGGCGAAGACATCCGGGTTGACGCGGAGGGCGAAGCGAGCCGGGCGTCCGGCTAACTCGGCGCGGCTGGCCAGCAGGGTGAGCTCAGCCTCGCTTTCCACATTGAAGGCGAGGATGCCGGCGTGGAGGGCGAGGTCGATCTCCTGGGCGGTCTTTCCCGCACCGGAGAAGACCACGCGCCCGGCGGCTTCGGGAGCGGCGGCCAGGATGCGCTGGAGTTCGCCGCCAGAGACGATGTCGAATCCCGCGCCGTGAGCCGCGAGCAGGCGCAGGATGGCCAAAGCCGAGTTGGCCTTGACCGCGTAACAGATCAGGTGCGGCCGGCCGGCCAATGCCCGCTGGAAGAGCGCGAGGCGTTCCAGAATCTGGTCGGCGCTGTAGACGTAGAGGGGCGTTCCGAATTGCGCGGCGAGCGCGGCCAGCGAATCGAGGTGGTTGTCGAGGAAGGTCTCGCGCAGGAAATCGTCGAGCAGGGCGGCATCGATGAGCTTCTGCAGCTCCTCCGAGCCCTTGAGGCGCGCCTGGGCGGCCGCCTCCTCGCTCATCACGTCGATCTTGTAGCGCGTCAGGCGCGCCGAGAGGCGGACGTTCTGCCCCGCCTTGCCGATCGCCAGCGGCAGCTGGTCCTGGCTCACCACCACCCGCGCACGGTCGCGGAAGTGATCGTAGCTGATGCGCAGCACGCGCGCCGGCTTGAGCGAGTTCTCGATGAACTGCGCGGGATCCTCGGCCCAGGGGATGATGTCGATCTTCTCGCCGCCGAGCTCATCGGTGATCTTGGTGATGCGGCTGCCGCGCATGCCGACGCAGCTGCCGACCGGATCGATGCGGGCATCGGTGGAGGCCACGGCGATCTTGGTGCGCCGGCCGGGCTCGCGCACGATGCCCTTGATCTCGATCAGGCCGTCGGCGATCTCCGGGATCTCGGCCTTGAACAGCTCCTTGACGAAATGGCTGTGGGTGCGGCTGAGCACCAGGCGGACGCGCTGGCCCTTCTTGCCGACCGTCAGCAGGTAGGCGCGCACCACGCTTCCGGGGCGGTAGACCTCTCCCGGGATCTGCTCCTCCTTGGGCAGGATGGCTTCGGCGCGGCCGCCGAGGCTGACGATGATCATGCCGCGCTCCTCGCGCATCACCGTGCCATTGACGATGGTATGCTCGCGGGGCACGTACTCGTCGAACAGCAGGTCGCGCTCGCTCTCCTTGAGCGCCTGCACGAACACCTGCTTGGCGACGTTGGCGACGATGCGGCCGAGCGCTTCGAGCTCGACCGGCTTGTCGTCCTCGAAGGCGCGGATCTCGCCGGTCTCGCGGTCGATGGTCAACGTGAATTCGCCGACGGCATCGAAGCGCTTCTGCGCCGCCTGCATGAGCGCACGCTCGATGTGGTCGAGTATGACGTTCTTGTCCAGGCCGCGCTCGCGGGCAGCGGCATCGACGAGACGTAGGAATTCGCCCTGGTTCATGGGCATCCTCGGGGTGACAGAGTGGTGTCTACGATCAAAAAAAGCGTGAGCCCCACGGCCCACGCTTCGGCTGAACGACCGAAAGTGAGGGGAGAAAAATAGCTGACCGGTGACCTCGGTCAAGGAAATTGGGTGGCTGGCGTGACGATGGCGCATCCCCCTCCGTGGCCTGGGGTTGACGCAATTCACGAAGTCGCGTGCCGCAGGCCGCCGGAGCCGGATGCGGACGCTGCCGTCCTGCGGCCTGCCGGCGCCCCTGCCGGAGTGCGAGCGGGGGACCTAGCGGCCGCTGCCCGGCGGGCCCCGATCAGGGCGCATGCGCAGCGGTGCGGTAGAGCTTGAAGGCGATATGCCGTTCAAACAGCGGGGCTTGCAGCACCAGGGCGCCGCCGGGGTGGTCGATGATCTGGGTGGCATGGCTGGCCCCGGCATCCGCATCCCACCACTCAACGGTCATCGATCCGGCGCCGATGCTGCTGCCGATGCGGATCTGGACATGCGCCATCGGGGTGGCGGCGGAGGTTCCGCTCCCCCAGGCGGGGTCCAGCACGTAGCCGAGCATGCGCCCGGGCCGCGACCAGGCGCGCGACCACAGCGCGGTCTCGCCGGCGGTGGCACCCAGCACGATCGAGCGCGCCGCGGCGCCACGCAGATCCTCATGCTCGAGGAAGCGCGAGACCGCGCTGTAGACCGAGAACAGGCTGTGCTGATCGAGCCACTCGACCCACCACAGCATCGGCGCGCCGGCATGGCCGCTGACCAGCGCCGCCCATGGCCCGCTGGCATGCTCGGCCAGCATCTGCTGCTCCGGTCCGGCATCCCAATTGCAGCCGTACTCGGTGGTGAGGACCGGCTTGACGAATTGCGCCAGGCCGCGGCCGGGCACCGGATCCATGGTGCTGGAATAGAGCAGATCGGCGATCATCTGCTCAGGGCCGTGGTAGGCGTCGATGCAGACGTAATCCAATCCGGGCTGCGCGACGATGACGCGGTCGGGGGCGTGGTAGTCGCCGCACCAGTGGCTGGTGACCCCATGGCCGTAGATGTCGAGGGCATGCCAGCGCGCCTCGGCGTTGGCATGCCAGCGGCGCAGCACATCGGCCGGGCCGGCGGTGAGGTTGACCTCCGACCACAGCTTCCAGCCCAGCACCGCGGGATGGTCGGCGTAGCGCGCTACCAGGTAGCGCCGCAGGTGCTCCTCGCCGGTGAGCGCATAGGCCGAGGTGAACATCTGCGCGGGGTCGTCGAGCTCGCCCCCGCGCTGGCGGTTGTAGGGGTTGGAATCCCACTCGCGGTCGGAGTCGGCGGACGCCTGGCCGTGGTTGTTGATCACCAGGTTGATGCGGATGCCGCGCTGGTAGGCGAGGTCGAGGATCTGGTCGAGCCGCCAGGCGTTCTCGATGTTGTAGCGGCCCTGGCCGTAGAAGCCGGGCCAGTCGGCGCGCCATTCCAGCGCCAGGTTCCACGAGCTCATCCAGATCTCGACGCAGCTGACGCCGTGGGCGGCCAGGCGGGTCAGGTAGTCGGCGTACGCAAGCGTGCCGCGATCGGGGGTCTGGATGGTGTTGAGGTGCTCCTTGCCGCGGGTGTCGTAGACCGAGCGCAGGTTGGGGCCGAGCGGCCAGTAGAAGGCGCCGTCGATGGCGAAGAAGCGGTGGTCCTGGGCATCGACGCGGGCGTAGCCGTCCCAGCGCGCGCCCTCGACCACCAGGTCGGGCAGTTCGCTGTGCACGCTGCGGCCATCGCCCCAGCGCGCCACCAGCGCGAGATGGTAGCAGCCGCTCTGGCGCGGGCGGTAGCGCACGGTGAAGTGCCCGGATCCCACGGCTTGCAGCTGCTCGCGGTCGCCGCGGTCCTGCGAGCGCATCTCCTGGTCGTAGAAGCCGGCCACGGTCTGCCGGCTGCCATCCGGGGCGGTGATCTCGCAGTCGAGCGCGAACTCGCTCGGATCGCAGGGATTGCGCGGGAACGGCTGCGGCTGGAGGCTGGCGCTCCAGCGCTCGCCGGTGCGGCCATGGGCGGTGCTGCCATGGGCGGAGGCGCTGACGCCCTGCACCCACAGCGCCTGCAGCCGCGGCTCCTCCGCCGCGTCCTCGCCGAGCACCCCGGGATGGACCTGGAGATCGTAGATCCTCAGCACAGAGCGGCTTGCGCTGGCGCTCCAGAAGTACACCCCGCCAAGATTGGCGAGCGCGGCCTCGGCCTGCCCCCAGGAGCTGTGCGCGGGTTCGCTGATCAGGCCGTCGCCGCTGCCCACCGGCAGGCGGATGATCTGCAGGCCCGGCTGCAGATGGATGCCGTGCCCGCTCTGGAACCAGTGCCCGTGCTGGTCGGTGACGAAGGCCGCCACCCCGAGGTCGGCGGGGGCGTCGGCGGGCACCACGATGCGCGCGCTGATGACCAGATGCTCCCCATGCAGGGGGTTCGAAAGCCTGAGCATGGTGGTCAGCGGAGCGCAGAGGGCGACCTCCTGGCTGGACGAGGAGTCGCCCCCGCCGCGATCGCCCGCTGCCGGCAATGCGGCTGGATGCGCGCTCGCGCTCAGCGCGAGGTCCTGCTCCTGCCCGGACAGCAGCAGCGGCAGGAGCAGCAGCGGCAGGAGCAGCAATCGCTGGCGGGTGGTCGATCCGGGCATGGTTCTGGTGGCACCTGGGGTGGCAGCACTCTAGGCCGGGTAGGGCCGGAAATACAGCCGCATGTCGCGACACTTCGGCGGCCGGGAGGCCCGGCGGCGGGCCCTGGGCTGCCCAGGGATGGCCACCGCGAGCTTGCCCGCTGGGTGCTGGCCGTACACTTCCCCCGACGCCCCGCATCCGCTCCGACATACCGCCGCAGAGTGCCGAAGATCCCGCATGATCGACCTCGCCCATCTCCGCAAAGACCCCGCATTCTTCAGCAAGGCGTGGGGTGATCGCGGTGCCAGCGTCGATGTCGATGGCCTGCTGGCGCTCGATGCCCTGGTGCGCGAGCTGAAGACCGCCAGCGAATCGCTCAAGGCCGAGGTCAACCAGGCGAGCAAGTCGATCGCCCAGGCCGCCAGGAGCGGTGGCGGCGCCGGCGCGGTGGATGCGGCCAAGGAGCGCGCGCGCCAGCTCGGCGACCAGGCCAAGGCGACCGATGAGCGTCGCGTCGCGCTGGAGCAGACCCTCACCGACCGCCTGCTGCTGCTGCCCAACCCCTGCCATCCCGCGGTGCCGCTGGGAGCGGACAGCGCCGCCAACCGGGTGGTGGATACCTGGGGCCAGGCACCCACCTTCGCCTTCACCCCCAAGGCGCACTACGATCTGGGGCCGGCGCTGGGCATCATCGACTTCGACCGTGCCGCCAAGCTCTCGGGCTCGGGCTTCGTGGCGCTGCGCGGCGCCGGTGCCCGCCTCAGCCGGGCGCTGATCTCGTGGTTCCTCGATGTCCATACCGGGACGCATGGCTATGTCGAGCTGGCCGTCCCCTACCTGGTGCAATCCAAGATGATGGTCGGGACCGGCCAGCTGCCGAAGTTCGCCGACCAGTTCTACGCCTGCCGCGATGACGACCTGGTGCTGATCCCCACCGCCGAGGTGCCGGTCACCAACCTGCATGCCGGGGAGATCCTCGAGGCCGAGCAGCTGCCGGTGCGCTACACCGCGCATACGCCCTGCTTCCGCCGCGAAGCCGGGGCGGCCGGGGTCGGCACCCGCGGCATGACCCGGGTGCACCAGTTCGACAAGGTGGAGATCGTCTGGCTGACCACCCCCGAGCGCTCCGATGCCGACCTCTTGAGCCTGCGCGGCCATGCCGAGACCCTGCTCAGGCAGCTCGGCCTGCATTACCGCGTGCTTGAGCTGTGCAGCGGCGATACCGGCTTCAGCTCGGCCCACACCTACGATCTCGAGGTCTGGAGCCCAGGCACCTCCTCGTGGCTGGAAGTCTCGAGCTGCTCGACCTTCGGCGATTTCCAGGCCCGGCGTGCCGGCCTGCGCTATCGCGCCGAGAAGGGCGGCAAGCCGGCGTTCCTGCACACCCTCAACGGCTCGGCGCTGGCCCTGCCGCGCTGCCTCATCGCCCTGCTCGAGACCTATCAGCTGGCGGATGGCTCGGTGGCCATCCCCGCGGTGCTGCAGCCCTATCTGGGCGGCCTGGCGCGGATCGGCAGCTGCGCATGAACCCGGCCGCGCCCGCATGGCGTCGGCCGGCGCAGCGGCGGCGGGGGTGCCGATGAGCGATGATATCAAGCACGAATGCGGCATCGCCATCGTGCGCCTCAAGCGTCCGATGGCGCACTACCGCGAGCGCCATGGCACCGCCCTGTGGGGGCTCAAGAAGCTCTACCTGCTGATGGAGAAGCAGCGCAACCGCGGCCAGGACGGCGCGGGCATCGGCGTGCTCAAGCAGCACTCACCGCCTGGATCGCAGTACTATTTCCGCCATCGGGAATCGGGCGCCAGCTGCCTCGACCGCCTGTGGCGGCTGGTCCACGACGACCTCTCGCGCCTGACCCGCGATGGCCTGGTGAACGCCGATGATGACGCCTCGCTGATGCGCCACTACCCCTGGCTGGGCGAGGTCTACCTCGGCCATCTGCGCTATGGCACCCATGGCGGCAACGGCACCGAGGTCTGCCACCCGTTCGTGCGCTCCGCCAACTGGCGCAGCCGCTACCTCAGCGTCGCGGGCAACTTCAACCTGACCAACACCGAGGAGATCTTCGACATGCTGGTCGGGCTCGGCCAGCACCCCATCGGCTCGGCCGACACCTCGACGGTGATGGAGAAGATCGGGCACTTCCTCGATGTCGCCAACGAGGCGCAGCTGCGCCATGTCAGCGATCAGCTCACCGGGGCCGAGCTCAACCGCCGGCTGGCCGACGAGCTCGACCTCGGCCGGGTGCTGCGCAAGGCCGCGCGCTCGTGGGATGGCGGCTACTTCATGGTCGGGGTGGTCGGCCACGGCGCCGCCTTCGCCCTGCGCGATCCCAACGGCATCAGGCCCGGCTTCTGGTACGAGGACGATGAGGTGGTGGCGGTGGCCAGCGAGCGCACCGCCCTGGTGACCTGCTTCAATGTCGCGCCCGAGTCCGTGCGCGAGGTCACCCCGGGCACGGCGCTGATCATCGCGCACCGCCCCTTCGACGGGGTGTGGGCCAAGGAGGTCGAGATCCTGCCCCAGGCGGAGCGCAAGTCGTGCACCTTCGAGCGCATCTACTTCAGCCGCGGCAACGACGCCGACATCTACCGCGAGCGCAAGGCCCTCGGGCGCGAACTGGTGCCCGCGCTGCTCAAAGCCATCGATCACGATCTCGCGCGCACCGTCATCAGCTACATCCCCAACACCGCCGAGTCGGCCTACTACGGCCTGCTCGAGGGGCTCGAGGCCTACCTCGCCGAATGGAAGGAGCAGGAGATCCTGCGCCACCAGGGCACCGGCACGCTGACGCGCGAGGCGCTCAGGCAGATCCTCTCGGTGCGCCCCTGGCAGGAGAAAGCCGCGCTCAAGGACGCCAAGCTGCGCACCTTCATCAGCGGCGACGACGACCGCGGCGAGCTGGTCAGCCATGCCTACGACATCACCCGCGGCATCCTGCGCCCCGGCGATGACAACCTGGTGGTGATCGACGACTCGATCGTGCGCGGCACCACGCTCAAGCAGAGCATCCTGCGCATGCTCAGCCGCCTGGAGCCGAAGATGATGGTGGTGCTCTCGAGCGCACCGCAGATCCGCTATCCGGACTGCTACGGCATCGACATGAGCGAACTGGGCAAGTTCATCGCCTTCGAGGCTGCGGTGGCGCTCTTGCGCGAGCGCGGCCAGGGCGAGGTGCTGGAGGAGGTCTACCGCCTGTGCAAGGCCGATGCCGCGGACCCCAAGGCGCCGATGGTCAATCACGTCAAGCGCGTCTACCTGCCCTTCTCCGATGAGGAGATCTCGGCCAAGATCTCCGAGCTGGTGCGGCCGCGCGACCTGCCCTGGAAGGGCGAGGTGAAGATCGTCTTCCAGACCGTGGCCGGGCTGCGCTGGGCGATCAGCGGCTATACCGGGGACTGGTACTTCACCGGCGACTACCCGACCCCCGGCGGCTACCGCGTGGTCAACAACGCCTTCATCAACTTCATCGAGAAGCGCCAGGGTCGCGCCTACGAGGCCCGGGCCTAGCCTCGCAAGGGCGCGCGCGCGGCAGGACGCGCGCACCCGCTCAGCTGGTGGCGAGGTCCTCGGAGATGATCGCGCGATAGCTCTCGTAGCGCGAGCTGGGCAGCCGGCCGCTGGCGAGGGCCGCGAGCACAGCGCATTCGGGCTCATGGGTATGGCTGCAGTCGGCGAAGCGGCAGAGCCGGTGCAGCGCGCCGATGTCGCGGTACAGCAGCGCGACATCCAGGGGCTTGAGCCCGGTGATGCCGCATTCGCGCACCCCCGGGGTGTCGATCAGCCGCACGCCGTCGCTCAGGACGTAGCTGCGCGCGCTCGAGGTGGTGTGGCGGCCGAAGCCGGCCTCGGCGATCGAGCCCACGCGCGCGGCCACGTCGGGGTAGAGCGCGTTGACCAGGCTCGACTTGCCCACCCCGCTCTGCCCAGCGATGACGCAGGTCTTGCCGCGCAGGAAATCGCGCAGCGCGCTGATATCGCCGGCGCCGCTGCGCGCGGCGACCGCGAAGTTGGGCACCTGGAGCGAGCGGTAGAGGGCGCAGGCGGCGCTGGCGTCGCCGAGGTCGCATTTGTTGATCACCAGCGCCGCCGGGATGCCGTTGGCGGCGGCGATCACCAGGTAGCGGTCGACCAGCCCGGGCTTGAATGGCGGATCGTCCATGGCGCTGACGATCACCAGGCAGTCGAGGTTGGCGGCGAAGACGTGGATCAGCGCGCGGTTGTGGCTGTCGGCGCGCTCGAGCTGGTTGCGCCTTGGATTGATGGCGGTGATCACCCCGCCGGACTCGTCCGGGCGCAAGCGCACCTGGTCGCCGACGCACAGCGGGTTCTTCACCCCGCCGATGCGCTTCTTGAGCACCTGGCGGATGCTGCACGGCAGCTCGCGCCCATCCGGGAGGCGCACCTGGATGGCGGTGCCGTTGATGCCGCAGATCTCGCCCGGCTCGCCCGGCTCGGAGGTGATGCCCCCGCCCTGCACCAGGCGGTTGAAGCGCGCCAGCAGGGTCTCGCCGCCATGGCCGGTGCGCTCGCGCTCACCGTGCTGGTCGGTGAACTCGCTGTCCTCGTGGTGGCGCTCCCAGCCGCCCTGGCGGGCGGGGGTCTTGCTGTTGGCGCGCCGCAGGCGGCCCAGCCCCTGGTGGGCAGGGGAGCCGCGGGTGCCCTTGTACTTGTGGTCGGCGGGCTCGGTCATCGGCCTCAACCCGGGCCCGGGCCGTTGGAAGCGGAGCCGGCCGCCGGGGGACGGCAGGATGCGCCGGCTGTGCTCACTTGTCCTTTTCGGTGGCCAGCTTGAGCGTCGACAGGGTCTCGATGGCGGGGCGGATCTGCTCGCCCTCCTCCTTGGTCAGCACCAGCTTGACGATGGTCGACAGCACCTCGGGGGCGATGTCCTGCCAGTTGACGCTGGTGGTCGCCCCGCCGACCACCTGCAGCTGCAGTCCGGAGGCGTCGGCGCCGAAGAGATCGGGGTCGGTCCAGCGGTTGAGCGTGCCGTGGTAGCGCACCTTGTGGCCGGGACTCGAGAGGTGGTCGGAGAGCAGGCTGATGAACTGGCCGAGGCGGCGCGACGCTTCGAGGTAGGCGTCGAGCTGCTTGCCAGCGGCGGAGCTGCCCATGCCCGGGCGGGCAGCGTGCACCAGGTCCTCGACCGAGGACAGCCGCCAGTGGGTCAGTTCGCTGGCGACCTTCTGCACCGTCTGCTGCGCAGCCGCCGAAGCCTCGTCCTCGATCACCTTGATGGCGTCGTTGATCTCGGTCTCGCTCGGCGTGCCGATCAGGGCCGGCGGCAGCTGATCGCGCAGCTCCTTGAGCTGGGCGGCGTTCTTCTGCGCCGCGGCCAGCTGCACGCGGTTGTGCAGGCTGCCGAGGTAGCTATCGCGCGCCTTCTGCACCTCGTCGCGCAGGGTGGCGGAGCGCTCCTTGATCACCGCCTCGTCCTTGTCCTTGAAGGCATCGATGCGCTTCAGCCCGAGGTCGAAGTTGTGCTCATCCAGGAGCTTGAGCACCTCGACCTTGAGGGTGGCGAAATCCTGCTCGGTGGCCTGGTCCTTGCGGTGCTGGAGCAGCGTGCCGATGCGGTCCAGCAGCGCCTTGGCGTGCGCCTGGTTGGCATCCTGCAGCTTCTCGGCCATCAGGTCCTCGAGGCTCTGGCGGAGTGCGTTGAGGTCGAGCTGCTCGGTCGGCCCCTTGAGCTTCTGATCGAGCGCCGCGAGCGCCTGGGTCTGGCGGATGCTGGCGGCATTGTCGCTCGCCGGTGCCGGCAGCACTGGCTGGACCGGCGCGCCGCTGGGCGTCGGGGAGATGCTGGCGCCCTCCTTGGATGGCGGAGTGGCCTCCTGGTTGACCCGGGCGTTGCCGAGGAAGTGCCAGGCGGTCAGGCCCAGCCCCACCACGATGGTGACCAGCACCAGCGCACTGTAGTTGGGGGAGGAGGAGACGCTGCGCTTGAACGGCCGCTCCGAGGTGGTGGCGCCCTCATCGTGGCGCGGGGTGCGGGTGCCGGTGGTCGCGGCGGCGGTGGACGGGCTGCCGCTGGCGGTGGGGCCGGCGGCGAAGCGCCGCAGCAGCATGGTCTCGCCGCCGGCGATGCGTTCGGTGCCCAGGCCGGCGCCCGCCTGGAGGCGCTGCACCTCCTCGACCACCTGGGTGGCGGTGGCGTAGCGGTCGTCGGCCTTCTTCGCCACCATGCGCTCGACCAGGGCGCAGACCGGCTCGGGCACGTCGGGGGCGAGATCATGGATCGGCGGCAGCGGATCCATCACATGCGCCTTGAGCACCTCGGTGGCGCTGGTGCCGCTGTAGGGCGTCTTGCCGGTGAGCAGGTGGTAGAGCGTCGCGCCGAGTGAGTAGATGTCGACCCGGTGGTCGATCTTCTTGCCCAGCGCCGCCTCCGGGGCCATGTAGTGCGGCGTGCCCATCACGCGCTTCGGGCCTTCCTCGGATTCGGCCTCATCGAAGGTCTTGCTGATGCCCAGGTCGGCGAGCTTCACCGTGTTGTTCTGCCCGAGCATGATGTTGTCGGGCTTGATGTCCTGGTGGATCAGGCGCTGCCCGTGGGCGTACTCCAGCGCCCTGGCGGTCTGGCGGATGATCTCCAGCGCCTCCGGGGTCTTGAACGGGCCGTGCTCGCGCAGGGCCTGCATGCAGGTCGGCCCATCGACGTATTCCATCGAGAAGTAGTGGATGTCGTTTTCGGTGCCGACGTCATGGACCTGGATGATGTTGGGATGGTTGAGCTGGCCGGCTGCGCGCGCCTCGCGGATGAACTGTTCGACGAAGCGCGGCCGGGACGAGTACTTGGGCGAGAGGATCTTCAGCGCGACGATGCGGTTCATCGACTTCTGGTTGGCGCGGTAGACGATGCCCATGCCGCCTTCGCCGATCTTCTCCTGCACCTCGTACTTGCTCAGCAGGTCCTTCAGCTCGACATCGCCGGGCTCCTTGACGAACAGGTACTCCACCTCGCCGATGCGAATGCGGTCGCCGAAGGAGAGCTGCCGCTCGGTGACCTTCTTGCCGTTGAGGTTGGTGCCGTTGCGCGAACCGAGGTCGACCAGGCTGTAGAGCTTGCCGTCGCGGCGCACCTGGCAGTTCACCCGGCTGGACATGTTGTCGAGGATCTGGATATCGCAGGACGACTGCCGACCCATGGTCGTGACGTCCTTGTTGAGCGGATATTCATGGCCGGCGGTCGGACCCGTCTGGCAGACCAGTTTGGCCATTGGCACTCCTGTGCTGTAAGGCGAAAGGTTCGGCTCCGGATGGCGCAAAGCAAGTCGTGGCAATGACGAAGCCCCAGCCGCGGGGGGGAGTGTCTGGCACTCGCCCGTGGTCTGCCGGGCGACTCTGGCGGTTTCCTTCTCACAGGCATGATGGACACTCCCGCATATGCCGCTCGCACCGACCTGCGACCTCTTCGTCATCGCCGGGGAGCCCTCCGGTGATGCCTATGGCGCCGAGGTGGTGTCGCGGCTGCGCGCGCGCTACAGCGATCTGGTGTGCGCGGCGATGGGCGGGCAGGCGCTCACCGAGGCCGGCGCCGAGGTCGAGCAGGGCATCGACGGGCTCGCAGTGATGGGCCTGGGGCCGGTGCTGGCGCGCCTGCCAACCTTCATCCGCCTGGGCCTGCGCATGGCCCAGCTGGTGCGCGCACGCCGGCCCAAGGTGGTGCTCACCATCGATTATCCCGGCTTCAACCTGCGCCTGGTGCGCCGCTTGCGCGACCTGCGCGCCGCCGGCACCCGCTTCGTCCACCTGGTGGCGCCGCAGGTGTGGGCGTGGCAGCCGCGGCGGGCCAAGGCGATCAGCCACAGCGTCGACCGCCTGCTGTGCTTCTTCCCCTTCGAGCCGCCGCTCTTCAGGCGCTTCGGCTGCCAGGCGGATTTCGTCGGCCACCCGCTGCTCGACCTGATCGGCCCGAAGCAGGACACGCGGGGGCTCGAGGCCGAGCTGCACCTCGCCGGGCGGGACCGCCTGCTGCTGCTCGCCCCGGGCAGCCGCGAGCGCGAGGTGCGCCACCTGCTGCCGGTCTTCCATCAGGCCGCCGAGGCGATGCTGGCGCGCAAGCCGACCAGCGAGGGCCGCATCAAGGTGGCGGTGGCGAAGGTCCCGGAGCTGCCAAGCAGCCTGTACCGCGAGGCCACCGATTTCCCGCTCATCGAAGGGCATTACCGCGAGATGTGCGCGCGCGCCCATCTCGGCCTGATCGCCTCAGGCACCGCCACCCTGGAAGCGGGCATCATCGGCCTGCCGCACATCATCGCCTACAAGACCGACCGGCTGACCGCGATGCTGGTGCGCCAGTGCATCCGAACCGCCCATGTCGGGCTGCCCAACCTGCTCGCCGGCAGGCGCATCTGCCCGGAGGTGCTGCAGGACGAGCTGACCGTCCCGCGCCTGGTGGCGCACCTGGAGCGCCTGTGGGACGGCCCCGGGCGCGAGCGCTGCCTCGCCGATATGCAGCAGACGCGCGCACTCCTGGGTTCGGGCGGGGCGATCGGGCGCATCGCCGAGATCATCGACGAGGAGCTCAGCATGGGCCGCCGGCGGGCAGACACCTTCGGCGCCATCGAGGCGGTGCGCCATGACACCACCAGGATGTGACGGAGGCGGGATGATCAGAGTGGACGGCGCATGCTCTCGATGACCGGCTTCGGAGCAGGACGCGCAGAGGGCGACCAGCTCGCGGTGCTGGTGCAGATCGCCAGCGTCAACCACCGCGGCTGCCAGATCCACATCCGCGGCGACATGCGCGATCTCGCCCTCGACGAGCTGGTGCGGCAGGAGGTGCGCACCCGGCTGATGCGTGGCAGCATTACCGTGCAGGTGCAGCTGGCATCGAACCGTGCGCTGGCGCTCGACCGCGAGCGCCTGGCGAGAAGCTGGCGCGAGCTCGCCGCCCTGGCCGCCGAGCTCGGGGCCGGGCCCCCGGCCCTGGAGCTGGTCGCGCAGCTGTCGATGTCCAGCGCCGCAGGCGCGCCGGGACCCGACGAGCAGACGGTGCGTGCGGCGCTGGAGCAGGCCATCGGCGCGATCGAGAGCGAACGCCGGCGCGAAGGCGAGGCCCTCGGCCGCCACCTCAGCGCCCTGGCTACGCAGCTGCGCGCGCTCATGCCGCGCATCGGCCGCACCTCCGGCGAGCGCCTGGCGCGCGTGCGCGAGGCGATGCGCGCGCGCCTCCAGGCGGTGCTCGCCGAGGTCGCCGAGGTGACGGCGGAGCAGCTGGTGCGCGAGGTCGCGCTGCAGGCCGACCGTCTCGACATCAGCGAGGAGGTGGTGCGCCTGGGCGCGCACCTCGATGCCCTCGAGGCGCTGCTGCACGACCAGGGCGAGGCGGTCGGACGCAAGATCGAGTTCCTGCTGCAGGAGGTCGGGCGCGAGATCAACACCATCGGCGCGAAGAGCAATGACGCCGCCCTCACCGCGCTGGTGCTGGAGGGCAAGGCGGTGGTCGAGCAGATGCGCGAGCAGGCGGCCAATGTCGCATGAGGGCGATGATCGCCTGAGGCCGATGATCGCCTGGGGCGGGAAGCCGCCAGGGGCTGAGGATCAGCTGACGCTGTCCATCAGCAGGATGCCTCCGGCCGCAGGCCGGCCTACTCGGTCGCGTACTTGTGCGCGCCGAAGAGCAGCTGGTTGTTCTGGATCATGCGCGAGGCCAGGGCTTCGTCGTTGGGATTCTTCTCGGCGAGCCTGATATAGATCGCCTTGGCCTGGCGGAACACCGCCTCGGCCTGGTGGTAGAGCGTGTTGCGCTCGGTGGTCGCGCCGAGCTGCTGCGCATGCGAGTAGAAGTCCAGGCCCTGCTTGTAGAGCTTGTCGGCATCGGCGCTGCTGGAGGTGCTGGCCGAGGCGACATCGGCCGCCGGCTCTTCCGGCTCGGCCGCAGGGGCCTTCTGGATCTGGGTGATGGCATCCTTGTCGCCGAGCTGGTTGGCGCGCTCCAGGCGCTGCTTCTTGCTCTCCTCGGCCTGCTGCCGCTTGCGCTCGTCGGCCTGCTTGGCCAGGGCCAGGAGGTCGGCGGTCTTGCCCTCGTAGAACAGCTTGGCCTGCTTGCCCTGGTCGGTGTCGGCGTATTTGCGCGCGATGATCGCCATGAAGGCGTCGGCCTGCTTCTGGTTGCCGTTCTTCATGTGGCAGATGACGTTGGCGTAGAGGCTGGCAGCCTTGTCCTCGCGCACGCTCTTGACCAGGCCGGGATCCAGGATCACCGCCTTGTCCATCAGCTCGGTGACGCGCTCGTCGAGGCGGTTGCGGTAGGCGAAGCGTCCGGCGTAGTACCAGGCCAGGGCGTTGGCGCCATCGCTGCCATTGCTCAGGCGGTTGACGCGGTCGTTCAGCTCGGTGGCCTTGGCCTTCAGCACCGCCGCGAGGTCGACCGGGGTGACCTTGGTGATCAGGTCGGCCGGCATGCTGGCGGGCATGAAGTCCTTGCGCCCCTTGATCAGCAGGTTGATCTTGCCGCTGGCGCGCTGCGCCGCCACCGCATTGACCGGGTTGCCATCGATGGGGGTCGGGTTGTCGATCGAGATGATCGGCACCGCCAGGCTCGCCTGGCCGTTGGTCTCGATCTCGGCCAGGCTGGGATTGGTGTCGAAGTTGCGCACCAGCTCGTCCTTGTCGTCGCCGAGGTCCTTGAACAGCTTGTCCAGGGCGGTCGCGCCGTTGATGATGTCCTTGGCTCTCACCATGGTCTTGGGCGTGACATCCAGGCCGTCGATCTTGTGCGCGGCATTGCTGGCGGAGCTCCACTGCATCGCCTTGTAGGCCTTCTCCGCAACCTCCAGATAGCCGCCCGCCTTGCTCTCGTCGGCGAAGGTGGTCTTGACCACCACCGGCGCCGCTACCACCTTCTCTGGCTCCTTGGGCGCGCTCGCCAGATGCTGGGCATTGGCGTNNACCCGGGGCGGCCGGGGTGGGGGCCTGGGGCTTGGCCGTGACGGCCAGGTTGTCGGCCTTGGTGTCGACCTGGGTATCGCTGGTATGATCCTTCTTCTGGCTGTCGGTGGCGACCTGCTCGGGCGCGGTCGGTTCGGCCTCCTGTTTGCGGTCGGGGGCCTTGGCCAGGCCGAGCAGGCTGCGCGGGAGGTCCGGGGCGAAGATGAACACCGCCGCGACGCTCACCACCGCGATCAGGACGACCAGCCAGAAGCCCCCGCCACCAGAGGACTTGCGGACAGGACGTGACGGGGCGTTGCGCGGGCTCTTGGTGGCAGTCGCCATGGGGCTGCTCCTGATGGGATAGGGACACCGACTACCGGGTGAACGCACGGTCTGCGGGAAGGTTTAGGGAAATCGCCTGCGGCCGGGCGGAGGGGTGTCCCGCCCACTATGGCCGGGGCCGGGGCCGGGCAACCGTTTCAGCTTCCCGAGGAGTGGTAGCGTCTGATACCTGCGCGCCACATGGCGTTAGCCAGCACCAGGCTGAGGAGCGCCACCAGGGGGGTCAGCGCCGCGGTGGTGGCGGCCTCGCGACTGCCGCCCACCAGGAAGCTGGCGGGATAGAAGGCGACGAAGGAGAAGGGGATGATGCAGGTGATCAGCAGCCGCAGGGCGGGGTGGAAGATCGCCGTCGGCCAGCGGCCGAACTCCATCAGGTTGTAGACCGGGGGCACCATGCCGACGCGATCCTCGAACCAGAAGCCGCTGGCGGCGAAGGCCATGAACACCGCCACCACCACCCCGAAGGAGGAGAGCATCAGCACCGCCAGCAGCAGCAGATGCAGCAGGCTGGCATCGAAGGCGGGGAGGTGGGCGACCGCCACCGCCATCAGCAGCAGGCCGAGGACCACCCCGGAGAGGTCCTCGATGGCGATGCGATCGAAGCAGATCTGCAGGAAGGTGGGGTAGGGGCGCAGCAGCACGCGGTCGAGGTTGCCCTGGATGATGTAGGCGCTGGAGAGCTGGTAGAGGTTGCCGCAGAACGTGTGGAAGAGCGAGATCGGCACCATGCTGAAGCCGAGCACGAACAGCAGCTCGCTCTGCGACCAGCCGGCCAGCGAGGGGGTCTTGGAGAGGTAGACCTCGAGCATCGCCAGGGCCACCAGCCCGCGCATCAGCTCGTCGAGCCCGGCGAGCAGCAGATCGCCACGGTAGGCCATGCGCCGCTTGAGCACGGTGATGAAGAGCAGCCAGGCGAGGCGCAGGGTGCGCATGCCCGCCATGCTCATGGTCCCCAGGCGCACTCAAGCGTATCCCTGTCCAGGGCGGACGAGGGTTGCCACCGGCGGCCGAGAGTGGCACACTCACACCATGCATGTCTTGCTCATCCTGATCCTGTTCGGAGACCCGAGTGGTGCGGAAGCCGCCAAGGCGATCGCTGGCGAGCTCGATGCCCTGGGCGGGACCAGCGTGCATGTGGTGATCGGCGCAGCGGCGGCCGCCGAGCTCGCCAAGAAGGGGGTCAAGGAGGCCGATCTGGTCGGCTCGCAGGTGATCGCCAACCACCTCACCGGCGCGGATCCTGACCTGGTGGTCATCCGTGTCGATCAGCGCAGCGAGGGCGGCGACCAGATCATCGAGAGCCGCGTGTGGTTCGATGGCCGCAGCGACAGCCATGTCGCCATCGCCGGCCATGGCGGCGACCCCATCCCCAGCGCGCTCTCGGGCATCATCCAGGTGCTCGGGCCGCGCCTGCCGCTGGCTCCCGGGCAGCCGGCCAATCTCTCTGGCGGGCACCTGGCGCAGCAGGCCGAGAAGGGCGAATGGCAGGAGCTCTACGACAGCCTGCACAGCCTGGCGGGAAAGGACCCGCGGCAGTGCTACTACCTGGTCCTCGCCGAGGTGCGCCTGGGGCAGGTGGAGGAGGCGCGCAAAGACCTCGAGGCCATGCGCGCCGCCCATGGCACGCACTTCCTGGTCAAGGCCGCCGCCTCGCTGCTGCCGCCGGTGGAGCCGCCGCCCAAGCCGGCGGGCGCACCGCCGGCCCACCTGTCCGCGCCATCGGCACCACCGGCACCACCGGCCACACCCAGCCCGCCTGGCGCACCCGCTCCGGCAGCCCCCCCGGCCCCACCCGGCCCGGCGGGCCCACCCGGCCCAGGCAACGTCCTGCGCTGAGCACGCAGCGGGCCCGGACAGCAGCGGCCCGGCGACCTGCTCAGCGCCGCAGGCCGCCCAGGCTCAGCAGCACACCCGCGCCGGCCGCCAGGGCGACGATGGTCTGGGGCGTACCGGCCGGCAGCAGCAGGGCGGCGATCAGCAGCAGCGCCGCCATGATCGGCGTCAGGGGCACGGTCGGCTGGCGACTGAGCGCGGCATCGAGCCGCTCCGGCAAGCCGCGGTACAGCCGCCAAGTCTCCTGCAGTTCGCGTGCCAGCCAGCGCAGCCGTGCGCGCACCGAGGTGATGCGCGTGAGATGCGGCCGCACCAGGTCGAGTAGGTTCTTGCCCGGCACCAGGGCCATGCAATTGCCTTCGATCAGGCTGGTGGCGCGCGACAGCAGCACGGTGTGCCGCGGGAAGACGATGCCGGTCATGCGGCGCAGGAACTCGGCCACCTTCACCCCCAGCTCGCGCTCGCGTCGCGAACCCTTGAAGGTCTGCGGATCGAGATGGGCGAGCCCGTCGTAGACCTCGCGCGCCAGCACGCGCAGGTGGGCGCGATCGGCGTTCGGCAGCACCCAGCCGAGATCGGCGAGGACATCGACCATGCCATCGGTGTCGTGGCGGCGCACGCAATCGAGGAAGCGTCGATAGAGCTCGCTCTCCTGGTGGGAGATGCTCGCGGTCATGCCGTAGTCGATCAGCCACAGGCGCGCCGGACCCTTCGGCGAGCGGTCGTAGATCAGGTTGCCGGCATGGGGGTCGGCATGGAAGAAGCCGACGTCGAGCAGCATGTAGAGGAAGCCCTCGATGATGGTGTCGGCGATGCGGCGGCGCTCCTCGGCCCCCAGGCCCTCGAGATCCAGCTGCGCGAGGGTGACCCCGTCAGCGAACTCCATCACCAGCACCTTCTCGCGCGTGTGCGGCCAGAGCACCTCGGGCACGGAGAGCCCGCGCTTGGACAAGCCCTCGCGCAGGCGGTCGGCGGCCGCGCCCTCGTGCAGGTAATCCTGCTCGTCGCGGCTGGTGCGCACGATCTCCTGGTAGACCTGGTCGATCGGCCAGCCCGGCAGGGCATAGGCGAACAGCCGGGCGGCGAGGGCGACGATGCGCAGGTCGGCGGCGACGGTGAACTCGAGTTCGGGGTACTGGATCTTGACCGCCACCAGGCGCCCGTCGGCGAGCCAGGCGCGGTGCACCTGGCCGAAGCTGGCGGCGGCGATGGCCTGCTCCTCGATGTGCGGCAGGTGGTCGGACGTGCGTCCCTCGTAGGCGAGATCGAGCACGGTCTTGACGGTGGCGAAGCTGCGCGCCGGGAGCTGGTCGCGCAGCGAGCTGCAGGCGTCGACGTAGGTCAGCGGGAAGACGTCCGGGCGCGAGGCGACGAATTGGCCGATCTTGATCAGCAGCCCGCCGTGGCGATGCACATGCGCGAGGAAGAGCCGGCTGCCATGCCCGTCCAGCCAGCGGCGCCAGGCGCGCGCGCCTTGCCGCGCGAAGCGCTGCAGCTGGACGATCAGGAGGTACTGGACGGCAAGCCAGGCGAGCAGGACCAGACCTTCTAGGCTGCGACGCAACAGCATGTGCAGAGGCTACCCCGTGCTCGTCGCCGAGCATACCCGCCGGGTTGAGTGCGCGGCCGCGGCGGTCAGGTGCCGCTGGACTTGCCGGTGCGCTCCTGCTCCAGCTCGTCGATGCGGCTGATGCCGGCCTTCAGCATGCTGCGGGCAGCCTGGCGCAGGTGACCGACCACATCCTTGCCGAGCAGTCGCTCTTCGGCGGCGGCACAGGCGAGACGCAGATGCTGACGGGCGTTGGCGAGTTCGTCGGGGCGAGTATCCATGGCCGCTCCATCGCAGGGGTTGCCCACATAATAGGGCGCTCCCGCGGTGATGCCATCGCCAGGTGCCGCAGGGGTTCTACACCCCCAGCGGGCGCCTGGACGGCCAGCCCGGAGGGATCACTGGGCGAAGAACTCGATGACCTTCTGGATGTTGACCTGGACCGGGACCTGCTCAGGACCCGGCAGCGCCTCGATGGTGATGGTCAGGGTGTCGAGATCGACCTTGATGCCGGCCGGACGCTCGAGCACCGGGGCGTTGACGCTGACGCGCAGATCTTCGCGATTGCGGGTCTTCTCGCGCACGGTGAAGCTCTGGCCGACCTTGAGGTGCTGGCCCGGGCTGGTGGCGCGGTGGCTGTTGATGTTGATGTGCCCGTGGGCGATGAGCTGGCGGGCAGCCGGCATGGTGCGCGTCAGGCCGGCGCGCCAGACCAGGTTGTCGAGCCGGGACTCGAGCAGCATCAGGAGATTGCGGCCGGTGTCGCCGGGCTGGCGGTAGGCCTTCTGGTAGAGCAGGCGCAAGCCGCGCTCGGTCAACCCGTAGTGGTAGCGCAGCTTCTGCTTTTCGCGCAGGCGCATGCCGTATTCGCTGACCTTGAACTGGCGCTTGCCAGCAGCAGCCTGTCCGGGTGGATTGGGCCGGCGGGAGGCGGTCTTGGTGGTCAGGCCGGGCAGTTCGGTGCCGATGCGGCGGATGATGCGGAGGCGGGGGCCGGTGTAGCGGGCCATACAGGGACAGGCTCCTGAAAGCGTAGCGTGAACGACGCGTCTGGTAATCCCAGCGCGCAGCGCGATGGGGCAAGGCAGAATCTTGCCTTTTCCGGGATTGCAAGGCGAAATCCCAGCGAGGAGGTGAGCGGCATGCGTCTGCGTGGGCTGGCTTGCCGTNNTGCAGAATGTGTCCGTTCTGTTCTTGCGTTAGAGCCCCTGGTCCCATCATCAGCCACCGTCTCGTAAGCGAGTGAGTGACCCAGCCATGCTAGCAACTTCTACTGAAACAGCCAAAGCCGGTTTGAGGATGTCCCCTATGATGGTCGTCGCGAGGACTCTACTGCTCGGCATCTGCGCCGCCGGGCCCGCCATCCAGGCTGCCGACGCCATCATCCCCCCCGGACCCGGTCCTGTGAACGCCCCCACCACGGC
>PLEW01000230.1 GCA_003136555.1 Planctomycetota bacterium | reverse complement strand
CAGAACTTTTGAATAGATCTATATAGGAATGTTAATTGGGAAAAAGGATCTGGTATCATTATTCGAGGCGATCCGGCTAGTAGGCGTCAATATTGCTAAGTTGGAGCCCGATGATACCCGCAAGCTCCTGCAAATGGCTATCGTTATCGCCGATGATAAATTTGTCGATCAAGATCAGGTCGACGACGTTGTATTAAATGCACTTAAGACGAGTGGGCGAGTTCTCGATGCATCATTGCAATGGGAAGTCATGAAGACATCTCTATGGAACGAATTGCTCCCGGGGCGAAGCCAAAGGTCCGACAAAGATCGGGCGGCATTCGATGGTCGAGTGGCTCATGAAATAAGCGAATTATACAAGAGCCTCGTAAATGGAATTGATAAAAATTTTGATTGGGAGAAGCCCATCTATATGAATGTACGTCCGCCGGCAGCCACCGGGCTTCCACCTGGCGTTGAGCCGGAAGAGATCGCGGATCCAATTCTGCGCGCTCAATATCAAAAGGCCATCGATGAAAACGAGAAACGAAATGAATTATTTAAACAGCAAAATGCGATCAAGCGTCAAATAGCGGATGTAATCAAGAGGGTGTCCGATTGGATGAAGCGCCAGCCCAAAGAGGCGATTCCAATAGTGAGACAAGAGTTAATCAAAGCCGACATATCAGCCGACGATATTAAGCTGTTTATTCCGGAAAATATTCCCAGCGATAAATAAATGCAGGGTCCTGTAAGATATTTCATCGCTATCTATGCGCTAATTTTTTTAGCGTGTGTTCTAACCGATGCCAATCGGATGAGTTGCGCGCCAAGCGCGATACCTCAAGTCCCAGAACGATGCCGGCATGTCCCATGCCAACCTCGGTCACCAGCTGCTGGAAGCCCATCCGATCCTTTGCTGATGCGCCGGACTGCCCCTGATCGCAGTCGATGACATGGACGCGTTCGTTTGGCCAGCCGAGGGCTACCGCCCGTTGCCGCAGGGCGTATTGCCGCTGGGTGCTTTCGGTATTGTTGAAGACCTGTTGAAGCGACGACTGGCGGATATAGAGGAAGGCGTCCCGTCGCAGATGATCATCACGAATTTTGTTCTTCGTTTCGAGATCGAGTGTCATGCGACACCGTCCAGTCTGGTGGCCATAACCATGCTGGTCAGCAACGTGACCAGATCATCTGTCGTCTGAACCGCTGCCGGCTGCAATTCTGAAGGGGGCTTCTTCGCGTCATGGATCACCGCCGTGATGCTCTCCTCCTTGCTGATCCAGGCTTGCATCCAGGCAATTACCCCTTGATGTGCCACTAATGCGACGCTCCACGATTCGCGGACGCCATTGGACGCAATCGTTCGCAAAGCCTCATAGCGCGTTGTCCATTGCTCACTCGTCTTGTCATCAGTGCTTAGGCGGACGACGGGAGTCGCCCCTTTTTTGCGGCCCCGGCCAGGACTCGTTCGATGCTCCGGCGATGGATGATAATTCCTAGTCGTTGTCGTACATGTTCCGCCAGAGCAGCTGCCGAGCATGCTCGATCGGCCGTCCGCTGTTCGACGATGACGTTCATGACCGCATCGGTCAGTTTGTGGCGGCGCTTGGGACCACGTTTGCTGGGGATCAAGCCAGGAAGGCCGGCACGACGATAGGCGGCTAGTGCCTGATAAAACGCCATGCGGGAGAATCCAAATTGCTTGGCGGCCTCGCTGGCAGAGCGCCCGTCGATCCGGACGCAGCGGAGCATCTCGTATTTGACCTGGACGAGATCCTGGGGATCGAAGAAGTCGCTGCCGTGAAATAGTTGATCCTGGACTGCCAGGGGCCTGGGATGGAGTGCTCCTTGCTCGCGCAAGGCTTGCCGTTTGAGATCGCTTTGGTTCATCGGCACCCCCAGAGCACAACGTAAGTGTACTTTGTATTATGCCGCTTATAGGGGATGTTTTTCTTGATTCAAATGGTATTTTACCGGTTATATGTGCGGTATTGTCACATATTACCCAAAGAGCAATGCTGCTTTGCGGCATAATTTCATGTCCATTTGCGACACAATTTAGTAGACACGGCCGAGGCAGCGGATTATCGTTCACGGGTCACCTCCGCGCCAATGGTGGTGATCAAACGAGCCAACTCGACCAGATCAGCGAGTCGAAAGGCAGAGCGGCCAGCAGATACAAGAACCACCGGGTCTGGAGCTACTGCGTCAGTCCAACTTGCCGGAATGCTGCACAGATGGCCCAATTGGTCCCGATAAGTCACTCGCATCTCTGCCCATGCCAGCCGCAGCGTTATCAGAGGGAACGTCAGGCCGCATTGCGGGTGGAAAGCATGGGTAATGACAACGTTATCCGGCGGACCACTCCCAGGCGGTGCCGTTGCGCCCGGTCGAGTTGTAGGGGTTCTTGATTCACCGTTCGCATCGGGTGCAAGTGACGGTGAAGATAAATTCGTTCGCTGAACGCTACGTGAGGACAATCAAATCCGAGTGCGTGCGCAGATTGTGGTTCATTGATTACCAGGGGCTGTGCGACGTCCTGAACGAATACGTGCGAGTCCACTACAACCGGGAGAGACCCCACCAAGGGAAGGATAACCGGCCTTTGCCAGCCTTTGAGCAGGATCGGGTACCTCCGCAGAAACCCATCACGGGATTCAAAGCCAGTCAGATTCGTTGCGTTACTCGATGCCGAGGGACCGTTAGGCACTACTACCGCCCCGCCGCCTGAATTGTCGGGGGAAATGGGAAGAAGAACCGCCGAGGCAACGCTCGGCGGAAGGCGAGGCTTTGACCAGAAACAGAAATTGCTACGGAAAATCAGCCGAGTCGGCGGATTACGCAGCGGCTTTGGTGATGGCGAATTGGACATCACGTAGCGATTCTGGCCTGGGAATTCCGATGTCGAGTGTCGCTATTTGCTGCGATGCATTTCTGCGGAGTACGGGGAAGGAGCACTGCACGGCGGTGTCCGCTCCGGATGCATGGCGCTCACTGCCGCTCATTCCGCACCTCGGCCTGACGCCGCGACGCTCAATGCGTGGCGCTCAGCCCAACCAGGCGCACCGCCTCGGCCAGCCCGTCATGATCGCTGGCCAGCAGGTTGAGCGCCTGGAATTCGCCGACGAATGGCGACAGGCTGACCGAGACCAGCGCATGGCCCGCCGCCAGGGAGCCGAGGCCCGGCGGCAGCAGGCGGCCGCGTGCCTGGTCGAGCAGCAGCACATTGGTCGTCGGCATGCCCAGCAGCACGAGATCCGCGGGAATGGTCGACCAGTGCGGGAAATGGCAGGCGGGCAGCGCGGGCTGCAGGCTGACGACCAGGTCATTGGCGGCGATGGTGCGCACCTCGGCGCTGCGACCATGGGCGGTCAGAGCCGACTGCAGCTGCGTCGCCAGGGCGCTGACAGCCGCATCCGCACGCTGCTCGGCGGTCAGGGCGATGACCAGTCGCTGCGTGCGGGCGAGGAATCTGGCCATCGCGGCGGCGGACGCGCTGTCCGCCGCCGCCGCCGCGGGAGCGGCGGTCAGGGTGCTGGTGCTGGTGGTGGCGAGGCCATCGATGAGATCGGTGGCGACGATGGTCAGCTGACCGGCATCGTGCGTGGTGACAGGCAGGGTGAGGGTGGCGCCGCTTGCGGTGAACAGGGTGGTGGTGTCGCTTCCCAGGCTGACCCGCACCGCGATGGGAATGCCGGGCAGGACGGGGCCATCTCCGAGACTGACCGTGCAGGTCAACTGCCCCTGGGGGGTCGAGTGCAGCCGGAGCGCCGGGGGGCCGGGCTCATGCGCCGGCAGGCAATAGACCTGGAAGGCATCGGTGGTCAGATCGACATCGCTCGCCTCCTGCTCGGTCAGCTTCCTGCCGCGGCGCAGGTCGTAGATCGGCCGCGTCGTGGTCCAGCTGAGATGGCCATGCTGGGGTTTGACCACCGCGCTGGCATTGCTCCTGGGAACCACACCCCAATTGACCACCGTCACCACCTGGGTGTCACCGGCGGTCATCGGGATGGCCCACACGGTGGGATCGCTGGAGGCCGCGATCGGCGGGGCGATGCCCTGCATCGCCGTGCGCAGGCGGGTGATGTTCTCGGCATTGCGCGCCAGCAGCACGGGCGTTGCGTCCATGTCGCTCTGCGTGACATAGGAGCGGATGCTCAGGCCGGAGGCCGTCGTCGCGACCGGGCAGACGGACTCATCATCGGCTATCAGGCGGCCACCCGCCGCCACGAACGCGGTCAGCTCGGTCTCAAGGCCATCATACCAGTGCCAGGAATCGTCGAAGCGGTTGAGGCCGACCAGGAGCACGGCGTGCATGCCGGGCGGCAGTCCGCGCCTGAGCTCCTGCGGCGTGATGATCTTCGCCGGCCAGCCGGCGGCATGGGCGAGGAACAGCGCCTCGCTCACCATGCCCTCATGGCAGCCATGGCGTTCATCGGCCTTGATCGGGCGCGAGATCGCCTGGTCCTCGACGTAGAGCACGCCGATCGACGCTGATGGTTCGCTCATCGCATAGAGGCCGCCGAAGCGATGGATCCAGGCGTTCATCTCGGCGATGTCGTGGCCGGCGCCCGGGTTGGCCCACTGCTTCTGCTGCGCCGCGTTGGCCAGGGTGGTGGTGCCGATGGCCTTGATGCCGCGCGTCAGCGCCAGGGCATAGGCGCGCTCACGCGCCTCGCGTCCGAACAGCAGGTGGAAGTCGTCGATCAGGCACCACGCCGGCTTGTCCGGGTAGTACGAGCGCAGGCGATCGATGAGCGCGACCTGATGCATCGGCTTGGATGACTTCAATTCATTCCAATCATAGCTCTGCAGGGTGTCGACGCCGGCGAACAGCTGCAGCCCCGGAATGGTGCCGGCCGGCCAGCCGCCCGAGCCCAGCACCCCGGGCGAAGACCCGAACGAGCCGCTGGTGACCGGCAGATCGCACACCTCATGCGCCGCCTGGGAGAGGTAGCCGCAGCCGCTGAACGTGGTGTCGTAGCGCGCGATGTAGGCGAGGAAGGCGCGCTGATCGGCAGCCCTGACCTCGTAATCCTTCTGCGGTGAGAGCGCCGGACCGACCGGCACCCGCGGTTTGAGCGTCCCCATCAGCACCGCCAGCCCCTCGCTCCAGGACTTCTCCGGATGCGGTGGCGCCCAATCCCAATACGGGACGTACCCGGCATTGTCGGCACCGATCGTCACACCGCAGAAATTGGGGAAACGCGCCAGGCGCTGCAGGATCAGCTGCATATCACGGTACTTGGGTGCGTGGTACTCGGGAATGGTGGCGCAGTAGAAGGACTGGCTGGCATCGCACAGCGACACGATGTTGGCGCCGCCCTGCAGGCCGTGGGCCTGGAGCGCGCGCAGCCAGGCGTCGCAGCCGAGCCGCGCATCCTCGCCATCCAGCTGCTTGGCGGCGATCTGCTCGAACACCCGGTCGTAGTTCTGCTCGTTCAGCAGCTGGGCATACTGCTCCACGCTGCCGGTGAAGCCGGGGCCCTGCTCGGAATGGAAGAGGAAGCCGCCGCTCATGCCGTGGGTCAGCGACACCGCGTAGGTCGACAGCGGGGAGCATGGCACCGTCCGTCCGATCCGCGCCGCCAGGGGGAGGTGCGCATCGGCTGGGGCCGCCTCCGGCGCCAGCAGCGCCTGCGCGCCCGCCACGGCCGCGCGGTCCTCATCCCATTCCTTCTGGTTGGGGAATTGGCTCGGATGCTCGAGGGTGTCGATGGTGATGGCAGGCCCGCTCCCGGGCAGGACCTGATGCACGGGGATCAGGAGATCCTGGGGGTTGCCGGCCTGCACCGGCTGCAGGCCGACCGCCATCGCCGCCGAGGCGCGCCCATCGACGGTGATCTGGTAGGGCGCCGCGGAGGCGCTCTGCGGCAGCAGCAGGGTGAGCGAGGCGAGCTCGGCCGGCGCGACATCCTTGTCATAGATGGTGGTGCCGCCGCAGCTGACGGCGACAGCGTGGAAGTGCCCGCCGGCGGCGCGGATGATGATGGGGAAGGCCCACAGCTCGTAGTCCTTGTCGTTGCTGCGCGCGGTATGGTCGCTGGTGTAGATGAAGCGCTGCCCCCACAGCCATTGCAGCGCGCGCAGCCAATGGTCGCCGGGCTCGATGTGCGCATCGTCGTCGAGCTGGAAGAGCGCATGGCTCCTGCCGTCCTCGCGCAGCGGCAGGAAGATCCCGCGCTCGGCCCCGTGATCGAACAACGGCGAGCCAGCGAGCTGGCAGGCCGGCCAATCGATGGCATCCGGGCCCGGACGCCGTTCAGCGAGCTGGCGGGTCATGCCCGGCTTGCCGCGCAATCCGATCGGCATGTCGTAGCGCACCAGGTGCATGGTCACGAACTGGGTGGGTGCGACCAGGTCCTTGGCGGTGGCCGCCCTGGTCGGCAGGCGGCTCTCGCCATCGAGCTTCACCTCATCCTCGGTGAGCGCGGCGGCATAGAGGCGCACATCATCGAGCAGTCCGCGGTAATGGCAGCGCCCGCCGCCATTCCAGGTGCCGCTCTCCTGGAAGCCGAAGAACAGCGGCTGATCATTCGACGCCAGGCTGCCGTCCATGTGCCGGCGGTCGATCTGATGGCCATTGACGTAGAGCACGCGATCGCCATCCGCCTGGACGGTGATGGCGATGTGCGTCCAGGTCCCGACCGCGCACAGCGGCCCCGAGCGCACGTTGGCATTCCAGTCGCGGCCGTTGCTGAACTCGCCCACCACCGCGCCGTTGTCGCCAAGGCCGATCCCGAACGGCGCGCCCATCCACAGCACTTCGCGTTTGCTGAGGATCGAGGCGATGCAGTTCTTCTCGGCCAAGGCCTCGGGCTTGATCCACATGGTCATGCTGAAGGGCCCGCCGATGCGGTTGATCAGCTTCGGTTCGGCGACGGTGACCTGCGACCGACCCTGGGCGGTGAGCCGCAGGGCATGGCCGCGCTTGCCACCCTCGACGAACGAGGCCCCCTCGCCCAGCCGGCCATCGATGTGCAGCGGCCCCTCATCGACCATCGTGCGGCCATCGCCGGATGGCTCCATGCTCCACGACGCCAGCAGGGGGACCTCCCCGGCCGGAGCTGCCGCGGCGGCGATGGCGGCGATGGCGGCGACGGAGACCGTCAGGAGGCAGCGGATGAGGGGTATGGTCATAGCAGCGTGCTCTGGCGATGATGGCGGTGCGACACGAGGAGCCTGCGGCTCAGGCGAGATGACGGCACACCACGGCCCCACCCCCATGGACCGTCAGTCCGTCCGTCAGCCGCACGATCCCCGCATAATGGTACCCAAGTGTTCATATGTTGTTCAAGACCTGTTAGTAACATTTACTATCTGAACCATTGGTATTTTTGTTGGCCGGTCTGCGCTCCCACCTGGCCCTGGGACGGGCAAGAGCGGTGATCGGAGGTTCACCCGGTCGCAACCAGGTGCGACCGAGACGACGGCTGGCATCCCGTCGGCACATGCGGTCGCGTCACGGTGCGGTGCGTTGCCTGCCGACACCGTGCCCGTGATAAGCAGCCGCATCGGCAGCGCCCTGGTTTCGGGCCCATGCGTGCTGGCCTGCGCCGCTGGCCGGACTGGCGGCCCCGCGGTGCGTCGCGCACACACCCCGAGCCCCTGCCCAGGATCGATGCCGCTGCCGTCCGCCTCATGAGCACCATCGCTCGAGCAGCTGCACGAGCCAGCGATCCCCCGCACAGCAGACGAGAAAACCCGTCCCGGGTCGGGTTTCACCCCATGGCATCTCCCGCTGCGGAGGCATAACCACCATCGTAGAGCCGCGTGATCATCCCGTCCTGGAATGACCTGCATGTCTATCGCCACGGCCATTGCCGCCCACCCACCATGCGCATGAGCCAGTCTGCGACGCCGCCGTCGCTGCGCCTGTGTCCGGTTCAGACGGGGACCCGTCCGCACGGTGCAGGAGACGACCGGCTCATCCAGCCGTGCGCACCTGGACAGGAACGGCTCCCGCCAGCGATGCCCGCGCATCCGGCCCTCCCAACTCTCCAATCAGCGATTCCGGCTGAAAGAGGAGCGCCTGGTTGGCAGCTCGCACCGACGACTGGCAGCCGACACGGCTCCTGATGCTCGACGAGCAGCTCAAGCAAGGAACTCCACCGTGAGTGCGCGCACCATGCCCCATCGCCGAGATCTCCCACCAGCGAGCAGACGACGAGGATCACGCCGGCAGGCGCACCGGCTGCCGCACCATCCCCTGCGTCACCTGCATTGCCGCGACCGCATGGTGAGCCCGACCCGTCCACCCTGTCCGCGCCTACCCTCAGGCGACTTGTCCCTGGGGCACCGATGAACACCAAGCCGAACAGATCAGTGCCCGATGCTCCGCCGGGCACCCCGGGAAAAGCCGAGGTTCGCGCCGGCTCTCCCATGCCGCTGGGTGCCCACGAAAGCGGGAGCGGGGTCAACTTCGCCATCTTCACCCGCAATGCCACGCGGGTTCGTCTGGAATTCTTCCACCGTCCCGAAGACGCCGCACCCGCGCTCGCGATCGATCTGGATCCGGCGCGCAACCGCACCGGCGATATCTGGCACATCTGGGTCAAGGGGATCGCATCCGCCCAGCTCTACGCCTATCGCATAGACGGCCCCTACGAGCCCTATGCAGGGCATCGCTTCAATGTTCGGAATCTGCTGCTCGACCCCTTCGCTACGGCGATTTCGCACCAGCCGCACTGGGATTTCACCGCCGCGCTGGGATACGACCCATCGTCGCCGGAGAAGGACCTGGCCCCCTCGACGCTGGACAACGCCGGCAAGATGCCGAAATGCGTGTACAGCACCCATCCTTTCGATTGGGCGGATGATCAGCCGCCACGGCATCCGTGGTCGAAGACGATCATCTACGAAACCCATGTCCGCGGCTTCACCATCGATCCCAGGTCAGGGGTGGAGCACCCGGGAACCTTCCGGGGCCTGATGGAGAAGATCCCCCATCTGAAGGCATTGGGCGTGACGGCGGTGGAACTGATGCCCATTCAGGAATTCAATGAATCGTCCGTCACGCGGCGCAATCCCCTCACCGATCAGCGGCTCAGCAATTACTGGGGCTATGATTCCATAGCCTTCTTCGCGCCCAAGGCCTCCTACTGCAGTTCAGGCAGCCTGGGCCAGCAGACGTGCGAGTTCAAGGAGCTGGTGCAGGCGCTCCACAAGGCCGGCATCGAAGTGATCCTGGACATGGTGTTCAATCACACGGCGGAGGGCAATGAGCTGGGGCCGACGCTCTGCTTCCGCGGGATGGACAACGCCATCTTCTACTCGCTGGCGGATGACAAGCGCCATTACAAGGATTTCGCCGGAACCGGCAACACCGTCAATGCCAACCATCCGGTGGTGCGGGACCATATCCTGGCTGCGCTCCGCTATTGGGTGGTCGAGATGCACGTGGATGGCTTCCGCTTCGACGAGGCATCGGTCCTGGATCGTGACAGCACTGGGAAGCTGCTGACCAAATCCCCCCTGCTCGGACGCATCGCCGAAGATCCGATCCTCAGACGCATCAAGATCATCGCCGAAGCCTGGGACGCCGCCGGAGCCTATGAGGTCGGCAATTTCTCCGAACGGCGCTGGGCGGAATGGAACGGTCACTACCGGGATGATGTCCGGCGCTTCTGGCGCGGCGACGACGGGATGCTGGGCCAGTTCGCCAGCCGCATCGGGGGCAGCGCCGATATCTATGCCGGCTCGGGCAAAAGCCCGGCCAGCAGCGTCAACTTCGTCACCTGCCACGATGGCTTCACCCTGAACGACCTGGTGAGCTACGAGGGCAAGCACAATGAGGCGAACGGCGAGCAGGGCCAGGATGGCATCGACGCCAACTTCAGCTGCAACCATGGCGTCGAAGGCGGCAGCAAGGACGCCGGAGTGGAGTCCGTCCGCAAGCGCCAGATCAGGAATTTCCTGCTGTCCCTGCTCGTGTCACGAGGTGTGCCGATGCTGCTGGGCGGCGATGAATTCCGCCGCACGCAAGGCGGCAACAACAACGCCTATTGCCAGGACAATGCCATCAGCTGGCTCGACTGGAGCATGCTCGACGAGCATCAGGGCATCTACCGCTTCGCCCAAGGCATGATCGCCTTCCGCTTGGCGCATCCGATCCTGTGCCACGAGCGCTTCTATACCGGCGCCGAGATGCGCTGGTTCGATGCCCGAGGCGGCCAGCCCGCATGGACCGACCAGGCAGCGAGGAGCTTCTGCGGTCTGATCGATGAGGGTAGGCAGCGGGCCCTGCTGCTGCTGTTCAATGCCGGGGCCGATGCGGTTGATGTCCAGGTGCCGGCGCCACCGGACGGGACACCATGGCGCATGGCGGTCGACACTTTCGAGGAGACGCCGCTCGGCTTTCCCGCTGCCGGCGCGGAGCCGCTCCTGGAGCATCCCCGGACCTACCTGCTGAGACCCCGCTCAAGCGCCATCCTGTTGGCGAGGGGCCCAGGGCATGGCGACAACGGGCATGCCAGATGAACCAGCGCTTCTCCGGGATATTGTTCCATCCGACGTCACTGTTCAATGCCTACCCGATCGGCGATCTGGGGCCATCGGCGACCGCCTTCGCCGACTTCCTGATCAGCAGCGGACAGCGTCGCTGGCAGATGCTGCCCATCGGACCGACCGGCGACGACCATTCGCCCTATCGATCGCCGTCGGCATTTGCGGGAAATCCGCTGCTGGTGAGCCCTGATCGCCTGGTGGAGCAGGGATTGCTCAGCCGGAATGAGGTCGGTGAGCCAGCGTCCGGCATGGCGGGAAAGGTCGATTTCGTCGCGGCCGGCCGCTGGAAGACCGCGTTGCTGAGGCGGGCATTCGCGCATTTCAAGGAACAGGTGAACGCCAGCTCGCATAAGGACCTCGATGCCTTCTCACAGGCGGAATCATATTGGCTGGAGGATTTCTCGCTGTTCTCGGCCATTCAAGGGCATGCGGGAACGGCGGACTGGACCCGTTGGCAGCCAGAGCTGCGGACCCGGCAGCCGGATGCCATGCGTCGCGCGACGGAGCGCTGTGCCGATGACATCCGCTACCATGCTTTCATCCAGTGGCAGTTTTCCGTGCAGTGGAATTCGTTGAGGGCCTATTGCCTGGCCAAGGACATCCGGCTGATCGGCGACGTCCCCCTGTTCGTCGCCCATCAGAGTGCCGATGTCTGGGCGCACCCCGAACTCTTCAAGCTCGACGCTGCCGGACATCCGACGGTGGTCGCCGGAGTCCCGCCCGACTATTTCTCCCCCACCGGGCAGCTGTGGGGTCTGCCGGTGTATCGCTGGGAGACCATGCAGGCGCAGGGCTACCGCTGGTGGATGGAACGCCTGCGAATGGCCTGTGGACGCTTCGACATCAATCGCCTGGATCATTTCATCGGCTTCGTCCGGACCTATGAGGTCTCAGCCCAGGAGACCACGGCCCTGAACGGGACGTATCGTCCTGGTGGCGGCACGGGCTTCCTGAACGCCATCCGTGAGCGCCTTGGTCCGCTGCAGTTCATCGCCGATGATCTGGGCGACTCGACGCCCGAGGTGGTCGCCGTGCTGGAGCGCTATCACATACCCGGGACCCGCGTGCTCCAATTCGATCTTGGTTCGCTGCTTGGGAACGATGCCCGTCCGCCAGCGTCGCATCCGCAGGACACCGTGGTCTATACCGGAAGCCATGATAACGACACCACCGCCGGCTGGCTCGGGTCGTTGAATCCGGCGCAGCACCAGGCGCTGGCCGACAGGCTGAAAGCCGGCGACCGGGACATGGTCTGGGCGATGATCCGCGCTGCGCTGGCATCGCCGTCCACCACTGCCATCGTCACCATGCAAGACCTGCTGGAGCTGGGATCGGAAGCGCGGATGAATTTCCCCGGCATCGCCACCGGATACTGGGGATGGCGATTGCAGCAAGGCGTGCTGACCGAGAGCCTCGCTGAGCGGTTGCGCAGCCTGGTGATGGACTGCGGGAGGCTCACGGACTTCAACCCCCTCCCGCCGGCGCACATTTCCGACCAGGACCTGACGCCGCGCATCGCGACGCGCGCCTATGCACTCTTCGAGCGGCGAGGCCGTCACAGCGGCCATGGCGATCAGGATTGGCTTCAGGCTGAACGGGAGGTGCGCCGTGAGGCGATCCGCTGGCAGAGGCCATGAACAACCGCATCGGATCGGCGCTCCATGAGACCGTCACGCCGTCAGCGCACCGGCGTCGAGGAGCCGGTGACCGCTGCGGCATGGACAGGGGGAATCGGGCGTGCGACCAGCCGGCGGGAAGCCGCAGGTCGGCCGCTCACCCGCCGACGGCCATTCAGCGCCGTACCGTCCGCCGGAGCAGGGGAAGCCCAAGCCGGAATCCGCTGCCGTCCGATCCCGTCACACCATCAACGAAACGAGAGCATCATGAACGCCACTCACGCGCTGCACGACCTGGGCCAGAGCCTCTGGCTCGACAACATCACGCGCGACCTGCTCACCAATGGCACGCTCAAGCGATACCTCGCCGCATCGTCGGTGACCGGGCTGACCTCCAATCCGACCATATTCGATCACGCCATCACGAGTTCCGCCTATGACAGCGCCATCCGCGAGGAGCTGAAGAAGGGGAGATCCGGCGAAAGCCTGTTCTTCGATCTGGCCCTCGATGATCTCACCGCTGCCGCCGATCTGTTCCGGCCGGTGCACGACCGCACGAATGGCGTGGACGGCTGGGTGTCGCTGGAGGTGTCTCCGCTGCTGGCGCATGATACGGCCAGCACCATTGCCGCCGCCAAGGAGCTCTCCGCCCGGGCCGGACGGCCCAACCTGTTCATCAAGATTCCGGGCACCAAGGAAGGCCTGCCGGCCATCGAGGAGGCGATATTCGCCGGCGTCCCGGTCAACGTGACGCTCCTGTTCTCACCTCAGCACTATCTGGCGGCGGCCGATGCGTATCTGCGCGGCATCGAACGGCGCATCGCCGCCGGCCTCAATCCCCAGGTCGGCTCCGTGGCCTCGATGTTCATCAGCCGATGGGATGCCGCGGTGGCGGGCAAGGTCCCGAAGGCGCTGAACAACCGGCTCGGCATCGCCATCGCCGGCCGCATCTACCGGGCCTACCTCGAACTGCTGGGCGATCCGCGTTCGCAGCGCGCGTACAACGCCGGCGCCCGGCCGCAACGCCTGCTGTGGGCCAGCACCGGCACCAAGGATCCCGAGGCCCCGGACATCCTCTACATCAAGGCCCTCGCCTCGCCCTTCACGGTGAACACCATGCCTGAGGCGACGCTGGCGGCCTTCGCCGATCACGGCGAGATCGGCATGGGCATGGGCGCCGACGGTGGCGATTGCGACATGGTCCTGGCGGAATTCGCCAAGGCTGGCATCACCGTGGATGCCCTGGGCGAGCAGCTGCAGGACGAGGGAGCGGCATCGTTCGTGAAATCATGGAATGACCTGCTGGCGGTAATCGCCGCCAAAAGCGCGACGCTCAAGGACGCGCAGGCGCATCCATGATGGTGCTGCCCATCGCCGGGAGACCCATGATCGCAGCGTTCAGCTGACGCCCGGCCCGGGAATTCCTCGCCGCCCATCAGCAGATCCATGCGCTGCTGCCCCGCACTCAGAGGCCCTGGCTTCCCAGGCATATGTATGCCGCTCGACAACAGCGCCGGTGCCATCTGTGGGCGCAGCCACGCTTGAGAGGTTGTTGGTCGCGATATCCTACCTGTTCTCGATTACCGACATCATCGGCGGCTCATCGACGTCGTCGCCAGAGCTGGTGCTGGGCTCGTTCCCGGGGCTCCAGCCAATCGCGCGATCAAGCCGATCCAGAATCAGCATGCGTGTTGGTTTCACACGCCAATACGGGGCGCGGCAGAGACCGGACCACCGCGGTGAGGCCCCTGATCGAGGTTCACCACCCTGAGCCCCGCTAACCGCTTCTCCAGGGCACGGAGCTGCCCGGAGGCGGGTTCTATCGCTTTGCTGGAACTGGACTCAGGACGTGCAGGGTCGGCCGTCTCGAGGACCAGCCGTCAAACGCATGGCCGCAGGTCCTCATGGAATATCCTGCGGTCCAGCGACTTGGGTGATGGCACCAATGGCGTTTCCCAAATTCTT
>PLEW01000024.1 GCA_003136555.1 Planctomycetota bacterium | reverse complement strand
TCAAAGTGATGCAATCACCCTGCCATTCGATGAGCGCCGGCCAGAATATAACCCTGGGTGTTCACAATCAGCGGTTCAACCAGATCGCTTTTATTCCGAGCGACGATCTGCTTTTTCAATACATGGGAGAAAGCGGTGAGGGGAGATCCGTTTGCATAGCAAGGAAATCAGGAGGGGTCAAAAATTCACGCAGCTTGCTTCCTCGGTACAGGTACGATGCCGGGGAGATTAGGTCAGTGCTTTTGCCAGCGTACGCTCGATTTGCCCGGTAAGGCTGTCGCCATTAGCCTTGGCACGAAGTGCAAGGGCCCGATGAAGCGCTGGTTTTATGCGCAGAGTCAGCTTGCCGCTGTATTCTTGCATGTCGCTGGCAGGAGGCGTGTTTCCGTCAGCGCGCAGGATCGCCAGGTGCTGCTCGACAATCTGGCACAATTCCGAGTAGACCACGATTTCCTTATCGCCATGCACGCCACCCAAGAATAGGGCAGGGCATTGACCGACATAGCAGCCATCCTCGTCTGACCAATACACGATCTTCTGGTAATGGGCCGCGGTTTTTCGCTCAGCATTCTTCTTCATGGTTTTCCTCCGGTGGCGCGCTTGACTTCGCGTTCTTGATAGGGTTTGGCATCATCGCCAAGTTGACCGCTGAGCACCACCGAGATCCCAGATTTCTGGAAATTCCTATGGCTGCCCTTGCCGCCCCTATTGATGAATCCTGAGCGTTCCAGGTCACTGATCAACTCGCGGATCTTCCGAGGCATGGTATCATTATGATACCACAGGGCAAGGAGTCAAGTTGCCACCAAAAATATGAGTGTTCGGTTTCGTATCTAGACGGCGCAAAAATGACGATGCACATGCTGGAATACGGAATGGCAGAGCCAGTACATGCAGTTTGAGCCGTGGCTACTTGCGGCAGTCGTCGTATTCGGGAGCTACGTGGATGAGTCGCCGATGATCAAGGCAGCTGCGAACAAGCTCTATTACGAGGACAACCAGCTCTATCTCGTCACTGCGCATGAAGATAGCACCGGAGAGGTTGCGGAACGGTATCAATGCGATGGCAGCAGTCGTCTGGGCACCATCGTTACCAGGCGCCCTTCTGAGTACGATCAATCGACAGCGAGGCCGTCGGTGAGCGGCATCTATCTGATTGCGCCGCCAAGGAAAATGTATATACTCGCTGTATATCCTTGGAGCCGCCATGCCCCGTCCTGCACCGCCCCGTCGTCGTCAGCATTCCGCCAGCAGTCCACACCTGCGATCGACTGTATTCCGCAGTGGCAATAGCCAGGCGGTGCGCATCCCCGCCGCCCTGCGTCTCAACTGCGACGAGGTCATCATCCGCCGCGAGGGCGCGGCGCTGGTGATTGAACCGGTAGGTGCCGATGGCTGGCCCGCCGGGTATTTCGCTGCAATCGAGGCCGGCTCCTCCCTGGTTCGTGCACCCCAGCCGAAGATGCCGACCATCAGGCTCTTGGATGATCAGCGGTGACACGTCCGTCCCTGCTGCTGCTTGACGCCGACCTCCTCATCGCGCACCTGCGCAGGAAGCCCGAGGCCGAACGGTGGCTGGTGGCCCACCCGCCCGCTACCTTGGCCATCTCGGCCGTGACCCTCTTCGAGATCGAAGACGGCGTGCACCTGACACGCGACCCAGAACTGGAGCGTCGTAATATTGCTCGTGCGCTGGGCGTGATCGCACTCCTGCCCTTCGATGCCGAGGCTGCTCGGCAAGCCGCCGCCGTGCGCGCCGCTCTGGAGCGTACCGGTTCTCCTATCGGACCCTACGACACCTTGCTGGCAGGCCATGCAGTGGCCTTGGGCGCGGGTGTGGCGACTGGCAACCAGAGGGAGTTCAGGCGCGTGAAGGGATTGCATGTCGAACCGTGGCGGATGACCAGTACGGGGTCATAGACGCGAACCGGCATCGTCATGTGTACGGAAGCGATGTGGACGATCCGATCGCCATCGTCGCCGGCACGGGGACCCGACCAATACCAAGTACTGGCACGAGAACAGGGTGAACAGCCGCCGCGCTGACCAATAGCTCGGGGACGTCCGTGGAGCGCTAGAGGTACGATCCCATCGGATATCATGTAAAGAGCGAATTGAAAAAATGTTGCAATGTCGATTGGTTCGTACGGAGGTGCCTCGCGACGACCCCATCGGCGCGATTACCTAAACTTTAGGTTGACAGGGTCGCCACCACTGCGGACAAACAAGCTCCGTGACGTCCGGAAATGACCGTGCTGGAGCCATGCGGATTCGGGACACGCATCACGGGCACCTCACCTCCAGAATGTCCACCATGCTCCGCACGCCGCTTCTCATCGGTCTCTGGCTCGCATGCATGGCTCCCGCCAGCGCGACAGAGCTATCGTTGAGCGACTTCCACCCCCACGCCGACGGACAGGCTGATGACCTGCCGTCGCTGCGCCTGTGCTTCGCTGCCGCCGCCGCTGCAGGCGGCGGGACGGTGGTGATTCCGCCGGGTGACTACGGCATTGGCATCGGCGAACCGGTGGCGCTCTCATCCCGTGTGCGCGTGGTCGCCAACGGAGCGCGCTTCCATCTCCCTCAGGTCCTACCGGACAAGGCGCGGATGGTGCTCTTCGCTGGCGCCGACATTCGTGATCTGGCCTGGGAGGGCGGCCATTTCATCGGCCACTGCTTCGATTGGCGAGGCAGCGAGCCAGCGTGGCCACCGAACGCCAACACCCGCATGATCGTGGTGACGACGTCGCCGGGCGGGACGACCGGCAATCTGGTGTTCCATGGCCTCTCCTCGGACGGCGTCGCCGGCGCCGTGATCACCGTCCAGGGCGCCGGTGCGAGCGGCAATGATTCGGCGGTGCAGACCTACGCCAGCGACGTGTCCATCGGCGACTGCATCTTCGAACGCACGGGCAAGTTCATGTGGGACTATGGCCTGCTCTGGCAGATCACGGTCTGGCCGGAGGACTACGATGAACGCGAGCGCGCCCTGGCGGCCAGCTACTTCCGCAATGATCTGGTGCGCGCCGTGCGCATGGGGGACGGCGATGAACGGGTCCAGCTCTCCGCGGACGGTCCGGCGCCCCCGGTGAGCACCTCGGGACAGGCCTCCCAGGCGGTGTGCTTCTTCGGCGATGCCCTGCCGCAGAACGTGATGCGCGGTCGTCAGTACTTCGTCGTCGAGAGCGCAGCCGACCATCTCCGCATCGCCGAGCAGCCGGGTGGTCCAGCCCTCCGCTTCACCGGCGCCGCTGGACCCCAGGCGCGGATGATCACCGACCTGCAGGCGGCATACTACGCCCTCTATGCGCCGACCGGGAGCGGTCCCGGGAAAGGAGCCTTCGACCTGGTCGGCTGCCGCACTGTCCAGGTGAGCCATTGCCGCCTCAGCGCCCTTGGCGACACCATGCACATCCAGAAGAGCGATGGCATCGTCTTCACCGGCAACCACATCACCGGCTCGCGCATGGGTGCGTTCTTCCTCGCCGAGCATTGCCGCAATGCCACCATCACCGGAAACCTGATCGAGGGCACCAATGGCTCACGGGTTATGAGCATCGAGAAGTCGTGTACGAATGTCACCATCAGCGGGAACATCTTCCAGGGCGGTGGGCGCGGTTCATGGATCAACCAACCGCAGAATCTCGTGCTTGAGGGCAACATCTTCGTCAACAATACCACCAAGGGCGAGGCCGATCCCCGCCGCGGGAGGCGCACCTTCCAGACCGGCGGATGGGAACGCTATCCCGAGCTGTATTTCACCACCTATGAGCCGGGCGGCCGCTATGGCCCGGTGATCATAAGCGGGAACACCTTCACCACCGGACCCGAGGCGCTGGCCGCCATGCGCTTCGAAGGCGGTGCCCATGATGTGCTGGTCAGCGGGAACGTCATCTCGGGCGCGACGACGACGGTGCTGATCGAAGGGGGTGCCGAGGTCCGGACTGCCGATATTCCCGCTGGGGACATCCAACGGGCGCCGGCGATGCCTGCTACACCTCCCCGGATTCCGGGGTCTCCCGGACGCTGATCCCCGCGGCTCCTATGTCGTTGAACCGCTGATGATGACGCATGCTCGACACTTCCG
>PLEW01000248.1 GCA_003136555.1 Planctomycetota bacterium | reverse complement strand
ACCCCCTCCTGTCGTGGTACCCCCGCCTGCGGGCCTGGGTGAGCCGGCGCTCACACCGATCCAGAGCCTGGGCCGGCAGCTCTTCCATGACACCTCGCTCTCTGTGCCCGCAGGGACCAGTTGCGCCAGCTGCCACAACCCGCTCACCGGCTTCTCAGGCAACCATGGCAGCACCATCGGCGTGCCGAGCGGCAGCACCGGGGCGCTGGGCATGCGCAATACGCCTACGGCGATGTACGCCAGCCTGACGCCGATCTTCACCGTGATCATGGGACCAGCCGGCGGCCATGCCTTCGGCGGCCAGTTCCTCGATGGCCGGGTGGACACCCTGGCCCAGCAGGCGCTCGTCCCGCTCCTGGGTGCGACCGAGATGAACAATCCCGACGCTGCGACGGTAGTGGCCAAGGTTCAGGCGTCCGCATATGCCAAGGCCTTCACCGCCCAATGGGGCCCGGGCATCTTCAGCTCCACCAGCGCCGCCTTCAACGCCATCGGACTATCGATCCAGGCCTACGAGAGCAGCATCGAACTGCAGCCATTCAGCTCGCGCTACGATCAGATGCTGCGCGGGGCGAACACCTTCACCGCCAGCGAGCAGCGGGGCATGAACGCCTTCTTCAACCCGGCCAAGGGGAACTGCGCCGCCTGCCATGCCGCCAATCCGTCCAATCCGTCACCGGCCGCCTCGCTGTTCACCAACCGCTCCTATGTCGCCCTCGGTGTGCCGCGGAATTCTGCGATCCCCGACAATGCCATTCCGACCTTTTATGATCTCGGTCTGGCCGGGCCGAAGCGTACCGCACCTCCGGGAGTGCCCACTGCCGCGGGCTCCTTCAAGGTCCCGACCCTGCGCAATGTCGCGCTCAGGTCGGCGCTCATGCACAACGGCTACTTCACCAGCCTCACCGAGGTGGTGACCTTCTATGCCACGCGCGATCTCACGCCCCAGCGCTGGTATCCCAACGGGGTGATGTTCAACGATCTGCCGCCGGCATCGCGTGGGGATGTAACGCACCAGCCGCCGCTGGATCTCATGGTCGGGGATCAGCCGCGGCTGACCCCGCAGGATGTCAGCGACATCGTCAACTTCCTCGGCACCCTGACCGATGTGCCCGCAATCACCACCATCGGCGTCGCCCAGTGACGAGTGGCGAGCCATGATCGTCGGACGCGCGCGGGAGGGCAGCATGGGCATGATGCGACTCGCCCGCGTGGCCGGCACCTGCTGTACGGGGCTGGTGCGCCTGGGCCGCCGCGCGTGGCAGGCGCTGGTCCATCCGCAGCGCGCACGCGGCTCCTCGGTGCGCTTCATCCGCGATGAGAGTCGCATTTGCCCAGGCTCCGAATCGATGCTATGCTCCTACCGGCGAGGCACTTCCATGTTGGAGCCGTCAGAGGAGATGGAGCTGCACCTGGGCTTAGAGCGCGGTGACGAGAAGGCCCTCGCCCAAGCGCTCGAGCGGCATCGCGACCGCCTTGTGCGCGTGGTACGCATCTATTCCGATCCACGCCTCGCCAAGCGCGTCAGCAGCGATGACATCCTCCAGGAGCTCTACCTCTCCGCCGCCGCGCGCCTGGCCCACTACGCCGGCGACGGTTTCAACAGCACCTACACCTGGCTGCGCGTCGTGCTGCGCCAGACTCTCATAGATCTCCATCGGCGGCATCTCGGCACGCTCGCACGCGATGCCCGCCGCGAGGTGGCGCATGCCGGCACCCTGGGCGCCTCCACCCGCTCGATGGCGCGCGAGCTGTCGGGCAGCATCACCTCGCCGAGCGGGGTCGCCATGCGCGTCGAGACGCACGCCGCGCTGATCGCCGCGCTCGAAGGCGTGCCGCCAGGCGATCGCGAGATCATCGCCCTGCGCCATTTCGAGGACATGGGCAATCAGGACATCAGCAGGATACTGGGGATCACCGACAAGGCGGCCAGCATCCGCTACGTGCGCGCCCTGCGCCGGCTGAAGCAGGTGCTCGAACAGGCCGGCCTGGGAATGAGCGAACTCCATGCCCGCTGAACGTCCGCAATCCGTGACCGAGACGGCGACTGCCTGCGAACCGCTCGAGCAGCTGGCGGCCGACTACGTCGATCGCCTGCGTGCGGACGAGCATCCGACCATCTCCGGATACCAGAGCCGCCATCCCGAGCTCGCGTCCGGCATCGCCGAGCTCTTCCCCACCATCGCCGCCCTGGAAGGCCTGCGCGGCGATGACAGCGGGCTGCCTGCCGGCTCGCCGGCGAACCTGGGCGAATTCCGCATCCTGCGCGAGCTCGGCCGTGGCGGCATGGGGGTGGTCTACCTCGCCGAGCAGCCATCCCTGGCGCGCAAGGTGGCGCTCAAGGTGCTGCCGGCAGCGGCGGCTCCCGATTCCTCCTCGCGCATCCGCTTCCAGCGCGAGGCCCGCCTGGCGGNNCCGCCTCGCTGCCGGCCTGTCGCATCCCAGCATCACGCCGGTCTTCGCGGTGGGAGAGGGCGAAGGGACGCCGTGGTTCGCCATGCAGCTGCTGCACGGTGTGGGACTGGACCAGGTGATCGCCACGCTCGCGGCCGGCGCGTCGGTCACTTCCGGCAGCGGCGGATTCCCGGGGCTGGTACGGCGCATGCGCGATGGGGTACCGGTGCTGCGGGCACGCGAGGAGTGGCAGGACCAGGCCTGGCTGCAGCGCGCCATCGCGCGCCTGATCGCGCAGGCGGCCGAAGCACTGCATTATGCCCATCAGCACGGGGTTCTCCACCGCGATGTCAAACCGGCGAACCTGATCCTCGATATCGAGGGACGGATCTGGGTGAACGACTTCGGGCTGGCCAAGGCCGTCGGCGATGCGGACATGACCAGCCAGAACACCATCACCGGCACCCTGCTCTACCTGGCGCCTGAGCGCTTCGATGGCGTCGCCGATCGCCGCTGCGACATCTACAGCCTCGGGCTGGTGCTCTACGAGCTCTTGGCCAAGAAGCGCGCCTTCCCCCAGGAGTCGCGCACGCAGCTGTTCAAGGCGATCATGATGGACGGCGTTCCGCCGGTGCGCTTCCATGCCCAGGGCGTCCCGGTTGAGCTGGCGCAGATCGTCGACCGTGCATGCGCCAGGAAGCCGGAACGACGCTATGCCGATGCGGCGAGCCTGGCGAAGGACCTGCTCCAGTTCGCCGACAGCCCGGCAGTCGCGCCTGGCATCGCCCCGGCGTCGCTGGCGCTGCCGCTCAGCGCGCCATTGGCTGTACCCGGCCTCTCGCCGATGACGGTGGTCCTCGCCATCGCCGCGCTGCTGTGCGTGGCCGTGCTCCTGTGGCAGGTCGTCGCCCCGGCACCACCGGCCTCGTCCGCACCTGCGGCGCAGATAGAGACGCGAATACTCCCGCACACCGAGGGGGACCTCGTTCCACACGCCACAGTCGGTGACGCCGCTGCCGCTGCCAGTGCATCGACGCGGACACTGGGACCGGATGGCGACCAGCGCGCGGCGGGGCTCTCACCGGTGACGGACTCAGTCTCAGGTCCGCCCCCAGCACCGCCTGCACTGCTGGACAGCCAGGTGCAGGTCGTCGACCGTCCGCAGGCGGCTGATCCGCCACCAGAACGAGTCAGCGGTCCGCCCCCGGTTGATCAGCAGCTTCACTGGATACCAGTGACCAATCCGACCGTGCCTGGCGTGGTGGTTTCGCCGCCGCACGGTGCCGTCAACCCTGGCCCGTCACCCGGCAACCAGCCACGGTCCGGCTTTCCCCCGGGTGGCCCAGGCGGACCCGGCGGACCCGGCGGGGATCCGTCAGGTGGGCCGCCAAGGGGCCTGCCGCCTGGTCCACCGTCCGGACCACCGCCAGGACCGCCAGGACCTCCTGGAGGGCCATCGCGGCGTCCGTGACCCGACGCAGGACACGCACGCGCCGTGGCTCACACGGCAGCGCTGCTCCAGGCCCGCATGGGGTCACGAGAGGGAGATGCGCGGAGAGGTGCCATGTCACTCCCTCTGGAGCCGCGACATGGCACTCCCGCTCTACCGCATCGCCGCCGCCTGCCTGCTCATCGTCAATCTCGCCAGCGCCGCCACCTATGAGGTCGGCGCCGGCCAGGCCTATGCGAATGTCTCCAGCCTGCCGGCGCTGCTGCCCGGCGACATCGTCGAGATCGCATCCGGCGCCTACAACGAGGTCAAGCTGTGGAGCGATTCGGGGACGGCGAGCCAGCCGATCATCATCCGCGGTGTCGGAGCCACCAGTCCGGTATTCGATGCCACCGGATTGGACGTCGATGGCGTCGGATCGACTCCGCGCGCGGTGTTCCAGATCCAGGCCAGCTACGTCACCATCGAGAACATCGAATTGGAGAACGCCACCAACGGCAACAATGGCGCGGCGATTCGGGTGACCGGAGGTGGGGGGCTCGCCGATCACGTCACCATCGTCAACTGCCACCTGCACGACTGCGATATGGGTGCGATGTCGGATACCGCCGACCATCTGCTCTTCAGCGGCTGCGAGATCGACGACAATGGCACCTCGGCGAACTCCGGCTACAGCCACAACTGCTACCTCGGCGGTGAGAACGTGACCTTGAGCGGCTGCTCCATCCACGATGCCCTCTACGGCCAGAACGTGAAGACCCGCTGCCACGACATCGCCCTGCTCTACAACTGGATCGCCTATTCGCAGGACGGAGAAGTCGGCATGGTCGATGCCGCTGAGACCGCCCCCGCCAACAGCAATGCGGTGATGATCGGCAACATCGTGGTAAGCATGGACCGCGGCGCAGGTTGGAACGATGCCCGCTTCGTGCTCTTCGGCAGCGACGAAGGCGGGGCGCACACCGGGACGCTCTACGCCATCGCCAACACGTTCATTGCCGGGACCGCCACGATCGACTTCCTGCAGACCAACCGCCCCGAGGCAGGGATAGTCGCAGAGAGCAACATCCTGTTCGGCGCCGATCAGATCAGCACCAGTGACAGCGGACCGGCATCGGGCAGCTCCAATTGGCTGCCGACCACCGCGATCATTCCGGCCGGCTTCACCGCCAGCACCACCGGCACGCTGCCCGGCTTCACCAATGCAGCGCTGAACGACTACCATCTTGTCGTCGGCGCCTCCTGCATCGGCATCGCTGCGGCTGCGCCGACTTATCTCGATGGCAACGGGATGAGCCAGCCTGGGACACCCATATGGACCTATGATGGGATCGGCAACCTGGTCGCACGCACGAGTGCCTTGGATGCCGGCGCTTACGAATACGCCGCACCAGGGGTGCCGATGGTCGCGCTCACCGCACCAGAGCCGCAGGCGATCTTCAGCGCCCCGGCGAGCATCTTGCTGACCGCCGGAGCGAGCGAGCTCGGCGGTACCATCGCCAGCGTGTCCTTCTACCAGGGGACGACCCTCCTGGGCACCTCCACCACTGCACCCTATGCCTACACCTGGGGAGCGGTCGCGGCTGGGAACTATGTCCTCAGCGCACAGGCCATCGATGGCAACGGGACGGTGGCGATGTCGCAGACGGTGCCCATCGGCGTCGTCATGCCCGGCAGCCAGGTGCTCACCATCACCATCACCGCGCCGAGCGCCTCCGCGGTGCTTACCGCCCCGGTCAGCACCCTGGTGCAGGCAACCACCACCACTACCGGTGAGGCGGTCTCCGAGGTGGATTTCTACCAGGATGGCATGCTGCTGGGCCGGAGCTTCGCGCCGCCGTACAGCGCCAGCCTTGCCGGCCTGGCTCCCGGAACCACCACCCTGACCGCTGAGGCCATCGGCTCGCTGGGGGATACCGCCACATCGCAGGGGATCAGCATCACCGTTGCCGCTCCGCCAGCGGCCTCATCGGGCGGGTCGAACCGTTGCGGTGGGGGTGCACTGGTGGGGCTGCTGCTCATTCTCGCCGGCATTTCATCGCTGCGCCTGGTCCGGCAGGAGCAGCACAGTCCATAACGATGTGAGTGCGCGGCTGTCCTCGTCATGGCAACGTCGATCGATGCGCCGAACACAACCAGCACGCGATTTCATCGATACTGCGGCGATGAAGAGCGAGTAGCGGTATGGCAGTGCGTGCCGGCCGCGCCAGGGCAGCTGAAGCGTCTACCGCGCGTGCGTCCAAGCCCCGCCAGCGACCGGTCTTCCGCCCATATCGGGACTGGAGGGTGCAGGTGGCGCCCTGACCTCAGATTGCCGCCTCGCGCAGCACTTCCCGGGGATTTACTCCCCCCCGCCTCCCGGCAATCATGAGGGCCATGTCCGGGCTCACACCAGCCGATCTCGCTATCACCGACCTCGGGACCTGCCGTCATGTCTCACCGATTGCAGGCATCCTCGGTGAGCGGGCGATGCATTACGTCGGCGAGGCGGATCGCGTCCTGCTCGACGATCGGCTGTCCTATCTCGGCACCCACCGCGGCCTGATCGCCGAGATGCCCGCCTTCGAGTTGGCTGGACCGCGCGACAAGATCTTCTTCGAGCCGGCGCGCATGGGAGTCGGCATCGTCACCTGCGGCGGGCTGTGCCCGGGACTGAACAATGTCGTACGCGGCCTGGTGCTGGAGCTCTACCACAGCTATGGCGTCCGCCGCATCCTCGGTTTCCGTTACGGCTATGAAGGCCTGGTCGAGAGCTACGGCCATGAGCCGATGGTCCTCGACCACCGCAGCGTCAGCCGCATCCACCATCAGGGCGGGACCGTGCTCGGCACCTCGCGCGGCGAGCAGGATGCGGGGGCGATCGTCGACGGCCTGGTGCGCCACGGCATCGACGTGCTGTTCGTCATCGGCGGCGACGGCACCATCCGCGGCGCGATGGCGATCACGCGCGAGATCGCCAGGCGCACGCTCTCGATCGGCGTGGTGGGCGTGCCCAAAACCATCGACAACGACATCCAGTACATCGATCGCAGCTTCGGCTTCGAGACCGCCTTCTCGGCAGCGGTCGAGGTGATCCGCAGCGCCAACGTCGAGGCCAACGGCGCCAAGAACGGCATCGGCCTGGTCAAGCTCATGGGCCGGCATTCCGGCTTCATCGCCTGCCATGCCGCGCTCGCCTCCACCGACGTCAACATCGTGCTCATCCCCGAGGTGCCGATCGCGCTCGCAGGCGAAGGGGGCTTGCTGCGCTACCTGGAGCGCCGCTTGGAGCGCAGCGGCCATGCGGTGCTGGTGGTCGCCGAGGGCGCTGGGCAGGACATGTTCGAGCAGGGCGCTCCGCACACCACCGACGCCAGCGGCAATCGCACCCTGCGCGACATCGGACCCCTGCTGCGCGACCGCATCAACGCCCACTTCCGCTCCATCGGCACGCCGATCAACCTCAAGTACCTCGATCCCAGCTACCACATCCGCAGCGTCCCGGCCTCGCCCTCGGACAGCGTGTATTGCTGGAGCATGGCGCGCAATGCCGTGCATGCGGCGATGGCCGGCAATACCGGCATGCTGATCGGCCGCTGGCATGGCCGCTTCGTGCATGTGCCGATGTCCCTGGCGACGCGGGCGCGCAAGGTGGTCGAGCCGCATGGCGATCTGTGGATGTCGGTGATCGAGGCCACCGGTCAGCCGGTGGAGTTCTCCGCGCTCAGCAGCGCCCCGTCGGCGATCACGATGTCGTCTTGAGCAGCGACAGCACGGTCTGCGGCACCTGATTGGCCTGCGCCAGCATGGCAGTGGCCGCCTGGAAGATGATGTTCTCGCGCGAATAGTTGGCGCTCGCCTGGGCGATATTGGTGTCGCGGATCTGCGATTGCGCGGTTGTGAGGTTGTTGGTGCTGGCCTGCAGCGAGTTGAGCGAGGTCTGCAGCACGTCCGATTGCAGGCTGCCCAGCTGGCCGCGCGCCAGGGAGACCTCGTTGATCGCCGCATCGATGACGTCCAGCGCCTGGGTGGCGTTGCCGTCGGTGAAGGCCGAGGTGGTGACCAGGTCCTGGAGGCTGGCCAGCCCCTGCGATGCGAGACCCGCGGTATGGCCCAGCGCTCCGGCGCGCATGTCGGGGATGTCGAGCGCCGTCGATTGGCCGGTCTCGCCGCCGGTCTGGATGACGGCGGTGCTCTCGCGCGTGGCGGTATAGGTGCCGCTCGGGATATCGACCGTCCCGCCTATGCCGCCGCCGCTGGTGTCGTTGACGGTCACCGAGAACGCCCCTGGATCATAGCCGCTGTAGGGCGGCGCGGCCTCGGGGCCGCCCGCGGGATTGGTGAAGGTCAGGCCGCCCGGGGACGTCGGATCCTCGACCAGGTTGACCGTCGAGGTGGTGCCGTCGCTGCCCTGGTAGGCCAGGGTCATGGTCTGGTTGGTTGCGGTGGTCTCATAGGTATTGGGCGTGGCGCCGGTGGTATCGGAATCGAGCAGGCCGATGCCGGCATTATCGCCGCTCATGTCCTGGCTTGCGACACCCAGCGGCCCGGCACCGAAGCTGGTGCTCGCAACCGTGAGTGCACCGGTGGTCGGATCGTAGGAGGCTCGTGCGCCGGTCTGGGCGGTATAGGCGTTCACCTCGGCGACCACGTCGTCGATGGTGGTGGCCGGATAGAGCGTCAGGGTCTGGCTGCCGTCCGGTCCGGTGACGGTGAAGGTCTGGTTGGCAGTCGCGGCCAAGGTGGTGCCATTCTGCGACAGCCCCTGCAGCAGCGTCGACCCCGGCAGGGGCGAGGTTGTGCCGGCGAGCGTCACCGAGACCGCGCTGTGCGATAGCACCAGCGGGGTGGCGGCGGTGGCGGTGAGGGTGCTGCCGGTCGCCACCCCGCTGGGCAGCAGGGTGGCATCCTGGGTGACCGAGGCGAGTACGCTCGAGCTGGTGGGCGAGACGCGGTCGTCGTTGAGCCCGCCCTGGAGCAGCGGCACGTTGGAGAAGCTGGTGTCGTCGGCGATGGTGGTGATCGAGGCGACGGCCGAGTCGAGCTCGCTTTGCAACGCGGCCAGGCTCTGGGGATTCTGCACCCCGCTGTTGGCGGCATCCACCGCCAGGGAGCGGATGCTGGTCAAGGTGGTCGAGATCTGATCCATCGCCCCATCGGCGGTCTGGATCATGTTGATGCCGTTCTGGTTGTTGGTGCTCGCCTGCTGGAGCGAGCTGATGGTGCTGCCCATGCCATTGGCGAGCACCATCCCGGCGGGATTGTCCCCGGCCTGGTTGATCGCCACACCGGAGGACAGCTGCTGGGTCAGCGTCTGGAGCGACTGGGTGGACTGGTCCAGGCTCAAGCCGGCAAGATCGGCGGTGGTGTTGTTGTAGATGGACAGCGACATGGCGAGGCCTCAGCCCCGACAACGCAAAGACCGCTCCAATGGCCCGTGCAACAGGGCCCATTGCCCATAAGGACTTAGGATGTGGGGGGGGGCGTGCGCACGAGTCCGCTGGCGAAAGCCGCCGTGACCGCTTGAGGCGCGTCGACCACCCGGTGCTCGACCGTGCCGAGCGCGGTCGGGAGGATGAAGCGCAGCTGCCCGGCCGACACCTTCTTGTCCAGCCGGCAGTGCCCGGCCAGCCGCACGGCGGCGGCGGCTGGGTCGTCGACCTGATGGACCAGGGGCAGCAGGTAGCGCCGCAGCAGCGCGTCCTGGCGCAGGGCGAGCGCATCGTCGGCGAGCAGCCCCAGGCTGCGGCTGAGCGCTGCGGCCATGCGCATGCCGATGCCGACCGCTTCGCCATGGAGGTAGATCCGGTAGCCGGTCTCCCGTTCGAGCGCATGGCCGAAGGTATGCCCATAGTTGAGATGGGCGCGCACACCCTGCTCGGTCTCATCTTCGCCGACGTACCAGGCTTTGATGCGGCAGCTCTCCGCCACCGCCTGGGCGATCATGCCGGGTTCGCCGCTGCTCAGGGAGCTGGCGTGCGCCTCCTGCCAGGCGAAGAAGCCGGGATCGCGGATGACCCCGTACTTCAGCACCTCGGCCAGTCCGGCGCGGAACTCGCGTCCATCCATGGTCGCCAGCAGTGCGGGATCGATGATCACGCAAGCCGGCTGCTTGAAGGCGCCGATCAGGTTCTTGCCGGCGAGGCTGTTGACTCCGGTCTTGCCGCCGACGCTCGAGTCGACCATCGCCAGGAGGGTGGTGGGGATCTGCACCAGGGTGATGCCACGCATCCAGCAGGCGGAGACGAAGCCGGCCAAATCGCCGGTGACCCCGCCGCCGAAGGCGATGATGGCGTCGCTGCGGTCGATGCGGTGCTGGGCGCAGGCGCGCCACAGGTGATCGGCGGTCTCCAGCGACTTGGACAGCTCGCCAGCGGGGAAGACCGCGAATTCGCTGGCGATCCCGGCCTTGTCGAGGGCGGCGCGCAAGGTCGCGCCATGGCGGGCATGCACGATCTGGTCCGCGACCACCAGCACCCGCGCGCTGGCCAGATGCGGACGCATGAGCATGCCGGCCTCGGCGATCAGCCCGGAGGCGATATGGATGGGGTAGGATCGCTCGCCGAGCGATACCTCGACGCAGAGGGGCGTGCTCCGGCTCACGCCCCCACCTTGCCAGGCTCCGGCTGTCCTGCCAGCCCGGTTGACGGCCTGGCGCCAGCGCGCGGCGCTGCGGTCAGGGCTCGGCCCTGGGCGATCAGGCCGAAGAGCGCCACCTGCGCCTTGAGGGCGGAGGTGAAATCGCCGAGGTGCAGCGATTCGTTCTCGGAATGCGCACCGCAGGCCGGGTCCTCGACGCCGGTCAGGAGCGCCGGGATGCCGCCGAGCTTGGCGGTCATCTCGCCGACGAAGGGGATGCTGCCGCCGCAGCCGATGAACACCGGCTGGACGCCGTAGCCGCGCGCCATCGCCGCGGCCGCGGTGGCGAACAGCGGGTGATCGGTGGCGCAGCCCCAGGCGGAGCTGGCGCCCAGGGGGACGATGTCGAGCCGCATCCCCGCCGGGACATGGGCGCGAAGATGCCGCTCCAGCTGGGCGAGGACGGTCTGGCTGTCCATGTCCGGGACGATGCGGATGCCCAGGCGCGCCCACGCCGAGTCCATCACCACGTTGCCGGTCTGGCCGCGCGCCCCGGCCTGGATGGCGTTGACCGACAGGGACGGCCAGCGCCACATGCGCCGGTAGACCTCGACGCCATCGGCGGGGCTGCTGCCGGAGAGGATGCCCGCCTGGTCGGCGAAGCGCCGGGCGTCATAGGGCAGCCGGGCATAGGCGGATCGCTCCAAGGCCGAGAGCTCGCGCACGGCAGCGCTGATGCCGGGGATGGCGATTTCGCCGTGCTCATCGCTCAGGCTGGCGATCAGGCGGCAGAGCGCCTGCACCGCATCCGGGACGGTGCCGCCCCACATGCCGGAATGCAGCGGGGCGCGCAGGGCCTTGAGCTCGATCTCGACTCCGACCAGGCCGCGCAGGCTGGTGGTCAGCGATGGCAGCCCGGTATCGAAGTTCGAGGCATCGGCGATGACCAGGGCATCGGCTCCGAGTTCGTGCAGATGCGCGTCGAGGAAGGCGCTGAAATGGTGCGACCCGGTCTCCTCCTCGCCTTCGATGATCACCGTGATGTTGATCGGCGGCGCGCCGGCGGTGCGCGTCCACGCGGCAGCGGCGGCGCAGTGGATGGCGATGCCGGCCTTGTCATCGGCGATGCCGCGGGCGTAGATCCGGCCATTGCGCTCGGTCGGCTCGAACACCGGGGAGGTCCACAGCGCTTCGCGCAGCGGCGGCTGGACATCATGATGGGCGTAGAGCAGCAGCGTCGGGAATCCCGGCCCGGCGCGGTGATCCTTGGCGATCACATACGGATGGGTGCCGGGCATGCGCACTACGCGCGCCTCGGGATAGCCGGAGGCGGTCAGCCAGCCAACCGTATAGGCGGCGCTGGCCTCGAGGTGCGCGGGATCGAAGCCGGGGAAGCTGCAGCTGGGGATGCGCACCAGCGCCTTGAGGTGATCCAGGGTGTGCGCGAGATCGTCCTCGGCACGCCGGATGGCGGATTCGATGGCGCTGGCGGAGGGGGGCACCGGGCCCGAGGCGCTGGTCATGTCGCCGAGGGTAGCGTGCGCGACGGTGCCGCCAAACGGCGAACCCCCGCGACAGGATCGCAGGGGTTCGGGCCGTTCGCGCGCTGGCGGCGCTCCGGCTACTTGGGCATCTCGGTCTTGTTCGCGGCCCACAGGATGGCGCCGGCGATGTGCTTGAGGTAGAGCGGATCGGCGAAGCTCTCCTTGGTATGGCCGAGCTCGGTATAGAAGGCGCGGCCACCCTCATAGAGATGCCACCAGGCCATCGGGTGGTTGCCGCTCATGTTGGCCTTGTCCGGGTTGTAGCTGGTCTCGTCGATCTTGATCAGCACATGCACATCCTTGGGCAGCTCCTTGAAGGCGTACCACTCATCCTTGCGCTCCCACACCTCGGGCAGATGCGCGGTGGACTGGTGGGTGCGGTCGACCACCAGGATCTTGGCATTCTGCTGGGCCGGATGGGCGCGGAAATAGGCGCCGACCAGGCCGCCGTACCAGGGCCAGTCGTAGAGCGCGTCGCTGGCGGCGTGGATGCCGACCCAGCCGTTGCCGGCCTTGAACCAGGTCTTGAAGGCCTCCTTCTCCTCGTCGGTGAACAGCTTGGTGCCGGTGGTCGACAGCGAGACCACCACCTTGTAGGGCTTCAGGCCATCGGCGCTGAAGACCGACGAATCGTCGGAGATCACGGCCTCGAAGCCATTGGTCTCGCCGATCTTCTTGATCGCCTCAGCGCCCACGGGGATGGAGTCGTGCTTGTAGCCGGTGGTCTTGGTGAACACCAGGACCTTGAACGAGGCATCGTCGGCGGCCGCGCTGATGCTCAGCAGCAGCAGGGCGGCAAGGGCCGCGCAGCTGGCCGAGCGGGGGGTGAGGCGGACGGGCATGGGCGGACCTCCGGGGTGGTGGCGGGAAAGCGCACCGTAGTGCCGGTGAATCCACTGGCCAGGAGGAAGCGGGTCTGTGCGCGCCAGGCAGGTGAATCGCCGGGAGGCGCCGCCAGAGGCCTGAATGACGGCAATTGCATCCCAGGCTGCCGGGCAACACTGCCCGGGCAGGGAGGGCAGCCATGTACGTGGTCTTCGTCACCATTGCCGTCAAGCCGGAGATGGTCGAGGCGTTCGCCCTCGCCAGCGACGACAACCACCGCAATACGCGCTTGGAGCCGGGCAACCGGCGCTTCGATGTCATCCAGCTGATCGAGGACCGCACCCGCTTCGCGCTCTACGAGGTCTATGAGGACGAGCAGGCCTTCAAGGCCCATCAGCAGACCGCCCACTACCAGCGCTGGCGGCAGGCGGTCGAGCCGATGATGGCGGAGAAGCGCGTGGCCACGCGCTATGTCACCCGCTCGCCGCAGCCGTGGGCCTGAACCCACGTGGCGGCGGGGCCGGCCTGGCGCGTGGACGAGCCTGCCGCGCCCGCACCAGGCGGCGGGCGCCGAACCACTGCTGAAACACGCTGGGGATCGCTTGTATCGACGTCATTCCCGTCGACAGTGGACCACCATGGTACCAGCAGCGCACGCATGAAGGACCTGTCCCGATCGACCGGCCAGGCCACCATTCCGGTGGTGCTGATGCTCACCGTCCCCCCGGATGAGCGCGAGCTGGAGAAGGAGCGCGAGGCCGAGATGCGCAGCCTGCTGGATACCGCCGGCCGCAGCGTGGTCGCGGTGTGCACCCAGCACCTGCAGAAGCCGGTGGCCGGCACCTATATCGGCTCAGGCAAGGTCGAGGAGCTTGCCGGCCTGGTCGAGGACAACGGCGCCCAGCAGGTGGTCTTCGATGTCCAGCTGTCACCGCGGCAGCAGCGCAATCTCGAGGAGGAGGTCGACTGCGCGGTGCTCGATTACGACGAGCTCATCCTCGACATCTTCGCCCGCAATGCCCGCACCAGCCAGGCGATGCTCGCGGTCGAGCTCGCCCAGTCGGAATACGACAAGGCGCGCCTGACGCGCATGTGGACGCATCTCGACCGCCAGACCGTGGGCGGCGCTTCCGGCACCGGCTCGGGCTTCAAGGCCGGCACGGGCGAGAAGCAGATCGAGATCGACCGCCGGCTGGTGCGCAAGCGCATCCAGGACCTCAAGGCCAAGCTCAAGGAGATCGCCGGGCGCAAGGATCGTGCGGTGCGCAGCCGCACCGATGCCTTCAACATCGCCCTGGTCGGCTACACCAATGCCGGCAAGAGCACGCTGATGAATGCCCTGACCAAGGCCGGGGTGCTGGCCGAGGACCGGCTGTTCGCCACCCTCGATACGCGCACCGCCCAGCTCTTCCTCGACCGCTTCCACAACGTCGTGCTCTCGGACACCGTCGGCTTCATCCGCAACCTGCCCCACACCCTGATCGCCAGCTTCCACGCCACCCTGGCGGAGGTGCGCGAAGCCGACCTGCTGCTGCACGTGGTCGATGCCTCGAGCTCGGTGATGGAGTCGCAGATCGCCGCGGTGGAGGAGGTCCTGGTCACCATCGGTGCAGAGGGCGTGCCGGTGATCATGGTCTTCAACAAGGTCGATCGCTGCTACAGCAAGACCATCCTGCTCGCCTACCGGCGGCGCTACAAGCAGTCGGTGGCGATCAGCGCGCTGACCGGCGAGGGCCTTGACCAGCTCAAGGAGCTGATCAAGGCGAACATCGCCAGCCGCAGCCGGCAGGTCCAGGTGCGCTTCCCGCTCACCGACGGTGCGCTCGATGCCTTCGTGCGCAGCCGCGCGCAGGTGACCAGCGAGGCCTACGAGGACGACCAGGCGGTGCTCACCATCGATGCCGATGATCGCCTGCTCGCCGAGCTCAAGGCCAATCCCCACCTGGTGGTGTGCTAGCCCGTCGGCAGCCGGCGATCATGGTCCGATGCCGTCGTCGCGGTCGCGCCATTTGTCGTCATTCTCCCAGTTCGCCACCGCTTCCTTCATCGGTATGCCCACCGAGAGGTCGCACTTCTCCAGCGATAAGCCCTGGTAGACGATGACCGGACGCTTGGGGTTCTTGCCCAGGGCGCCGGGCGGCAGGCGCCAGCCCTTGATCCTGAAGAAGCGCTCCTCCTTGACCCCGCCGATCCACAACTTGCTGATCGGCTCGCCATCCCGTTCGCTGACCAGGGTGCAGCGCACCGCCAGCGGTGGAACCGACTCGTCGACATGAGCGGGATTGACCGATTTCCAGGTCGGGTTGCACTGGATGATCTGGTAGGGTGAGGGATCGTTGGGCACGCGCGGATTGAAGTAGACCATCATCGAGAATTCGGTGCGCAGCTCGAATTCGGGGACATCGTACGTCTTGGCGAGCTGGGCGAAGTCGACATTCTGCCAGCGGTAGACCGGCAGTATCATCGGCGCCACGTACCAGGCGACGAATCCGAAAGGGATCAGCACCAAGAGGACGGCGATCTTGCTGACGTTCGTATTGGTTCCGCCAGACATATCCGCACCATACCCCGGGAGGACGCCTGTTACAAGGGAGTGCAGCCGATCTGCGCCTTTCCGCCTAGGCACGGCCGAGGCGGCGATAGGCGCTGGGGGTCATGCCCTTGGCGGTCTTGAATCGGCGGTTGAAATTGCTCAGGTTGGCGAAGCCGGCGTCCTGGGCGATGGCGGTGATGGTGCGATCGGTGCCGAGCAGGTCATGGCAGGCGATGCCGATGCGCAGATCGGTGCGGTAGGCGGCGTAGGTGCGGCCGACGGTTCGATGGAAGTAGCGGCTGAAGGCCGCCGGTGCCAGGCCGAGATGACGGGCGGCGGTGCTCTGGCTGAGGTCGCCGCGCGCTCCCTCGAGCACCGCGAGCAGCCCGCCGAGCCGGGCCTGCGCCGCAGCATCCATGGCCCGCACCCCGGAGCTCAGCTCGCAGAGGTCCCCCCCGCCGTCGGCCACGCAGCTGAGGGTCTCGAGCAGCCGCAGCAGGCGAGCGGAGGAGCCGCTCGGTTCTGCGAACAATGCGCTGACTAACCGGGCGGCACGTTCATAGGTGCGGCCGGTCACCGCCACCCCGTGGCGCGCCCGCTCGAGCAGGGTGCCGATGCGGGCCATCTCCGGGGTGCCCAGCAGCCCGCCCGCGAACAGCTCCGGGCTGAACTGCAGCACCAGCGCCTGGACGCCCGCTTGATCATCGTCGGCAGATCGCCAGCTGTGCGGGCAATCGCCACCCAGCAGGCACATGTCGCCGGCGCTGAACTCGTCGATCGCATCGCCGACGAAGCGCAGACCGCTCCCGCGCACGATGATGGTCAGTTCGACCTCGGGATGGTAATGCCAGCGGAAGGGGAAGCGCGGCAGGTGGATATCCCGCGCCAGCAACGATCCGCCGGCATCGGCATGGACGATCTCGCGATGCAGGCGTCGTCCGGCTATGCGCATGCGCCCTCCATCGGCGACCGGGTATCCGGTCAAAAAAGTACCAGGTTCGGTCAACCAGCCTAGTAGTCGCCGGGGTGCGCATGCGCCAGCATGGCACTCAGGAGCCGCACCATGACCATGACCACCAGCCGTGCCGAAGACCTCGATGCCCACTACCGGCTCGCCGACGGGCAGGTGATGGCCTTCAGGGAGGGGGGGTTCATCAAGCTGCGCGAGGTCCTCGCGCCGGAAACCCTGGATGCCTCTGCCACGCACATCCGCGCGCTGGTGGCCGCGCTCAACCGGCAGGACAAGCCGATGAGCTCGCGCTCGACCTACGAGAAGGCCTTCCTGCAGATCATGAACCTGTGGCGCCAGGACGAGGCGGTGCGGCGCTTCACCTTCTCGCGCAAGCTCGCACGGCTGGCGGCCGAGCTGATGGGGGTCGAGGGCGTGCGCCTCTACCATGACCAGGCGCTGTTCAAGGAGCCTGCCGGAGGCATCACCCCGTGGCACTGCGACCAGCAGTACTGGCCGTTCTCAGACGCGCGCTCGGTGACCGCCTGGATTCCGCTGCAGCCGGTGCCGGAGGCGATGGGCCCCCTGGCATTCAGCATCGGCAGCCAGCGCTGCGATTTCGGCCGCGACCTCGAGATCAGCGATGAGAGCGAGAGCCGCATCAGCTCGGCGCTGACCTTGCGCGACCTGCCGGTCGACGAGGGCCCCTTTGACCTCGGCGAGGTCAGCTTCCACTCCGGCTGGACCTTCCATCGCGCCGGGCCGAACCGCAGCGGGGCGATGCGCGAGGTCATGACCGTCATCTACTTTGCCGACGGCATGCGCCTGGCGCCGCCGCGCAATCGCAACCAGCTCAACGACTGGATGACCTGGATGCCCGGTGCCCAGATCGGCGAGCCGATCGCAACCGAGCTCAACCCGCTGCTCTGGCACCGCGCCTGGCCTGCGGGCGGCGGCGGTGGTCAGACCGCATAGCCGTTGGGGTTGCGGCTCTGCCAGTGCCAGCTGTCCGCGCACATCGCCGCGAGATCGCGTGTTGCGCTCCAGCCGAGGAGCGTGCGCGCCAGGGTCGGGTCGGAATAGCAGCTGGCGATGTCGCCGGGGCGGCGCGGGCCGATGACATGGGCGATTCCGTGGCCGACGGTGCTGCCCACCGCGGCGATCATCTCCTTGACCGAATAGCCGCGGCCGGTGCCGAGGTTCACCGCCACCGCACCCGCGAGCGTGCCGAGCTTGGCGAGGGCGGCGAGATGCCCCTGGGCGAGGTCGACGACATGGATGTAGTCGCGCACCCCGGTACCGTCCTTGGTGGGATAGTCGGCGCCGTGCACGGTGAGCGCGGTGCGCTTGCCGACGGCCACCTGCATCAGGTAGGGCATGAGGTTGTTGGGAATGCCTTGCGGATCCTCGCCGATGAGCCCCGAGCTGTGCGCACCGATGGGGTTGAAGTAGCGCAGCAGGATGATGCTCCAGGCCGCATCGGAGATGCACAGATCGCGGCAGATGTCCTCGATCATCAGCTTGCTGCGCCCATAGGGGTTGGTCGCCGACAACGGCATGTCCTCGGTGATCGGTACCGTGGCCGGATTGCCGTAGACCGTGGCCGAGGAGGAGAACACCAGCCGCTTGCACCCCGCCTGCTGCATGCATTCCAGCAGGCTGATGGTCGCGCCGAGGTTGTTGCGGTAGTAGAGCAGCGGCTTTGCCACCGATTCGCCCACCGCCTTGAGCGCGGCGAAATGGATGACCGCATCGATGCGGGTGGAGCGGAAGACCTGCGCCAGGCGCTCGCGGTCCTGCAGGTCGAAGTGATGGAACGGCACAGGGCGGCCGACGATGCGTTCGACGCGCCTGACCGCCTCGATCGAGCTGTTGACCAGGTTGTCGACCACCACCACCTGGTGGCCGGCAGCCATCAGTTCGACGACCGTGTGGGTTCCGATGTAGCCGGCACCGCCGGTGACCAGGATGGTGGACATGGATGCGACCTTGGCAGCGGGAACGGGGCGTGCGGACGCGCACAGCATGATCGCGAGCGCGGCTGAGACCAGGGGGGTGGTTGCCCCGGGTGCAGACCCGCCTCGGGGGCGATGGCCGGGTGCGGGCTGGGCGCGGAATGAACGGTTTCAGGCTGGCTGGTCCATGGAAATCGTGTCAGATTTGGCAGTACGCTGCCAATACCAGCGGACAGCCAGACAGGCATCGCCCCGCGGATGCCATATCCTGTGGTCGCTGCACCTCATCGTCTCGGACCATCACCCACTGCCGCGGACAACCCCATGCGCTGCCCCTTCCCGTCCTCCCCGCTCCTGGTGCTCGTCGCCGCCCTGCTCTGCTGCGGGGGTGCCGGCGCCGGCGAACTGAACCCCTACGGCGGCATGATCGTGCCGCCGATCGACTGGAGCAGCCTGCCCAAGCCGGCCAAGACCGGCGACATCAAGGACGAGCTCAAGCACCCGCAGACCAAGGAGTTCATCACCCGCTACCGCCTGTTCGTCCCCGCTACGCTGCCGGAGAAGCGCCACCTCGCGCTGCTGATCTGCTTCCACGGCCGCACCGGGAACGAGAACGGCCCGTCGGAGATGATGTACCACACCATCAAGGGGCTCGGCCTGGAGAGCGAGTACATCGTGCTCGGCCTCAAATCGCATGACGTCGGCTGGGAGGATGCCGACGAGGCCGATGTGCTGAAGGCCTATGACTGGGTGACCTCGGTCTACCCGATCGACCGCCGCCGGGTCTACCTGATCGGCCATTCGAGCGGCGCCTATTGGGACACCCGCTTCGGCGGCAAGCACCAGGATCTCTTCGCCGGGGTGATGCGCTGGGCCGGTGGCACCGTCCATCCGCTCGGGGGCAAGGACGCCGCCGAGCAGATGGAGTTCTACCTCGTGCATGGCACCAAGGATGACCAGAACCCGGTCAGCGGTTCACGCGAGGCGCGTGACAACCTCAAGCGCGAGCATTGCCGCTATGTCTACCGCGAGATCCTCACCGGCGATCACGGCAGCATCCTCGGCGTCGAACCGGTGCGCAAGGACATGGTGTGGTGGATGGAGTCGCTGCGCCACAAGCAGATGCCGCTGGTCCAGGAGGACGAGAAGTTCTTGCGCAGCTTCGCTTCCGCACGGCAGGCGGCCAAGCTGCTGGTCACACCGGAAGCGTGGAACGAGATCCTGCGCATCGGCGGGCCGCAGGCCGGCCAGGTGGTCGCCGAGGCGATGAAGTCCGACAATGCCAAGATCCGCGAGCTGGCGGCGCTGGCCTGCACCAAGGGCCGCTTCGCCGGCGAGGACACTGCTGCCGCGCTGGCCCGGCTGCTCGATGACAAGAGCGCCACCGTGCGCACCACCGCCATCGATGCGCTCGGGGTACAGGCCAACTGGCGTTCCGAGACCGCGCAGCTGGCGCTCGGAGCGCTGGCGCTGAGCACCAGGAAGAAGACCGAGCTGAGCGACCGGGGCGAGGCCGCCAGCCAGCTGGCCAAGGCGGCCGCGCTGCCGCTCCTGGGCAATGTCGATGACGACATGCCGATCTGGCAGGCGCTGACGACGGCCATGAACGACGAGCACAAGGAGCTGCGCGAGACCGCCTTCGCGCCGCTCAAGGTCGCCGTCCCCGACGGCCTCGGCTATGATCCGGAGCTCACCGCGGTCGAGCGCGCGGCCGGGATCGCCAAGTGGCAGGCCTGATTCATCAGCCACCAGGTCTCGGCGGACAGCAAGTCGGCGAAGAAGTAGCGCCTCAGCCGGGAGTGCGCGCCTCGGCGACCGGGAAGCCGCGCAGCCACCAGCGCCAGCGCCGGCGCGACCACCGAGGTCCGGCGTAATCGACCCCGATGCGTGCCGAGCGCGCGAGCGCCCCGACCGGGCCTTGCGGCGGATGCAGCGTCAGGGCGCAGGCGCGGTCGTGCATGTGCACGCCGTGCTGGCCGCCGTCGAGCGCCAGCGCCTGGCAGACCTTGCCCGGGCCGTTGGCGATGGTGCGGCCATCGCGAAGAGGCACTGCGTCGCTGAGCGCGCGCCGCGCGCGCGCCACGGGACCGCCGCTGATGATCTCCACCGAGCGGACGAGCACGGCTGCCGGCTCGCCGTCCCGGTCGCACACCAGGTTGAGCATCCAGTGCATGCCATAGCAGCGGTAGACGTACAGCGTTCCGGCTCGGGCGTAGAGCACCGCGGTGCGCGCGGTGCGCCCGCGCGCCGCATGGCAGGCGCGATCCTGCTGGCCCTGGTAGGCTTCGACCTCGGTGATGCGGGCGCGTACGCCATGGGCCTCGACTTCCCATCCGATCAGGCGGGGCGCCGCCTCGTACGCCGGCAGCCGCAGCAGCGTGCAGGCCGGGTGCGCCTCCCGGTCTGGGGGTGGATGGGCACTCGGTGATGCGGCCACCAGCACGCAGGGCCTCAGCGGGCAGCGGCCGCCGGCGGCCCCAGGGCGATGACCACCGATATCGGTGCGAGCGCGCGGTAGACATTCAGGCGGCCGCCGGTGGCGCACTGGTGGTCGAGGGCGGGCGATGGATCGACGGTCGCGAGGATGCGGCTGCGGATCTGCTCGCCGGTGAGGCCAGGCGCGAAGGCGGCGAGCAGGGCGCAGGCGCCGGTGACGTGCGCCGCGGCAGCCGAGGTGCCGCTGCGGCTGGCATAGCCGCCGCGCACGGTGCTGAGCACATCAACACCGGGAGCGGCGAGGCTGATCTGCATGCCGCTGGTGCTGAAAGTCGCCAGCAGGTCGTCGCGGTCGCTGGCGGCGACGGTGATGAGGTTGTCGAGGCGGTATGCCGCCGGGTAGTTCCAATCGACCTCGAGCGGTCCGGCGGTGTTGCCGCTGGCGGCGACGAACAGCTGATGGTGATCGGCCCCGTCGCGCAGCGCCTGCTCGAGCAGGCGCGAATGCCCGCTGAAGGACCAGGCCATGTTGACCACGCGTGCGTGGATGGCGGTGGCGTAGCGCACCGCGCGCACGGCGTCGCTGGCGAAGCCCAGGCCATGGGCATCGAGGATGCGCAGTGCGGCCATGCGCACCTTCCAGCACACTCCCGCCACGCCGATGCGATTGCCGCCGCAGGCGCCGATGATCCCCGCCACATGCGTGCCGTGGTCGTTGTCGTCCATGGGCTCTCCACCAGCGACGAAATCGACGCCGTGGACGTCATCGGCATAGCCGTTGCCATCATCGTCGGCGTGGTTGCTGGCCTTGTCGCGCCCCTGGCCATCGACACCGCTCTCGCCCGGATTGGTCCAGATGTTGGCGGCGAGATCGGGGTGATGGAAATCGATGCCGCTGTCGATCACCGCCACCAGCACCTGCGCTGAACCGGTGGTGAAGTCCCATGCCTGATCGGCGGCGATGCGCGTCAGCCCCCACAGCGATCCGTTCTGGAAGGCCGGATCGTCGGCGACGGTGTCGAGCGCATGCACCAGCGCATCCTCCTCCGGAGCGCGGGCCGCAAGGCGTCCGGCGAGGGTCATCAGCGCCTGGTGGCCGGGTACCCGGCTTGCGACCAGGGCGAGATGGGCCGCCAGATCGACGCTCAGCACCCGGCCGCCACAGGGTTCGACGGCGCGCGCCAGGGCGGCCTCATCCTCGCCCGGCAGCAGGGCGAGCATCAGGTGGTCGGCCGCAGTGACGCGGCGCCGCAGCAGCCGGCTCGCCACCGCCCCCGGCTCGCGTTGGCGCAGATCGTCGATGGCAAGGAGCGGGAACTTGAGCCCCGGGACGCGCACCTCGCGGCACTGATGGAAGCGTCCCTGGTCGTCGGCATCGCCATCGACGGATGCGATCGGCGTGGCATCGCTGAGATCGGGCTCGTCGCTGCCCGCCACCCGGTTGGCGGCGCGCGCCGGGGAGGGCAGCGGCCGCTCCAGGCCGGCCTCGACCGTCGGGGACGCGGCGGGAGGTGCATGCAGCACCCACAGCGACGAGGTCACCACGGCCAAGCCGGCCAGTACGAGGGCGAAACGCACGATGGTGATGTCCACGTCTGGCCCCATTGCCGCCCGCGCCGTCCTGGCGCAGACCGCGAATCACCCCAGCCTAGGTGCCGGAGGGGGCATACAATGCGATTTCTGCATGGAGAGCGCCTCCCGATGCAGGAATCTGCGCCCCCGGCTCAGGCATCGCTGAGCGCGGCGATGCCAGGCAGCAGCTTGCCTTCGAGCAGTTCGAGCGACGCGCCGCCGCCGGTCGAGCAATGCGTCACCAGCGCCTCGGTCTTCCATTTGGCGGCAGCGGTGGCGGTATCACCGCCTCCGATGACGGTCACCGCACCGGCCTTGGTGGCGGCGACCATGGCGTTCATCGCCGCCCGGGTGCCGGCCGCGAACTTCTCGAATTCGAACACCCCGAGCGGTCCGTTCCAGACGATGGTCTTGGCGCGCGCGAAGACCGCGGCGCTCTCGATGATGGTCTGCGGGCCGCAATCCAGCCCCTCCCAGCCCACCGGGATGCCGGCCGCCGCGCTCACCAGCTGGGTGTTGGCCGCCGGATCGAACTTGTCGGCAGCGATGAAGTCGACGGGCAGGTGCAGCTTCACGCCCTTGGCCTTGGCCTTGGCTGCCAGGTCGGCGACGATCTTGGCTCCTTCGGCATCGAACAGCGACTTGCCGATCTCCATGCCCTGGAGGACCTTGAGGAAGGTGTAGGCCATGCCGCCACCGATGATCAGCTCGTTGGCCTTGTCGAGCAGATTGTTGATCAGCTGGATCTTGTCGGCGACCTTCGCGCCGCCCAGGACCGCCAGCAGGGGGCGCTTGGGATTGTCGAGCACCTGGGCGAAGGCATCGAGCTCCTTCTTGAGCAGGAAGCCGGCGGCGCGGCTCGGCAGCGTGACCCCGACCATCGAGCTATGGGCGCGATGGGCGGTGCCGAAGGCGTCATTGACGTAGACCTCGCCGAGCCTGGTCAGCGAGGCGCGGAAGGCCGCCACCTGGGCGGGGTCGGCCTTGGTCTTCGCGCCGGTCACCTCGTCCTTGATCGAGCCCTCCTCCTCGATGTGGAAGCGCAGGTTCTCGAGCAGGATCACCTCGCCCGGCTTGAGCGCGGCGCAACGGCTTTCGACCTCAGGCCCCACGCAGTCCTCGAGGAAGGTCACTGGGCGGCCGAGCAGCTCGGCGGCCTTGGCGGCGACCGGACGCAGGCTGAACTTGTCGATGCGCTTGCCATCCGGGCGGCCGAGATGCGACATCAGCACCACCGAGGCGCCCTGGTCGAGGGCATAGCGGATGGTGGGCAGCGCCGCGACGATGCGCTGGGTATTGGTGATCGCGCCGGTCTTCTTGTCCTGGGGGACGTTGAAGTCGACGCGCATCAGCACGCGCTTCCCCTTCAGGGGCAGGCGGTCGATGGAGAGCTTGGCCATGGTATCCCTTTCGCTTGTCGGCAGACGCCGTGGGAGCGCAAGACTGGCCAGGAGCGCGGCGGAGACAAGCGGCGAGGCGCCGGGAGCGACCGCTGCCCGGTGCAGCAGCTCCTCATGCCGGCTTGGCAGCCTGCTCGAGGGTGCAGACGTCCGGGAGATGGCGGTAGCGGCCATCATGATCGAGCCCATAGCCGACGACGAAGGCATCGGCTATGGTGAAGCCCACATAGTCGGCACGCTCCAGGCCGCCAGGCACCCGGCGTGCGGGCTTGTCCAGGAGCACGCAGGTGCGGACCGAGGCGGCGCCAGCGCAGGCGGCGACCGCACGCGCCAGGGTGCGTCCGGTGTCGAGGATGTCGTCGACCACCAGCACCCGGCAGCCGCTGAGATCGGGCATCTGCGAGAGCGTCACCGCACCGCTGCTGACGGTGCTGGAGCCATAGCTGCTGGCACGGACGAAATGCAGGCGGACATCGGGCACGTGCATGAGCCGCATGAGGTCGGCGACGAAGCAGAATGCACCATCCATGAGCACCAGCATGACCAGCGGCTCGCCTCGATGATCGCTGCTGATGCGCCGGGCCAGGGAGCGCACCCGCTGCCTCACCGAACGTGCGGGGATCAGGGGTACCGGAGCCATGTCCCCATGCTGCCGTCGGCTGGCCTGCCCGCTACTGCCAGGGACGCGCCCTGCGGTTGCGGCAGGGGCGCCGGCTGTGCTCGCCGATCGTCTTCGCAGCTTGCCCCGACCAGATCCGGTCTATCATAGCCTCCCCGCCGCAACCCGTCAGTACGAGCCGCCGATGACCGTCTTCACCTCCCGCGAGCTGGCCCTCCATGCCGCTCGCATCGCACTCGACAAGGGGGGCGAGAACCTGCGCGTCCTCGAGCTCCCGGCCGATCACGCGGTGTTCGACTTCTGCGTCCTGGTCACCGGACGCTCCGATCGCCAGGTGCATGCCATCGTCGAGGAGGTCTACCACTTCTGCAAACGCCACGGGGTGCCGCGCATGCCGGTCGAGGGCGAGAGCGGCTGGATGCTGATCGACTGCATGGATGTGGTGGTGCACGCCTTCAGCGAGGACAAGCGCGATCTCTACGGTCTGGAGACCCTGTGGCCGCGCGCACGTGATGTGCGCTTTGAGCGCGAGCTCAAGCAGCTCAAGGATCCCGACCGCCATCCGGTGGAGGCCTGACCATGGCGACTGCCGCCGTGCGACCGCGCGCTGACCGGGATGCCCGCAGGCGCTGACCATGTTCAAGGCAATCGGCAAGCTCTTCACCCGCATCAAGCAGGGCTTGGCCAAGACCCGTTCGGTGGTCGGCGGGGCGCTGCGCATCCTGATCGGCAAGGGCCGGACCATCGACCAGGGCTTCCTCGACCAGCTCGAGGACACCCTGCTGCAGGCCGATATCGGGGTGGCGAAGACCACCGAGATCATCAGCGAGCTGAAGACCCGCTACCGCGCCGGCGAGCTGGCCAAGGGCGAGGAGCTCCTCGACCTGCTCAAGCGCAGCCTGCGCGCCGAGCTCCAGGCCCCGGCCGTGGACGAGCTGGCCTGGGCGGCCGAGGGTCCGACGGTGGTGCTGGTGGTCGGGGTCAATGGCGCCGGCAAGACCACCACCATCGCCAAGCTGGCCAAGCGCTTCAAGGATCAGGGCAAGCAGGTGATCATCGCCGCCGGCGACACCTACCGGGCGGCGGCGATCGAGCAGCTGTCGATCTGGGCCGGCCGGGTCGGGGTCGAGCTGATCAAGACCCATGATGGCGGGGATGCGGCGGCGGTCGCCTTCGATGCCGTGGCCGCTGCCCAGGCGCGCGGGGCGGACCTGGTGCTGATCGACACCGCCGGCCGCCTGCACAACAAGGAGCACCTGATGCGCGAGCTGGAGAAGATCCGCCGCGTCATCCAGAAGCGGCTCCCCACCGCCCCGCACGAGACGCTGCTGGTGCTCGATGCCACCGCGGGACAGAACGCCATCCAGCAGGCCAAGGTCTTCGGCGCCGCCATGGGCGTCACCGGCCTGGTGCTGACCAAGCTCGACGGTACCGCCAAGGGCGGTGTCACGATCACCATCCGCCGCGAGCTCAAGCTGCCGGTGCGCTTCATCGGCGTCGGCGAGCAGCTCGACGATCTCCAGCCGTTCGACCCGGACTCCTTCATCGAGGCCATCTTCAGCGCCGACGGCGAATGACCCGCCTTCATCGATTGTCGATGCCGCCATCATCGGAAGCTCACACTCGTTCACACACCGCGTTCTGTGCGCTCTGCGCCGGTGGCGCAAGCCTCCGGGAGGCGGGATTGCCAGGTCAGGTTCCCGCTGATAGTGTCGTCATCATGACCGTCCTGAGCATCCATTGCGATGCCATCACCGCCGAGGTACCGCTTATGCTGCGATTCAGCGCGACCGTGCTCAGCCTGGCGATCGCCAGCTCAGCGCCCCTCTGTGCGGCCAATGCCACCTACCCCCCACCCACCGGGGCGGATCAGAATCGACCCATGCTGGGCGTGCAGATGACGCCGGTGCCGCTCTCGGTCCAGGAGCAGGAGGGGCTGACCCCCAACCAGGGGGTGCTGGTGCAGAGCGTGTTCAACAACACCGCAGCGCAGACCATGGGGCTGATGGCAGGTGATGTGATCCTGACGGTCAATGGCGCGCAGATCGCCAGCATGACCGATCTGCGCAACGAGGTGGCGCTCAACCAGGTCGGCGACCCGGTCGAGGTCACCGTCGAGCGCCAGGGGCAGCAGCTGACGTCCACCGGCCAGTTCCAGACCTGGCCGAGCAATATCCCCTACGAACCCATCGACCCGGGGATGGAGCAGAACTTCCGCAACTGGCAGGAGAATCGCCTCAACCAGATGCGCCAGGACGTCGATGACCTGTCCAAGCAGGTCGATGGCCTGCAGAAGCAGCTGACCGGCACCGGTGCCGACGGAGTCGCGGGCGCAGGCGCGGGTGCCGGCACCGGCGTATACACCGGACCGGCCTGGCACTTCGCCTATGGCATCTCCAGCCGCAGTGCAGCCATCAGCACGCAGGTGGCCAGCAGCGGCCCGGTCGGCGATCCGGCCGTGGATCTGGGCATTGCGGTGCCGGTCGACTGGCGCTTCGCCTGGGGCATCTCCTCCACCCCCGCCGCAGCGCATCCCATCCCGCATCAAGAGACGCCATGACCCGGTCCAGCTCGCTCTGCCGTCCCGCCGCCGCCCTATTCGTCCTGATCACCGGGGTCGCTGCCGCATGCGCCGGGGATGCCGCGCCGCCGGCGAAGCCGCCGGCCACCCAGACGGTGGTCAGCCCGGCACCCAAGCCGTTCCTGGGCGTCAATGTCGATGAGAATTCGGCCAATTTCGATCCCACCCAGGGCCTGCCGATCACCGTGGTCATTCCCGGGAGCACCGCTGCCAGCCTCGGCCTGACCCCCGGCGACCACCTCCTGACCTTCAATAGCCAGGCGCTGCACGCCCAGAGCGACCTCCTGCACGCGCTCCAGCAGGTCAAGGTCGGCGACACCATCGCCATCCAATACACCCGCAAGCAGGGCGAGAAAAGCGAGACCAAGAACGCCTCGGGCCCGATCACCGAGCGTCCCCAGGTGAAGACCCTCACGCGCGACCTCTCCACTCTGCGCGATGACGTCCAGCGCCTGCGCAGCCTGGTCGATGACAAGAAGCAGAAGGAGATCTCCCTGGTCGAGGTGCTGCGCCAGCTCAAGGAGCTCGAGCAGAACCTGCCGGCCGCGGTCGCCGATTTCAAGAAGCAGTACCCCAATGGCGAGTTCAACATCTCGATCAAGATCGACATCGTCAGCGACAAGACCGCCAAGCAGGTGATCGAGATCGGCAACCAGCCGAGCGCCGATCTCAAGACCTCGGACCCCGCCGCCAAGGCGGGGGACAAGTCTGCCGCGCCGGCCGCGCCGGCTGCACCTGGCACGCCGACCACGCCGGCCGCTACGCCCAAGCCGTGAGCGACGCGGCTGGCGATGACCAGCCGCTCGGTCAGGGCGCGCCGGCCGCCTGGCAGCCGCCGGCCTGGTGGCAGGGCCTGCTGGATGGAGCGCAGTGCTTCGACCAGGGGCGCTACTGGGATGCGCATGAGCATTGGGAGCGGGAGTGGAAGGCCCATCCCGCGCTGCACCGCCATTATGTCAAAGGCCTGATCCAGTTCGCCGCCGCCTGCCACCACCTGTCGCGCGGCAAGCTCAGCGCCGCCCGCAGGCTGCTCGACCTCGGCCCGATCCACCTGCTGGCCAACCGGCCGCTCTCCTGGCCCTTCGACACCGGCCACCTGGTCGCGGTGGCCTCGGCGATGGCGCGCACGGTTGACGTCGGACGGCGGCCGGCCGCCCCGCGGGTGCAGCTGGTGCGGATGATGGAAGCCTGGGCAGCGGAGCGGCGCGCGCCGCTGCGCTGAGCGGCTATTTCTGCTCGGCCGCGGCAGCGCCCGGGGCCTTGGGCGCGACCTTGGGGGCGTCGGGATCGGGGCCGAAGCTGGCGAGCAGGGACTTGGCGAGCGCGACGTTGGGATTCTTCGCCGGGCCTTCGGTGGCGGCGGTGACGATCATGCGCGCGGTGCGTTCGGTATCCTTGACGTAGTTCGCCTTCCTTTCGTCCTTCATCGCCTCGACGTTGGCCTTGAGCGCCTGCGCCTCATCCCACAGCAGGCGGCCGGCATTGAAGCGCGCCTCGCATTTCTGGTCGGCGGAGCCGTACGGCAGGGCATCGAGCTTGAGCAGCTCGAGCAGCGCGCCATGGCGGTCGGGGTCGATCAGGCACAGCCCCAGGCCGAGGGAGATCTGCGCCTGGCGGGTCGGATCGTTTCCCAGCCCGGAGAGGATCTCGGTGTAGATGCTTGCCGCCTCCTTGCCCTTCTTGAAGGACAGGCGCAGGGTCTCGGCGCAATAGAGCTTGAAGTGGAACCACACCTCGCGCTCATCGGTGGAGCGGAAGGAGGGCTTCTTCATGAAGCCGGTGAAGGCGGCGAGATTGCCTTCGGCGCCGGCGATCGCCGTGCGGATGGCGTTGGCGCGCGCCTCGGCGCCGAGCACGTTGTCCTTCTTGCCCAGGGCATCGAGCTCGTCGGCCACCTTGGCGGCATCCGGGCTCTTGGCCTGGGCCAGGCACATGCCCATGTGGTATTTGCTGTCGAGCCAGAAGCGGCTGGGCGGGACCGCCGGCTTGGCATCGGGACTGCCGGCGAAGCTGGTCACGACCACGCCGTAGGCCTTGGCGGCATCGGCGAAGCGCCCGGACAGCTCCAGGCATTCCCCCTCGGCGATCGAGCCGTAGACCTTCTCCCACTCGCGCGTGCCGGCATCGGCGACCTGGTGGAAATGCTCGGCGGCGCTGTCGTAGTTGCCGGCTTCGCGATCCTCGACGCCCTTGGCCCAATGCCCGGAATCCATGCCATTGTAGACGATATGGTCGAGCTCGGAGGTCCTGAGCTTGTTGGCGGCGATCTGCAGGCTGCCCGGCGGCAGGTGGATGGTGCGGTAGAGCACCTCGCTGGCGTTCTCGCTCTCGACATAGCCCTGGATGACCGCGCCGTTCTTGCGGTAGATGCGGTCCCGATCGTCATCGGCGGCGCTGGCAGCGCTTCCGATGAGGAGGCTGCCGGCGAACAGGATGGCGAAGGTCGTCAGGCGCACAGTCATGATGGCTCCGGAGGCTGGTGACGATGCGGCAGAGGTCGTCTCACGGGGATTCACAGGCTGCCGACGTAGGCACGGTACTCTTTGCGGTCGGCATCGGAGACCTTCTTGTCGTGCTCGATGCGCACGCCGATCTCGCGTCCGAGCTTGCGCGCGGCGAGGGCGACATCGTCATCGGTGCTGAGCGCGGCGGCGAGCGCGACCTGGTCGAAGGCGGCGAGGTTGGCGGCGGTGGTGTTGTCGACCGCCAGCAGGCGCGCCGCCTTGAGATGGGCCCTGCCCTGCGCTTCCGGCCCGATGGCGGCGAGGTAGAGCTTCTTGCAGGTCGCCAGGGCGTCGGCTGGCTTGCCGCCGCTGTCCTGGTCGTCCGCGATGGCCATGCCGATGATGGCGTAATCCTCGCTCTGGGTCTCGGGCTGGAGCTTGGCCAGGAACGGGGTGAGCAGGGCCACCGCCTCGGCGAACTTCTTCTGCAGACGCAGCACGTTGCGCTGGCCGATCATGCCGTCGCGCAGGCTGCTGCCGCCCCATTGGTCGGCATGCGCGACCATGGCCTTGAAGTCGGTGTCGGCGTTGGCGAGATCGCCCTTGGCCAGGCGCAGCGCCCCGCGGCGCGCCACCACCTCGGGCTGGTGCACGGTCTGCGGGAACTTGTCGCTGAGCTCCTTGAGCGCGGCGAGTGCGTTATCGGGCTGGTTGAGCTTGTCGTAGCACTCCGCCGACTTGAGCAGGCCGGTCTCCAGCTCCCAGAACCATTTCGCGGTGGTGCCGGAGCGCTTGAAGAACTCGGCGGCCTTGGCCCATTCGCCCTTGTCGTAGTTCACCTCGGCGGCCTGGTAGTTGCCGTCCTCGGCCGCCAGATAGCTGACGCTGGTGTACTTGTCGTGCGTCAGCTCCGACTTCGCCGAGCGCGGATCCTTGGGATTGCCCAGGTAGTAGACCAGCTTGTCGATGCTCTCCGACTCCACGTAGGCGCCTTCGATCGGCGGGCGATCCTTGAGGTTGATGATCGCCGGCGGGCATTCGATGGCGCCCAGCCAGCTGAGCAGGGTGACGGCAGTGAGCAGGAGGAGCCGGAGCGAGGTCATCTGGGGGACTCCTATTTGGCGGGTGCTGGCGCGGGTGCGGTCTTGACCGGTATCGGGGCGGTTGCAGCCGGCGTGCCGGCGGCGGGTGTCTCCGGCGCATTCTCGGCGACGATGACCAGCACGTCCTCGTCGTCCTTATCCTTGATCGAACGGGCGATGAACTTCGGCGCATCGACATCGGTGTAGATGCCGATGGTCTTGACCCCGGCATCGACCTCATCGACGCGGTAGGTGACCTTCTCGTTCACCCCGTTCATGCCGTAGAGCTTGAGGAAGCGCTGCGCCAGCTCGATGGCCTGGACGTTCAGCGCGCGCCTGATGCGCTTGTCGTCGCCCTCCACCCTGGGCGCCACCAGGTCGCGGCTGAGGTCGGTGCGGTTGCGGTGCATGAAGCCGAGCGTGTCGTTGACGGTCTTGGTGTCCCCCAGGCCGAGCGAGAACTCCATCACCAGGATCTCAGCCTCCCAGCGGCCGAGCTTGTTGGTGCTGGGATAGTCCTCGCGCACCTGGGCGGCGAGCTGGCGGGCGTTGGCGATCTCCTCCTTGGTCGCCTGGCCGGCCAGCATCTTGCGCCGGGTGGCATCGATGATGGCGATCACCGCGTCGGGATCGTGGGTATCGAACTCGTAGAGCTTGGTCAGGAGCGGCAGCGCCTTGTCGTACTGCCCGATCTCGCGGTAGTACTGCGCCAGGTGGCGGCTGACGATCTGCTTGTTGGCCAGGGCGTTGAGCAGGCGGGTGAGCCCCTCGAGCGAGGTCTCTATGGCCTTGTACTGCTCGGGCGCCATCACCAGCTTCTGGCCTACCAGGATCTTGCTGCGGAATTCGGCGATCTTGGCCAGCGCCTTGAAGTAGTCCGCGTGCACGCCTGGCGGCATCTCCGCCTGCGCCAGGCGCTTATTCCAGGCCTCCTTGAATGCATCCGAATCCCAGGAGAGATCGTCGATCTCATCCCAGTACTTCTTGAATTCGGCGCGGATCAGGATCGCCTCGCCGTACTTGTCGAGGATCGGCTTGGGATCCTTCTGGAAGGCCTCCAGCTCGCTGTCGCTGGCGAGGGTGGCCTGGTACTTCAGGTAGAGATTGGCGGCGCGCTCCTTGGCATCGACCTCCCACAGCTTGTTGGCGCAGAACAGGATGTTGGCCGGCGCCGTGCTCTCGTTGATCCACGGCTCGTAGAGGTCGGCGAAGGCGCGGTTCGCCTCCTCGATGTCGGCGGAAACCGCCGGGGGGACGGGACCGCTGCGCTCGGCGGCGATGATCTGGTTGACCACGCCGTAGAACACCCCGGCGAGGTACTGGCTGGCCGGGCGGATCTCGCCGTCGACGTTCTTATTGCGCAGCTTGGGCAGGAACTTCTGCATATTGCGGTAGATCTCGGCGTAGCGCTTCCAGTTGGCCTGCAGCGCCTGCATGTCCTTGGCCTTGTCGCCCGCGCTGGCCTCCTTGTTGTATTCGCTCGCCGCCTTGCACTGCAGGCGCAGCAGGCGCGCGACCAGCCCTTCGTCGCCCGGCGGAGCCTTGAGGATGGAGGTGACCAGGTCCATCGCCTCGGAGTAGTGCTTGGTCGACACCAGCCCGGCGGCCTGATCCACGCGGATGGCGTTGCGCGCGCTGTCGATCAGCTTCTGGGGCTCGGGCGTCGGCGGCGGGTTCCTGCCCTGCTCGGCATCGAGCAGCTCGAGCACCCGCTTGTTCTCGGCCGCAGCATCGTCCTGGATGCGCTTGATGGTCTCGGCGCTGCCGCCATCCTTGACCAGCTTGTCGATCCAGGCCTGGCGGATGCGTACGATGAGCTGGAAGGCGGTGAGCGCATCGTTGGGGTATTTCTGCTCATAGTCTTTGGCCTTGCCCAGGGCGCTCTCGAAGTCGCCCTGGTTGAGCGTGACGATGATGTCGTTGCGCTCCTGCGCCGGGCCGAAATCGCTGGGCGAGATGGTCTTGAAGGCTCTCGAGGCGTCCTCGATGATGCGCTCCAGGCCCTTGTCCACCCCGGCCAGGGAGTTGGCGTAATACAGCGCGTCCTGGCCGAGCTTGCGCGGATTGGTGATCGAGTCGTCCCATTCCTTGGTCCCCGGCTTGAACCAGGGGTTGGGCTTCTTGTTCTGGGCGAGGGTGTCGATGTAGGAGGCGAACAGGCCTGCGCCCTCGACCGAGACGATCGCCGCATGCTGCTTCATGTTCAGCTTGGCGAGCGCCATGGCGTAGAGGTCGTAGACCGTGGGTCCGAATTCGATCAGCACCTTGTCCGGTGCGCCGTTCAGGCCGAGCACAGCATTGCGCAGGGCGACCGCCGCATTGAGGTACTGCGAACGCTGGCGCTGGGCATCGATGGTGGCATTGGCCTCGATGATGAAGGCGCGGGCGAGGTTGACCGCCATGCCGGGATCGCTGGCGATCGGCGCTGCGCTCCAGGCACCGGTCGCGCCGGGAGGGCTGAAATAGTTCAGCCACTCGCGCGCATTGCCGGCCAGCGCGTTGGCCGGCTTCTGGGCGATGATCTCGCCGAGCAGGGCATTGGCCTGGCTGCTGTCATCCTTGGCGTGGAAGAGGCGCGCGGCGAGGATGTAGAGCTGGCCGAGTTCGATCTGGAGCTTGGGCGAGGAGCCGAGGCGCAGCTGGGGATCGCTCTTGGCGCGGTCGGTGAACTCGTTCCAATCCTTGATGCCGCGGGTGTATTCGCGCGGAGTGGCCATCTCGAGGCGGAAGCGCAGCAGATTGCACCAGGCGCTGATCTTGAGCCGGTAGGCCTCGATGAGCTCGCCGCTGTTCCTGATCGACTTGACGTCGAAATCGATCACCGCCTGCAACCCGGCCTCGACATCCTCCTCCTTGGCGTCCTTGACCCCGAGGCGCACCGCCTCGCTGAGCAGGACGTTGGCGAATTCGCGGATGAAGGGGTTGAACTCCCCCCATTCGAATTCCCACTGGTTGAAGGTCTCGCGATGGTCGGTGAAGAAGGCCTTGAGGAACGCCTGGGTCGCGGTCTGGGCCTCCGGGATGCCGAACTCCTGCCCGCGCAGCGAGACCTCGCGCAGCCCGAGGATGGCCAGGTAGACGCTCTCCAGCGCCTCGATGCGCAAGGCCACCGATTCGCTCACCAGGCGCTTGTACTCCGGGCTCTTGTCGTCGAGATCCCAGATCGGCTTCTCGAGGTCCTTGTGCTCCTTGACCTTGGCGAAGTCCTTCTTGAACTCCTCATCCATCGCCTTGCGCAGCACTTCGGCGAGATTGGTGGCCGCCTGGCGCTTCTCCGGTCCGGGCTCGACGATGGGCTTGGGCCGGTCCGGGTGGATGAAGCGTGAGAGCTCGTTGACCAGCCGTTCGATGCTGTTGCCGCCGCCGCCGCGCACCAGCTTGGCGATGGCTGGCAGCGTCCCGGCCTTGGTTGCGGCATCGAGCTCCTTGGTCAGCGCATCGACCTCCTTCTGCAGCTTGGGATCGATGGTGGCGCCCGCCTTCTGGCCACTTGGCTGGGGACCGACCGCGACCGGGGTGAGCTCGGCGAGGAAGCGCAGGAGGTAGGCCTCGCGCAGCACCTTCGCCACCCATCCACCCTCGTCCGGGTAGCCGGCCGCGGTGAATTCGTCGATCTGCCGCTGGGCCGGAATGCGCATCCCCTTCATCACCAGCTGCTTGACCGCGAGCGCCTGCTGATCGCGCTCGGTGGCGGTCGCGGCCGCAAGGGAACCGGCGGTCGCCAGGCCGAGCGCGCAGGCGAGCAGACAGGGCGACATGAAATGCGACATGGTTCCATCCTTAGGAGGCGGACCCCCGCGTCGGAGACGGGTTGGTGGCCGGTGCAGGGGGTCTGCACGATAGCAGACGAGATGGAATCGGGACCCCGTCCCACCCCCACCTCATACGACGGTGTAACACTCTGTCAGCCAGCCAGGACCGTACGATGGAGTGCGGGAATGGCAGTTCTTGGCGGGTCCATGTCGACCCACTAGCGGATGTGGTGGGGCACCCACCGCCTGTCGTCGGCAAGCCGCTGTCAGTGCAAGGTGAACGCGCCAGCCCAGGCGAGGATCAGCGGATGTTCGCTGAGCGCCAGGTCCAGCCACAGGCGCATGTCACTCGGCACGGCCAGGGACGCGCCGAGCCCTGCGGCGATGCTGGCGCCGGTGAGTCCCAGGCGGGCCGCCAGGCTGCCGCCATGCGGATAGCGCTCGAGCGGCAGCAGGGTCTTGATCCCGGCCAGCTCGCGTGCCCGCGCCACCGCCGTTGGCAGGGTGCCCAGGCCGTCGGCGAGGCCGAGGCTGACCGCCTCGTCGCCGCTGTAGACCCGGCCGCCGGCGAGCTCCGCCACCTTGGCGGGCGCGAGCTTGCGCCGCTCGGCGACCAGGCCCTGGAAGCGTGCATCGACCGCGCTGATGACCTGGCGCAGGGCTGCCTCCTTCTCGGCGGTGAAGGTGCCGGTGGAGAACAGCTCGGCCCGCGGTCCGGTGGTGATGGTGTGGCGGTGGATGCCGAGGAGGTCGCGGGTGCCATCGAGATCGGGCACCACCGCGAACACGCCGATCGATCCGGTGATGGTGCCGCGGTGCACCAGGATCTCGCGCGCTGCGCAGCCGAGGTAGTAGCCGCCGCTGGCAGCCACGCCATCGAACAGCGCCACCACCGGCTTGACCGCGGCGCAGCGGCGGATGGCGAAATGGATGCGATCCGAGGCATCGGCGCTGCCGCCGCCCGAGTTGACGCGCACCACCACCGCCACCACCTGCTCGTCGGCGGCCAGGCGGTCGAAGAGCTGGGCGGTATCGCCGCCGCAGATGGTGTAGCCCGGATTGCTGCCCTCGCCGTCGACGATCATGCCCTCGAGCTCGACGATCGCGACCGACTGCGGATAGCGTGGGCGCTGGTCGCCCTCGGTGATGGTCTTCCAGAAGGCCATCATGCCCGCCAGGCTGCTGAGATCGGGGGTTTCGCGAGCGCTCTTGAAGTAGCGCATCGGCGCCGGCTGCTGGTGCAGCCAGGCACCCGGTTCCACGGCATGGTCGACCAGCTTGGCGCTGATCGCCAGGGCGCTGGTCTGCGGCGAATGGGCGCGGGCGGCCTGCACCCCGGCGGTATCCAGGGGGCCGCGGGCGCACTCCTCGAGCAGCACGCGGTCGAGGTTGTGGAGCAGGCGCTCATGCTCCTGGATGGCCATCTCGCTCGGCGCGCTGCGGGTCAGCTGCTCGGGAGCCGACTTGGCCGGCCCGCTGGTGACGGCATGGAAGCGCACGCCGATCTTTGCCAGGGCATCGGCGTAGTAGTCGGTGCTCGATGCCAGGCCATGGACCATCAGCAGCCCGGCCTCCGACATCACCACCTCATCGCAGGCCGCGGCCACCACCAGGCTGTTGTCCTGGGCGTTGTCGAGCAGGCAGACCACGTGCTTGCCGGCCGGCTTGCCGCGCAGCACGGCACTGAGCTCCTCGGCCGCCACCAGGGTGGGTTCGAAGCCCTCGCTGAGGTCGAGCACCAGGCGGTTCTCGGGTTCATGCAGGGCCTGCCTCAGCTGCATCGTCGCATCATGCAGCGACAGCTCGCGCTCCTCGAGCAGGAAGGAGGACGGGCGCAGCGGGAAGGTGCCGCTCAGCTGCATGATCAACGTGCCGCCGAGGGGGGGAGTCGGGCCCGGGGCGGTCTCTGCGGCGACCAGAGGCAGGACGAGGGCGAGGAGCGCGAGCAGGTGGAGATGGCGCATGCGCGACCTTTATCGGGATGGCAGCGGGATGGGATGGCAGCGATGGGGACAGCGACGGCCGGACGCACAATTACGCATAGCTGTGCAGCCCTGCGAGCACCACATTGACGACATACCAATTGAAGGCCATGACCACGAAGGCGGACACCGAGACCAGGGCGGTGGCCATGCCGCGCTGTGCCGGGGCCACCGCCAGGCGCAGATGCACCAGCATGACGAACACGACAAAGGTCAGCAGCGCGAAGACCTCCTTGGGGTCCCAGCCCCAGGGCCTGCCCCAGCTCTGCGCGGCCCATACCGCACCCAGGCACAGGCCGACCCAGAGCACCACGGCGGCGATCGAGTTGATGGCGAAGGTGGTGCGATCCCAGGCCTGGCAGCGGACATCGTTCCAGGGCAGCAGCAGGCGCATCGCCAGGTAGGTCAGCGACATCAGGCCGCCCAGGCTGATCAGGCCGTAGCTCGAGACCACGCAGGAGGTGTGCACGCGCAGCCAGAATTCCGACAGGATGGGCATCTGCGGGCTGATGAAGGCGTTGATGTCGTGGTATTCGAGGAACACCTGCGCGATCACCACGATGCAGCCGAACAGCGAGGCCCCCAGCGCCAGGCTGCCACGCGCCCCGATGGTGAGCGCTCGTGCCAGCGGCGGGGCATGCCCCGCGGTCAGCGTCAGGGCCAGCGGCGGGGCGGAGGTGGCGGAGGTGGCGGTGGTGGCATCGGCGAGGCGGTGCTCGATGGCGGCACCGCGGCCGCGCCACCACAAGGTGAATTCGCCGATGATCGCGACCAGGCTGCACAGGAGCGAGGCGGCGGCCATCGACTCGTAGAGGTTGGCGAGCGGGATGCGCTGGGCGAGGATGCCGCGGATGATGAAGGCGGTGATCTGGCCGGCCGTCCCGGCGAGGAAGAGCAGGTAGCCGCAATAGAGCGGGAAGCGCATGGCGCCGATCGAGCCCAGGGCCAGGAAGGGCACGGCGCAGAGGAACAGCCAGGCAACACCGCTGAAGCCGTTGAGCCGCCAGTAGGTGAGTTCGAGGTCGGTGTCCAGCCGCAGGGCGCTGAGCCCGCGCGCCGCCCGGTCGGCATCGCACAGGCGGATGACCTCGCGGCTCGCCGCGACCAGGGCGTCGACCTGGGTCTGCACCTGCGCCTGGCTGCCCGCGCCTTGGCGCAGGTTCGCCCACGCCTCGCCGAGCCCGGTCCAGGCGCTGCTGGCGCGGCCGAGGGCGGCGCTCAGCGGCGCGCGTTCGGCTGGCGCGGCGACATCCTCGTCGGTGACCCCCAGCCGGGGCCATGCGGCGGCCAGCTGGTGCAGCCCTTCCACGACATGGGTCGCCTGCTCGCCGGAGAGCCCCGCATGGGCGACCAGCGCCGGGATATCGGCCACCGGCACGCCCTTCAGCTGGCCGGAGGAAGCGGCCTGCCACAGCGGCCACAGGACATCATGGTTGAGGCGCTGCATGTCCTCGTTGGCCAAGCCCAGGCGGAAGGCGGTCTCGACCGTCAGCGGCAGGGGATTCCAGGTCAGCTGGGCGAAGCGGTCGACGCTGTTCATGCCCACCAGGCTGCCCAGCCGGACATCGCTCTCGGCCAGGGCGATGAAGCCGGCGAGTGCATCGGAGAACTCTCTGGCCGCTTCGTTGGGATCGCGCCAGCGATCGGAATGCGCACCCGCCGGCAGGGCGAGGTAGCGCACCTGGGAGACCAGGTTGCGGACATCCAGGACGCTATGGGCACGGCGCACCTGGTTGATGGCCTTGGTCTTGCTGGTCTGGCGGCTGAGGGTCTCGATGGCGGCCTGGACGGTCTCATCGTCGAGCCGGCGGGGGCTGATATGGCCTTGGCGCAGGGTCTCGCGCTCGTTCGCCGGCAACGACTGGGCGAGGTCATGGCAGAGTTCGGCATGCTTGATGGTGACGATCGGCTGGTCGAGGTAGGCGGCATTGCAGAAGATCAGATCGAGCAGGCTCGCCAGCGGCGTATAGTGGGCGCCCAGGGTGGTCCCGCCACCCAGACCATCGATGATCTCCATCGCCAAGGCATGCATGGGCTTATAGCGGCCGCCGTGCTGGATCGGCAGGGCCTCCAGGGCGCTGAGATCCAACCCCTTCAGCGATTCGGCGATCGGCGTGAGCTGCTCATGCGGCTGATGCGCGGTCGCAGCATCCGCGGGAGCGGTAGGGGCAGCGGAAGCGGTGACCGCCGGCGCCGAGGCTGGGGTAGTGGCAGTCGCCGGGGCAGTCGCGGCGGCAGGGGCCGGGGCCGGCGTGGCCGGCGCATCGCCGCCCAGGCACAGACGGCTGGCCAAGAGCGCCGTCATCAGGATAGAACCGGCTCGGGTCACGAAGGCGCGGGAGCGCGGGGCCGGGTGGTACGGGTCGGTGACGATGCTCATGGTGCTGCCCCTCCGCGAACGGCCGGTGCACCGCGTCTGGCGGCAGTCACCCCGCTCCAGGCCATACCCACGGCGAGGAGGATCGCTGCGGCCAGCATCCAATTGCCTCCCGGCCGGTTGCCCACCCCCAGGACCGTCAGCGCCTGGTAGGCGGGGTCCCAGTTCTCCTGGAAGAAGAAGGTATCGTTCCAGTTGAGCGGGTAGTTCATGTGGATGATGGCCTGCTCGGGTGCTGACGGCTGGCCGTAGCTGACCGTGCAGAAGTACTCGGCCGGTTCGTCGCTGCCCGGGCGCCGCGGCACGTCGAAGCCGGTCATCGTCAGCGGTCCGTCCAGGGGCAGGAGCTCGCGCGAATATTCGAGTTCGAAGTCGCCGGCGCCGGGGACCTCGAGATGGACGGGATGCGGCGCATAGGCGCCCAGGGTGCTGTCGGCGTCGCCCATGGCGGTGGGCAGATGCGGGAAGGGCGTATAGGGCAGCCACACCGACCAGCTGGGCGCGGCGGCATCGCTGCGGCTGTCGGCCAGCCGGGCGGTGACCTCGATGAAGCTGCGGAAGCTGCCCACCGAGCTGCGGCTCTCGCGCTCCTCCTCCGGCACCGAGCGCGGCGCGGTGAGCTTGCGTGGATGCTCCAGGCGGGCCTTCAGGCGCACCGTCAGCTCCTCGTTCCACATGCGCACGTCGATCTGGCCGCCGGGTGCGATGGGGTAGTGCGCGAGGTTGCGGCCGGGCTGGCCGATCCACAGGGTGATGGCGCCATCGGGAGCGGAGATGAAGACGATGCGCGTCTTGGCGGCGCTCTCGGCGTCCTCCTCCACGGTGGTCTCCTGCGCCAGCACCGGGAAGCGTGCCGCCAGGCGGGCGGTGAGCGCCTGGAGCTCGGCGGGGGTGGAGCTGCGCAGCCACAGCAGCGGGGTGTCGTCCAGGGCGGCGGCATCCTCGCTCAGGGACAGCACCTTATCGAGCGGCTGGCTGCTCCCGCCGCCGAGGAAGGTGAGGTCGAGGACTGGATGCAGGGGCGCGCCGGCATCCTCGACCCAGCGGCTGATCAGATCGGCATAGGGGGCGAAGCCGGTGACGGTGAAATGCACGCCGCCGAAGGTCCCGGCTTCCAGCGCCAGCGCCTGGCCGCCCTCGATGTGGCGTCCATGGTCGTGGTAGCGCGGCAGGCCCGGCAGGGCGGTATGGGCGACCTGATCATGCGCCAGCGAGCGGATCGGCTGGCTCGGGCTGTTGGCTTCGCCGCTGAATGTGCGCACGTAGAGCGCTGCCAGGCTCTGATGGTAGGCCAGCGCGCAGGGGGCGGGTGCCAGAGCGATGGTCTGCAGGCGCGGATCGGGCACCTGCTTGACGCGCGCGCGCTGGAAGCGCGTCAGCGACGGCTCCGAGACGATCGCCGAGCCGCTCTCCTGGCCGGCCGGGGTCTTCAGCGTCCATTCGACCATGGTCCCCTTGCGGCCCTCGAATCCGGGCGACATCAGCGGGAAATCGGGCGTGATGTTGGTGATCTCGAGCGAGCGTTCGCCCTTCCCGGTCTTCTCGACCGTGCGCGCCTTCACCCGCAGTTCGGTGGAGAGCAGCGAGCCGCCGGCGGCATCGTGGACGATCAGGCGGCCATCGCGCGCCTCGAGCGCGGGATAGTCGCTCAGCCAGCTGGTCGGCTGGCGGCCCTGGAGGGTGTACTGGGTCAGCTCGGGGCGGTCCTCGATGAGGGTGGCGGTGAACGGCTTGCCATCGGGGAACTGCAGGGTCACCATCACCGCCCAGGCCTGCTGGGGCACGCCCGAGCCCGAGAGCACCGACCAGTGCGGCATCACCGCCTCGACCTTGGCGACCGCATCGCCCATGCTCTGGGTGTAGCCGGGATTGGGCAGCAGCCGGCAGCTGCCCGAGGAGGTGGTGATGTCGATGTAGTGGCGCAGCAGCAGCGCCTCGCCCTCGAACTTGTTGGAGAAGTAGATCGCCGAGGTGACGACCACGCTGATCACCCCCAGGTGGGTCAGATGGGCGCCGGCGCGCGACAGCGACCAGGGGATGCGGAAGATGCTGGCGAGGGACAGGCAGACGCAGATCGCCGACCACAGCAGCAGCGACAGCCAGCCGTTGAACCACTCCATCTCGTTGACTTCGAAATGCTGGCGCACCAGGTAGCCGGCCGACCCGAGGGCCTGGTGGATGAAGACCACCAGGAGCAGGCTCAGCGAGGTCCAGGGGCTCGAGGCCAGCAGCAGGAAGCGCCTGAGCCGCCCGATCCTGCGGGGTGGGGCCGTGACGGGGGTGGCGGCTGGGGCTTGGACGGTCACTGGCGCTCTCCGCTGGCGGAGCGTCCAGGGTAGTCGCCTGGGCAAGAGCGCCAGTGTCATCAGCGCCGGATCTGACAAGTGCAGGCGGCACTGTCGTCGCCGGCGGGAGGCGTTACAATGAGCATCAGTCCACGGCGTGTCCACCTGGATGCGAGGAGGCGGGATGTCCGAGCTGATACCGGTACTGATCGGCACCAAAGGCCTGGCCGAAGGGGAGGTCTTCCCCCTGGGCCTGGCCGGTGAGCTGGTGCTGGGGCGCAGCCGCACCTGCTCGGTCAGCTTCCAGCGCTTCCGCCGCTTCGCCAGCCTGCCGCCAGGCGAGCAGCTGCTGCGCGATTCCTACAACAGCGCGGTGAGCCGCCGGCATCTGGTGCTGCGCAGCCAGGGCACCACGGTCACCCTGGAGAACCTCTCGGCCGGCGGCAGCTGGTGCAATGACGAGCGCTTCACCACCACCCTGGAGGTCGATCTGAGCAAGGGAGCAGTGGTGCTGCGCCTGGGGCATGCGGCCGAGGCCTTCCAGCTCACCCTGCTCGACCAGACCGTGGTCGCGGCCCTGGTCGCCAAGCTGTCCTCCATCCGCCCGCTGCCGGTGCCGCTGCCCGGAGTCCCCGATCCGGTCGAGGATCCCACCCCGCAGCAGAACCCGGTGCCCTATACCAGTGCCCTGACCCCCCGTCCCGGCCACTCCCCGGCCCCGACCGTGCTCCCCCACACCCCCGCGCTGGGGCGTCAGCACACCCCGCCGCCGGAGAGCGAACCGAGCCGTCATCGCTGACCCCGGATTGCGCCGGCTGCTGGCCAACCACACTGCCGCCATGATCACGTTCAGCGTCCCCGCCTCGACGACCAACCTCGGACCCGGCTTCGACTGCCTGGGCATGGCCCTGGGTGCGGCCAACCGCATCGGCGTCGAACCGGCCGGCAGCGCCGTCGACGAAGCGCCATCGGCCCAGGCCCCGGGGCTGTCGGCCATGGCGGGCGCCGTACGCGACGCCTGCGCCGCACGCTGGGGAGTGGCGTTGCCGCGTCTGCGCATCCGCGTCACCGGCGACGTGCCCATCGCCCGCGGCATGGGCAGCTCGTCGACCATCCTGCTCGGCTGCGCCGCCGCCTGCCAGCGCCTGGCCGGCCGGCGTTTCGACAAGCAGGAGCTGATGCCGATCGCCGCCACCCTCGAAGGCCACCCCGACAACGTTGCCGCCGCCTGCCTGGGCGGCTTCACCGTGGTGGCGTCGGTCGCCGGCGGCCTGCGCTGCCAGCGCTTCGACATCCCCGGCGAGCTGGTGGCGGTGCTCGCCATCCCGCCCTTCGAGGTCAAGACCAGCGAGGCCCGCGCCATCCTCCCGGGCGCCTTCAGCCGTGCCGACGGGGTTGCTGCGCTGCAGCGAACCGCGCTGATCACCGCCGCCTTGGCGCTCGGCCGGCCACAGGAGCTCGCCGGGCTGTTCGACGATGCCTGGCACGAGCGCTACCGCGCCGAGCTCAACCCGGGACTGCGCGAGGCGCGCGAGGCGGCGGCGGCGGCCGGTGCGATCGGCACCATCCTCTCAGGCAGCGGCAGCACGGTGCTGAGCTTCGCGCTCAAGGCCAACGCCGAGGTCGTGCGCGTCGCGGTGGCCGAGAGCTATCGCCGCCGCGGTGTGGCGGTCGAGATGCGCACCCTGCCGTTCGACAATCGCGGCCTGACCGAGGTCTGAGTCCGCCGGGCGCACGGCCCCGGCTGATCGCTGCGCGCTGCGTCGGCGGTGCGCGCAGGCTCAGCGGACACCCGCCTGGCGGGCCCATTCCTCCGGGGTGTTGCAGTTGGCCAGCTGGGGGATGAGCCAGGGCGGGGCCTCGATGAGGCGTGCCGCGACCAGCGGGACGAGACGGTGCAGCGCACGCTGATGGCCGGCAAGCTGGCGCGCGATCGCCGGGAGGCAGTGCGCGCTGTAGATGGCGAACAGCGGTTCGAGGCCGTCGGCGGTCGACACCACCAGCGCGTCGCCATAGGGCTGCCTGGCGCACGCGATCAGCCAGCTCAGCGCCTGGCTGCCGATGCCCGGCATGTCGCAGGCGCAGGCGAGGACCACCGGACGGTGGTGCAAGGCGGTGTGCAGGGCGCCCAGCGGGCCCTGCCCCGGCAGGAGATCGTCGAGGAAGGTGGCGGGCGGACCGGCCCAGCCGGCGGGCTGCGGACGGCCGATGATGAGCACCTCCAGGGAGAGAGCCTCAGCGCAGCGGGCGAGGCGCTCCAGCACGCTCTGTCCGTCGATCACCAGGGCTGCCTTGTCGACCCCGCCGCCCATGCGCGTGCTCAGGCCGCCAGCGCAGATGGCGAGCGCCGGCAGGGCGCTCACTGGCGGCGCAGGCGCAGGCTGAGCATCCGCTCTGTGCCGTCCTTGCCCTGGACCACGAGGTCGAGGCGATCGCCGATCTCGAGCTTCACCGTCGCCTTGAGCCAGTCGATCTTGTGCGCCAGCGTCCGGCCGTTGGCGCTCAGCAGGATGTCGCCGACCTGGAGCTTGGCATCCATCGCCGGGCTGAGGGGGTCGATGCCGTCGATCACCACGTGGCCATCGGTCTCATCGATGCTCAGGCCATGGTAGGGATGGCCGGGGATGGTCTGTCGCGCTGCCGGGATGCTGAGCTCGAGCAGCTCGCCGGCACGCTGGACGGTCACCGGGATGGTTGCATCGGGGCGGTAGGGGAGCGAGGAGAACAGCCCGATCGCGGTGGCGATCGAGACCGCCGGCCGGCCGGCGATGCGCACCAGGCGGTCGTTGACGTGCAGCTCGGTCTCGCCGGGGTGGGCGACGCGAACGCCATCCTCGTCCGCCACCAGCTCGACCGCCTTGGGCAGGCAGGTGTGGTGGACATAGCCGCCGTCGGCCTGGCGCAGCAGCGGCAGGAAGGCGGCGAGCTGGGTGCTGGCGACGGCCAGGCCGATGCCGCTGTTGATGCGGAAGCCCGACATGCTGCGTATCTGGCCGTTGATCCCCAGCAGGCGGCCATGGAGGTCGAACAGCGGCCCGCCGGAATTGCCGGGATTGACCGGGGCGTCGCCCTGCACGGCATCGGTGTAGTCGCCGCGCACGATGCGCGAGGTCCCCAGCACCCCCTGGGTCAGGGTCGGCACGTCGTCGAGATCGCCCAGCCCGAAGGGGTTGCCGATGGCGATCACATCGCTGCCCACCACCAGGCAATCGGCGGGCGCGAGGTCGGCGTGCGGCAGATCATGGCCGTCGTCGATCAGCAGGAGCGTTATGTCGCCGACCGGATCGGTGCCAAGCAGGTGCGCCGGGCGCTGGATGCCACTGGCGAAGCGCACGCTGTAATCGAACACCGAATCGATCACATGGTGGTTGGTCAGCACCATGCCGTCGGCGCTCACCACCACCCCGCTGCCAGTGCCGACGAAGACATAGGAGGCGAGCAGCCTGGCGGTGAAGGCGCGCATGTCCGGCACCTGGAGCTCGTCGCCGAACAGGGCGCCGGCGGCAAGCGCCAGCAGCAGGAGAGCACGCGGCATCATTCCTGCCGTTCAAGGAAGGTGCGCAGCACCACCGGCAGGCTGAGGTCATGCCCGGAGCGGCGCACCAGCACCGTGACCTGGTCACCTTCGCGATGGGTGAGCAGCAGGCGGGCGAGCAGGGGTACGCTGATGATGTCGTGGCCGTCGATCTTCAGCAACAGGTCGCCGGCCGAGATCCCCGCCGCCTCGGCGCCGGTGTCCGGCTCGACGCGGATGATGGTGAGGTGGCCATCGAACGGCCGACCGAGGATCACCCCCAGGCCGACGATCGAGGCATAGGTGGTCGAGGTGCCCTGGATCAGCGCCGGCAGCGCGCGCAGCACGGTCGCACTGTCGGCGAACAGCGCCACGCCGGAATTGATCGCCCATTGCAGGCGATCCTCGTCGGGTCCCAGGAGCACCATCATGCCGACGATCTTGCCGGCGCCGTCGATCACCGCCCCGCCGAGGCTGCCATAATTGGCGTGGGCATCGGTCTGGGCGAAGATGGTGGTGCTCTGCAGCCGGCGCCGGGCGGTCGCCGAGACCATGCCGCTGGTGAGGGTGAAGCCGGCGTCCAGGCGATGGCGTGCGACGATGCCGATGCGCTCTCCGATCACCAGCTGCGGCGAGTCCGACAGCACGGCATCCGGAAAGGGCAGCGGCTGCTCGGCTTTGAGCAGTGCGAGGTCGAGCGGAAGATGGCGCGCCACCACCGACACCGGTATGGCCGGCGCCCCCGGGAGCAGCACACGGCCGTGATCGGCATCGCCATGCAGATTGCTGCACGCGGTCAGCAGCAGGCCGGCCTTGGCATCGATGACCAGGGCGCTGACCGGCTGGTCGGTATAGAACATCTGCTGCTGGTGGTAGTACTCGTCCCACCAGTTCTGCAGACGCTCGCGTTCGAACTCGGGGACTTCCGTCGGCAGGCGGTTGGGGCGCGGCACGGCCTCGGGGTTGCCGATCCCGCCGGTGCGCTCGAAGTACACCAGGGCGATGGATGGCGCCACCAGTGCTGCGCCATGCGCGAGCGCCAGGGAGGGGGCGTCGGCAGGGCGCGCCGGCGCGGCTATCCCGGTCGCCAGGCCGAGGTCGTCGAGCACGGCGCGGATGGGCACCGCGGTGCCGAGCCGGCGCTCGCGGGCGGTGCCGAGGCTGACCAGCCCGATCACCCGTCCGGCGCCGTCGAGCAGGGCTCCGCCCTGGTTGCCGTCGTTGACCGCCGCATCGGTCTCGATCACCGGACCACGGTAGTCGCTGAGCATGCGTCCGCCTCGTCCGCGCACGGGCGGACTGTCGGATGGGATGGCGTAGAGGCCGCTGACCACCCCGCGGCTGATGGCGGCGATGCCATCATGCTCGATCGCGCCGAAGCTGTTGCCCGCCGTCCACGCGGTATCGCCGATCTGCAGGGCGGAACTGTCGGCCATCTCCAGGGGGTGGGAGAGGTCCTCGGGCAGGTCGCGGATGAGCAGCAGGACGGCGGTGGTGGCGGTGCCGCGCCGCAGCACGTCGGCCTGGCGCGTGCGGCCGCCAGCGAGCACCACGCTGACGGTCTGGGCTGCGGCCTGGCTGGCGCGGTCCTCCCCCGGATGGGCGCCAGGGAGCGCCTCGGCAAGGGTCAGCGCCAGACCATCGCGGCTGATCAGGATCGCCGAGCCGCCGCAGGGGGTGGCTTCGCTGTCGCTTGCGGGCAGGGCAATGACCGCCCGCGGCGCGTCCATTCCCGCTGCGCCATCCAGACAGGCGAAGCCGATGAGGAGCGTCAGGGCGCAGGCAGCGACCGTGGGTCGGCAGGCCATAACGCACCATACTTCCACGTACCGCCTTGGAGCAAGGGGCAGATGTGCAAGCTTGTGCTGCACCGCTTGGCCACGGCCACCCCCAGTCCTGAGCGCCCCGTCCGACTGCCGGGCCGGGGGCCGGACGGGGTCAGAAGCCGCGGCCGAGGAAGCCGAGATCGAGGCTGAGCAGCTGGCACAGCAGCTTCAAGGCGGCATCCGGCAGCGGTGCCGCCTTGAGGAACAGCACCAGCACGCCGGCATCGAGCTGGACATGCAGCAGGTCGGGCAGCTTGACCTGGGCGAGCCCCTGCGGCAGGGCGCCGTCGAGGACCAGGCGGATCTGGCGATCCTGCACGTCGATGCGCCGGATGCCCAGCTCGTGCGCGCGCAGCCTGATCGCGCGGATCTGGAACAGACGGGCCACCGGATCGACCAGCGCGCCATAGCGATCGCGCACCGAGCGGGCGATGGCCGCCAGATCGGTGAGCCGCCGGCAGGAGTCGAGCTGCTTGTGCAGCTCGAACTTGAGCGCCGGGGTCTCGAGGTAGGTGTCCGGGATGTAGGCGTCCACGCTCAAGACCAGCACCGCCTCCGCGGCGTCCGTGCCCGCCCGCTGCTCGCCGCCGCCGGGGGATGCCGCGCGCGCCTTGGCGAACTTCCCGTCCGCGGCCGCCTGGCCCACCGCGGCACCCGTCTTGGCGCGCGCCACCGCCTCGCTCAGCAGCTTGGTGTAGAGCTCGTAGCCGATGGCGTCGATCTGCCCGGTCTGCTCCGCGCCGAGCAGGTTGCCGGCGCCGCGCAGCTCGAGATCGCGCATTGCGAGCTTGAAGCCGGCGCCGAGCTCGGCGTACTCCTGGATCGCATTGAGGCGCTCGCGCGCCTCCTCGGTGAGTTCGCGGTTGCTCGGGGTCAGGAAGTAGGCGAAGGCCTGCCTGGTGAAGCGGCCGATGCGGCCGCGGATCTGGTGCAGCTCGGCCAGGCCGAAGCAGTGCGCATTGTTGACGAACAGGGTGTTGGCGTTGGGGATGTCGATGCCGCTCTCGATGATCGAGGTGGTGACCAGGCAGTCGAGCTCGCGGCGGCGGAAGGCATCCATGACGCGGGCGATGCGCTCCTCGTCCATCTGCCCGTGCACGGTGTCGAGCCGGATGGCGGGCAGCAGGCGGGAGAGCTTGAAGGCGAGCGCGTCGAGATCCTGGACACGGTTGTGCACCACGAATACCTGCCCCTGCCGCTCGAGCTCGCGCTCGAGGGCGTGGCGCAGCAGCTGGTCGTCCCACGGTGCCACGCGGGTCTCCACCGCCAGGCGCTCGGCAGGGGCCTCGGCGAGCACGCTGATGTCGCGCAGTCCCAGGAGCGAGAAGTGCAGGGTGCGCGGGATCGGCGTGGCGCTGAGGGTCAGCACGTCCGGGTGCAGCAGGCGCGCGGCCCGGACCGCCTCCGATGCCGATCCCTCGCCGCCCGCCGCCGGGCTGCCGGTGGCCAGGGCGCGCAGCTTCTCCTTGTGCTTGACGCCGAAGCGGTGCTCCTCGTCGATGATCAGCAGGCCGAGGTTGCTGAACTGCAGCTTGTCGGTGAGGATGGCGTGGGTGCCGATCAGCACGTCGACCTCGCCCCGGCCCACGTCGGCGATCGCCTGGTTGCGCTCGGCGCCGCTGCGGAACCGGCTCACGCCCGCCACGGTATAGCCGCTGCCGGCGAAGCGTTCGGTGAAGGTCTCGATGTGCTGCTCGGCCAGCAGGGTGGTGGGGACCATCACCGCGACCTGGTAGCCGGAGGCGCAGGCCTTGAAGGCGGCGCGCATCGCCACTTCGGTCTTGCCGAAGCCGACATCGCCGCACAGCAGGCGGTCCATCGCCACCGGGCGCTCCATGTCAGCCTTGATCTCGCGCACCGCCGCCAGCTGGTCCTCGGTCTCCTCGAAGGGGAAGGCGGCCTCGAACTGGCGCTGCGCCGGCGGATCGGCGGCGAAGGCGATGCCGCCGGCGGCCAGGCGCTTGGCCTGGTTGAGCAGCAGCTCGCCGGACATGTCCTGGATCGCCTTCTCGGCGCGGGCGCGCTTCTTGGCCCAGGAGGATCCGCCGATGGTGGAGAGCTCGGGCGCCCTGCTCGATGCGCCGATGTACTTCTGCACCAGGTCGATGGCGTCGACCGGGACGTAGAGCTTGGTGCCCTCGGCGAACTCGAGCAGCAGGAAGTCCTCGAGGAAGCCGCGCTTCTCCAGCGTCGCCATGCCGCTGAAGCGGCCGATGCCATGGCGCAGATGCACCACCAGGTCGCCGCGCTTGAGGTCGGTGAGCGAGGTCAGCGGCGAGCCGCCCGCGACCCGGGTGGTGCGGCGTTTGACCGGGGCGCGCTCCATCAGCTCGAAGTCGTGCACCACCACCAAGCCGAGCTCCTGGTCGCGGTAGCCGGCCGACAGCCGCCCGATGCGCACCTCGGCGGCGAGGCCGGCATCGCGGCAGTGCGCCTCGAGCTCGCGCTTGGCCTCGTCGTTGCGCGCCAGCAGCAGCAGCCCCTGGGCGTGCGCCGCTGGCCCGAGCTCAGCGGCGACGCGCGTGAGCTCGGCGAGCCCGCGCCGCAGATCGCCGCGGAAGCGCTCGACCGTCAGGGTGGCGCCATCGATGGCACCGTCAGGAAGCTGGCGCGAGAAGCGCAGCTCGCGCCGCTGATGGTCGCGCTTGAGGCGGGAGCGCAGCGGCAGATCGCCGACCACCAGGACCGGGGAGGGCGGCAGCTGCGACCACAGGTCGCTGGTCGCCAGACCGCCGCCGGCGGAGGCGAGGATCGCCTCGTCGGTGCGGCTGACCGATTCTTGCGAGAACACGTCGAAGCGGCGGATGGCCTCGACCTGATCGCCGAAGAACTCGATGCGCAGGGGGTTCTGGCCGATCCAGGGGAAGACATCGATGATCCCGCCGCGTACCGCCAGCTCGCCCCGGCCCTCGACCACCGGCGTGACGCGGTAGCCATGGTCGACCAGGCGGTCGACCAGCGCATGCAGGTCGAAGGTCGCGCCGGGACGGACGATGATGCTCGAACCGGTGACCTCCTTGATGTTCGGCACCGGTTGCTCGACGGCGACCGGGCTGGCGACCAGCGCCGCGCCGGCGGTGAAGGCCTCGAGCGCGGCCATGCGCCGGTTGTGGCCGCTGCGGTCGGAGAGCTTCTCGTCCTCGTCGAAGCGCTCGAGCTCGGGCAGGTGCGCGGCCACCAGGCCGAGCTCCTCGAGATCGTCGACCAGGGTCGCCGGATCATGGCAGACGATCACCGGAGCCTGGGCGGCACCGCGCCGAGCGCATAGCGCGGCGATCAGCACGCTGATCGCCCCGCCATGGCAGGCGCCGATGGTCAGATCGCGGTTCTCCGCCAGCGCGGCGAGGGCGGCCGCGACACGGGCATCGTCACTGTAGGCATCCCGCAAGCGGCGCATGGGCGGGACACGCTAGCGACAGCCGCGCCGGCGCAACCTCCCGTCCGCTGGTGACCGCTCCGCTGAGCGCCAGCCCGCTGCGTCCCGCGGTCGCCTAGACGCCCGCTGCCGGATGGGCGCGGAGGAACTCGGGCAGGTATTTGGGCGATTGGTGGCGCAGGAAGTCGCCTGAGAGCAGCGCCACCACCGCGGAGCGCGGAAGGCCGCCGATCGTCATCAGGTAGTCGGCGAGCAGTTCATACTGCCTCGGCAGCGCCAGCGCATGCTCGCGTGCCACCGTCGCCCACAGCCAGTCGCTGAAGGCGAGGAAGGCGGCGAAGGGCGAGCGCTGCATCGCCATCAGCCGGTCGAGCGCGTCGCAGAAGCGTTCGCGGTTGGCGAACATCTCGAAGTAGCGCGCGAAGCGCTTGAGCCGCTGCATGGTGGCGAAATCGAAGGCGCTGCAGGCGAGCAGATCGTAGGGCGGCTCGGGATTGAAGCGCATGGCGAAGGCATCGCGATGGCGTCCGATGGGCGTGCCCTTGAGCAGCTTGAGGATGCCGACCTGGATCTCATGCGGCTGGAGGTACCACAGGCAATCGAAGCTGTCGCCGAGCGAGGCCATGGTCTCGCCTGGCAGGCCGATGATCAGATCGGCATGCACATGCACGCCGCTCTCAGCCGCCAGCCAGCGCAGGTTGGCCTCGGTCCGGCCGCGATCCATGCGCCGCGAGACCAGCTCGCCGACCTCCGGGGTGAAGCTCTGGATGCCGACCTCGAACTGGACCACGCCGGCAGGGAAGCGGGCGATCAGCGTCTTCAGGCTGTCGGGCAGCCGGTCGGGCACCATCTCGAAGTGCAGGAACGGCAGGGGGGCATCCTGGGCGATGCGCGCGAGGAAGAACTCGAGGATGGCACCGGCCGAGCGCGGGCTGAGGTTGAAGGTGCGATCGACGAACTTGTAGGTCCGGCAGCCACGCGCCCACAGCCGCGCGAGCGCATCGAGGAACGCCTGCTGCGGGAAGGTGCGCACGCCGTTGTCGACCGAGGAGAGGCAGAATTCGCAGGTGTAGGGGCAGCCCCGGCTGGCCTCGACATAGATCAGGCGATGGGCGAGATCCTCGTCGCTGTAGAGCTCGTACGGCAGGACCACCTGCGCGAGATCGGGCTTGGCTGCGCGCACCACCTTGGGCACCGCCGCACCCGCCAGCAGCTCGGTGCAGACGCGGGCGAAGGCGAGGTCGGCCTCGCCGGTGATCAGCACATCGGCGAGCTCGACGATGCGTTCGTGCTCGGAATCGTGGCTCAGCTCGGGTCCGCCGACGACGATCCGCACCTCGGGCGCCACCGTGCGCAGCAGTGCCACCACCTGGGTGGTCTCGCGCAGGTTCCAGATGTAGACGCCTAAGCCGATGATCGCCGGCGCGTCGCTGAGCAGGGTCTCGGCCACCGCGCTCGGCCGGTCATGGATGGTGAACTCGCGGATCGCCGCCTGATCGCGCAGGCTGCCGAGGTTGGCGAGCAGGTAGCGCAGCGCGAGCGAGGCATGGCTGTAGCGGGCGTTGAGGGTCGCCAGGCGGATGGCCGTGCGGGTCATAGCCGCCGTCCCTGCGAGGCGTGGCCGCTCATCCGCTGCCGCCCAGGGCGGAGATGCTGATGCGGCTGGCGACCTGCTCGGCGATGCGGCGGAAGGCCTGTGCGCTGCGGCTGTGCGGGTGGGTGAGCACCACCGGGGTGCCCTGGTCGCCGGCGATGCGCACCGCCGGCTCGAGCGGGACGCAGCCGAGGAAGGGCAGGCCCAGCGCCCGCGCCTCCTGCTCGGCGCCATGCTCGCCGAAGATCGCCTCGCTGTGGCCGCACTGCGGGCAGATGAATTCGCTCATGTTCTCGACCATGCCGAAGATCGGCACCTTGACCTTCTCGAACATCGCCACCGCCCGGCGCGCATCCGCCAGCGCCACCGCCTGTGGCGTGGAGACCACCACCGCCCCGGCCAGGGTGACCGACTGGGTGAGCGTGAGCTGCACGTCGCCGGTGCCGGGCGGCAGGTCGACGAGCAGGTAGTCGAGTTCGCCCCAGTCGACATCCGAGAGCAGCTGCTGCACCGCCTTGCCGATCATCGGGCCGCGCAGCACCACCGCCTGGCCTCGGTCGAGCAGCAGGCCCATGGAGATCACCTTCACCCCATGGCGCACCGGCGGCACCATCTTGCGCTCGATGACGAACGGCTGCTCATGCACCCCCATCATGGTCGGGATCGACGGCCCGTAGATGTCGGCGTCCAGGAGCCCGACCCGCGCCCCGCTCTGCTCGAGGGCGCAGGCGAGGTTGGCGGTCAGGGTGCTCTTGCCCACCCCGCCCTTGCCCGAGCCCACCCCGACGACGTGGCGTACGCCCGGGACCAGGTCCCTGCCCTGCCCGCCCTGCGGCACCTCGGCTGAGACCGCGATGGTGGCGCTGGCGATGCCGGCTACCGAGAGCGCGGCGGCCCGGCACTGGTCCTCGAGCTGCTGCTTGACCGGGCAGGCGCCGGTGGTGAGGACCAGGCGGAAGCGCGCGACCCCGGCTTCGACCACCAGGTCGCGGATCATCTTGAGGGTGACCAGATCCTGGTGCAGATCGGGATCCATCACCGTCGACAGCGCAGCGCGGACCGACGCGACCGGGTCATTCATGGCCGGGATGGTCGCCATTGGCTCGGGTGGGCAAGCCTGGGCTGGCGCAAGGCTCCCGTGGCGAGGTCAAGGCCCGTCTCGCGTAACGGGCGCGCACCGCCGCGCCGCCCCTCCTGAATGCCGGTATCGCGGTGAAATGCCGGCATTCCGCGTCGCTCCTGGCGTCGCCCGGCACTGCACCACCCACTGCCCAAACCCGGAGCATTGACTAGCCAGCGTCTCGGCTACGTTGGCGCCCTTGGAGACGTCGTGTCGGCAGCCGTCGCCATTCTCATCCCCGCCCGCCGAGCCTCCACCCGTCTGCCAGAGAAGCTCCTGCTGGCCGAGAGTGGCCAGCCGCTCATCGCCCATGCCTGCCGCCAGGCTGCCCAGGCTTATGGCCCGGCGGCGGTGGTGGTGTGCGCCGATGATGCCGCGCTGGTGGCTGCGGCCCAGCTCGCCGGGGTCGCGGCGCGGCTCACCCGCGCGGACCACCAGTCCGGGACCGACCGCATCGCCGAGATCGCCAGCCAGCTGGAGGCCGAGGTGGTGGTCAATGTCCAGGGCGATGAGCCGGAGATGGAGCCGGAGCACATCCGCCAGGTGGTGGGCCTGCTGCACCGCCATGCCTGGGCGGGCATCGCCACCCTGTGCGTGCTCGCCGGTGGACCCGAGAGCCGCAACCCCAACGCCGTCAAGGTGGTGCTCGGCCATGGCGACCGCGCGCTCTATTTCAGCCGCGCGGGGGTGCCCTTCGACCGCGACCGTGGAGCGCCGGCCGAACCCTGCCATCGCCATCTCGGCATCTACGCCTACCGCAGGCAGGTGCTGCTCGATTACTCGCGCCTGCCGGCCAGCCGCCTCGAGGGCTGCGAGCGGCTCGAGCAGCTGCGCGCGCTCGAGGCCGGCATCGGCATCGCCTGCAGCGTGGTCGCGCACGCCGCGCCGGGTGTCGATACGCGTGCCGACTACGATGCCTTCCTTGCGCGCTGGCGCGCCCACGAGCTGGCGCGTGCCATCGACCGGCGACCGCTATGATCCCTCCCGGCAGCCCTGGCGTCCCGCCAGCCTGCCCCGCCCCTCATCCCTGGATGCTCCCATGTCTAGCTCAGCCAAACGCGAAGGTCCGACCAGGCACGTCTTCATCACCGGGGGGGTGGTCAGCTCGCTGGGCAAGGGCATCGCCTCGGCATCGCTCGGGCGCCTGCTCATCAACATGGGCTACCGGGTCAAGATCCAGAAGCTCGACCCCTACCTGAACGTCGATCCCGG